>JAKIUO010000146.1 GCA_021647535.1 Hyphomicrobiaceae bacterium
GTTCAAGCTGCCGCAAGATTTGCTCGGCCAGTTCGATCTGGTGCATGAAACTTATACGATCCAGGCCCTGCCAGCGTCACTGCGGCCAGAGCTGTTCAAGGCGATTGTCAGCCTTTTGGCGGATAAGGGGCGTTTGCTGGTGATCTCGCGTTCGCGGCCTGAAGATGTCGTGCCGGACGGGCCGCCCTGGGAGCTGGCCAAATCGGAACTTGATCAATTTCTGAAACTTGGACTGGTCGAATTGTCGGTCACAGAGTTTGAGGAAGTGCGCCCCGATGGGCGGGTCATTCCCCATTGGCGTATTGAGTATGAAAAACCGTGTTAAGCGTCAAAAATCTAAAAGTGCGTGGGCTGGCCCCGATCAGCTTTGATCTGCACAAGGGCGATCTGCTGGTGGTGCGCGGCCCGTCTGGTTCGGGCAAAAGCCTGCTGTTGCGCGCCATCGCCGATCTGGATGAAGCCAGCGGCGAGATCACCCTCGACAAAGGCAGTGGTGCGCGTATGGCCCCTCACAACTGGCGCCGGAAAGTACGTTTTTTGTCGGCGGAAAGCGGTTGGTGGGGAGAGCAGGTAGGCGCGCATTTTACAGAGCTGGCGCGCGCAAAAAAAAGCGCCAATGAGCTTGGGCTGGCCGCAAAACTATTTGCCAGTCCGGTGGCGCATCTGTCGTCGGGTGAGCGTCAGCGCCTGTCATTTGTGCGTGCCCTTGAAGGCAGTCCAAAAGTATTATTGCTCGATGAACCAACCTCGGCGCTGGATGAGGTCGCGGCTGAACTGATGGAAAAGAAAATTCTGGCGCTGCAAAAAGACGGGGTGATACTTGTCGTTGTCACCCATAGCACTGCGCAGGCTGAACGGCTGGCCACTCACACCCTCACCATCGAGGATGGCAAAACAAGGTTTGAAGCGCGATGAATTATATATCCCTGAGCTATTGGGATCTGGCGCTGGCCTCCGTTTTGATCCTCGCCAACGGCATGATTTCCATCTGGTTTCGCCTCGGGCTGGAAAAGACCCTGCTCATCAACACCACCCGTATGCTGGTGCAATTGAGCCTTATCGGCTTCGTACTGAAATTCATTTTTGTGCAAACCTCGCCCTGGTGGACGATCGGCCTTGCGCTTATTATGGTGGCCGTGGCCGGGCGCGAAGTGGCAGCGCGGCTGACGACCCGCCTCAAAGGCTGGTGGAGCTATGGCATTGGCACCACCACCATGTTTTTCATCTCAATCTCGACAACCCTGCTGGCTGTCGCCTTCGTCATTTCCCCCGACCCATGGTTCGCGCCGCGCTATGTCTTGCCGCTGCTTGGCATGGTGCTGGGTAATACTTTGTCGGGTATTTCACTCGGTCTGGAAACCCTGATCACCACGCTAAAACGTGAACGTGTGAGCATCGAAGCGCGCATCGCCCTTGGCCACAAACGCTTTGAAGCCATCGAGCAACCAGTGCGCCAGGCCCTCAAAACCGGCATGATGCCCATTATCAACGCCATGGCCGCCAGCGGTGTCGTCTCGCTGCCCGGCATGATGACCGGCCAGATCATGGCAGGGGCCGACCCGGTAGAAGCCACAAAATATCAAATATTGATTATGTTTCTGATCGGCGGTGCAACGGCCAGCGGCACTCTGCTGGCGGTGTTGGGTAGCGCGTGGCGGCTGAGCGATGAACGAGGGCGGTTGCGACTGGATCGGCTGGAGTAGAGCGCCTGTCGGCGTTTGCCCTCGCCGAACCGAGCCGGTTTGGCAGGCAGGCAGCCTATGCAGCTGGAACCCTGAGGCGAGCCTTTTTTTACCCGTTTTTGAATCTGGTAAAAGAAGCAATCCACGCTCAATATCGACAAAACGCCATTGCAAGATCAGAATTTCATTTCGACGGGCACCTGTCAAAATCAACATCTTGATGGCGGCAATTGCATAGAGTGAAACTGATACCAGCTCGCATAAATATTGACCGTTAGCGTTCCGTTTTCAGTTCGCGGTATTTTTTGATATTGCGGCATGGATTTGACCTATTGGGGCGGCATTGGGGCCTCTTTAAGTGGTCACATTTGCGCCCCTGTCTGGTCGCGATACGGGGGTAGATTATATTCATCGCCAGCCACTGAGGCAAGCGGGACAAGATAATCAAGACGGCAACACAGAAATTCAAGGGGCTAAGAATATGAGCGATTTTAATAAAACACTGGCAGCAATGATGATGGTAACTGGCCTCGTTGTATTGCCCATGGCGCTCTCACTTTCACCCCTGGTTAGCTAAACCCATACTGCACTGATAACTCCACAGACCACACTACACACAAAAAAACCGACAAGCACTTTTGAAGCATAAGAGAACAAAGTCCACAGCTTTCCCAAGAGGCCCGGTGCTAAAAGTTCCATCCAGTTTCATCTCAACGAATTAAGAGGCGTTGAACAACCGCATGAAAGAACAGCAGATTTCTCCTACGGTCTGTGCGTTCCAGAATGCAAACCGCTAGAGCCAAACTTTAAGAGCCACAACTTAAGACTAGCATCCAAAAAGAAAGAGATACGGTTCCCAAGGCCGGATCTCTTTTTTTGTGTTTGTTCGGAACTGGCAGGGTTTTCGTGATCAATCCGTGACGGGCAGCTCGCGGGCCTTGTCGCTCGCATCATCATGCATCAGGAATATGAACTCCATCGTCAGGCCTTTCGCTCTGTTTTTTCCATTTCCAGCTGGTCCAGATTATATAGAGCATGAACAGAACTTCGACAGCTCCCATGAATATATAGTGGGGGCTGACCGCAGCATTGCCTATTTCTGGACCGACGACAAAGGCGATCATCAAAAGTGCGACGATGATGTTGGCCCAACGATTAAGGCTATAGGGCATGATCGTTGAAAGAAAAATCATCAGAATGGGGATCTGAAGCACGATGGCCCCTCCCAGCATGAGCTGGGCAATAGGCGTGTCTCCCGCAAACGCCGCCAGTTCTTCCTGCTTGCCGGGGATATAGAAAGACAATATATCGATAAAAGCCATGTTGAACATGATGACGATCCACAAAGTAGACAGTTTGGCTTTCGTTTCGCTCTGGGTCTTCATGTTGAACTCCATTTGTCAGATATAGTGGGGAAAGTATTCGCAAGACCACACATGGAATCGTATGGACACCCCGCTTTACGCTAACTCAGCAAATTTACGGAAGCAAGGGGCTGGTCCTGGTTCTCATTCCCGAGCAGAGTTTGGGACGGAGAAAAGAGATTTTGTATTGAGGGGGATTTGATAATAGTTATTGGTTTTGCTAAAATCGGCACAAAGGAGAATTCTTATGGCCGTTAGTGCTGATCTTGGAAAACCGCTGGAAGACTATTTGAACGAGCTGATCACAAAAGGGCGCTACCGCTCACGCTCTGAAGTTCTGCGCGAAGGGGTGCGCCTTGTGCAGGAACGCGAAAAAAGACTTGAGGCGCTGGATGCCGCCATAGAAGAGGGGCAAAGAGCGGCAGCGCAAGGGTGCACACGCCCCGCCAAAGAGGTTTTTGCGGATGTAAAGGCGAGATTGCAAAAGATAAAAGAACAGCAAGATGCGAGTTGAGCTTACCGATCCTGCAGCAGACGATTTTCTGCAAATCGTTCTTTTTATTGCCGCAGACAATCCTGATCGCGCCCTCAGTTTTACCAGAGAACTGGAAGCAAGCTGTTTTGCGTTGGAAGATTTTCCAAAGCGCGGGCCTGTTTTGAAGGAACGCAACGGCTATGAAATCCGCCGTCTTGTTCATGGTAGCTATGTTGTTTTGTACCAGATTGAGGAAGCTTCCATATCAGTTTTGAGAATTATTCACGGATCACAAGATATGGAAACGATCTTGTAGGGAGAGGCGCAATAGATGTTAAGCGCAGCCGGTAAGGTCCTGTCGCTGGACGGGGTTTGTAATCTTGCTCGTTGCGTTAATATCGGCCTCACCCTCTGCATGAACATTGCAATAGGGTTGCAAACCCCGTCGCGCGGGGCCCGGAATGGTGCGCAGACCTACGTTTCACGCTAACTCAGCAAAATAGGAGAGGCAAGGGTCTGCCCTGTTTCTCGTTGCCAAGTTCCTCTTGAGAGTGAGAAAAAAAGTCATCTCGTCGAAGGGCAGGTCTCAGTCAAACCTCAATTTTCTCGGCATTTATGTGGGGGAGGGAGCTTGCAATGCGGGCTTATTATCACGGAAAATTCGATGCCCGCCGACAGCCGCTTGGTTTCCCGCCTGCGCGGGAATGACGGGGGAGTATTCTCATGGATTAAGGCTTTTGAGTGCTCATCTATTTCTCGTTCCCAAGCAGAGCTTGGGAATGAGGAAAACCTTTTTACAAATCCAACTGCTTCAGGTTTTTAAATGCAAGGTGCTGGGCCAATCCTTCTTCATCATGACAAAGGTCGAGGCGTTGTAAATAGTCGTAAAAGGAAAACTGTTTTTTTGTATATCTTTCAAGTGTTGTTTCCAGTTTGAATTTCGAATTTCCTTGTCCTCTAAATAGCAAATCAGAATAGTATTCTTTTCCACTTGTCGGTTTTGGGAAATCCTGCCTGTATGATTTGAGAAAATCAGAAAGCGAGGGTACATTTTTGATCTTCATGCAAATAAATCCCTAATGTCGGGCGGGACTGCAAGCCCGCGCCTCGCAAATACGTATGCGCCTCTATTCCACATTAACATCCCCCAAATAGGGGATGCAAGGGGCTTGCCCTTTGCCGCTGTGCGCGCAGCACGCCTGCCCGGCGAGGGCAACCGCGCCAGCGGTTTTAGGCGCCAGCGCTGCCCATGGCTTTTTGCAAATTCTCGTCGATTTTGTCGAGGAAGCCGGTTGTTGAGAGCCAGGCCTGTTCATCGCCGACCAGCAGGGCCAGATCCTTGGTCATGTGGCCGGATTGGATGGTATCGACGACGACGGTTTCCAGTGTTTTTGCGAAGCGGATGAGTTCTTGATTGTCGTCGAGTTTGCCGCGATGTTTCAGCCCTTGCGTCCATGCAAAAATGCTGGCGGTTGAGTTGGTGCTGGTTTCTTCGCCTTTTTCGTGCATACGGAAATGGCGGGTGACGGTGCCGTGGGCGGCTTCGGCTTCCATGATTTTGCCATCGGGTGTGACCAGCGCCGAGGTCATCAGGCCGAGTGAACCAAAGCCCTGCGCCACGGTGTCGGATTGCACGTCGCCATCATAGTTTTTGCAGGCCCAGAGGAAACCGCCGGACCATTTGAGCGCGGCGGCGACCATATCATCAATCAGGCGATGCTCATATGTCAGGCCGGCTTTGTCGAATTTTTCCTTGAACTCGGCGTCGAATACTTCCTGAAACAGATCCTTGAACTGGCCGTCATAGGCTTTAAGGATGGTGTTTTTTGTCGAGAGGTAAACGGGGAATTTGCGCTTCAGGCCGTAATTCATGCTTGCCCGTGCAAAGTCGCGGATCGAGTCGTCGAGATTATACATGCCCATGGCGATGCCGCTGGAGGGGAAGTCAAACACTTCATGTTCAATGGTCTGGCTACCGTCCTCGGCCTCCCATTTCATGGTGAGCTTGCCCTTGCCCGGCACGCGAAAATCAGTGGCGCGGTACTGGTCGCCGTAAGCATGGCGGCCAATAATCATCGGCTGCGTCCAGCCCGGCACGAGGCGCGGCACATTATTACAGATGATCGGTTCGCGAAACACCACACCGCCCAGAATATTACGGATGGTGCCGTTTGGCGAGCGCCACATTTTCTTGAGACCGAATTCTTCAACGCGGTCTTCATCCGGCGTGATGGTGGCGCATTTAACGCCAACACCATATTTCTGGATGGCGTGGGCGGCATCAATGGTGATCTGGTCATCGGTGTCATCACGCGATTTCATGCCCAGGTCATAATATTTTAACTCTAAATCAAGGTACGGGTGTATAAGTTTGTCACGTATAAAATGCCAGATGATTCGGGTCATCTCATCGCCATCGAGCTCGACAATTGGGTTCGCTACCTTGATTTTTGACATATAAAACCTCTGGATTTGTTGGATTGAATGGATTTGCGCGAACCATAGCCGACCGTTCGAGACTTGCCAAGCTCTGTGGGCAAAAGCCTATGGGAGCGGCGATAGCGCCTTTGTTAAGCGTCGTTTTGCATCCCCCAAAATTCAGTTGTGTCAATTTGCGCATAACTGCTATGCAAAAATACGTATTCAAATATGTGAATATAAATATTACCTTGGGGACAGATAAGATGATTCGTTCTGGCTGAGTTCGTGCGTGCCAGATTTAAGGAATGTGTTTTTTGATAGAAATATTGGGAGATAACTCATGACTAAAACGCTAACAGCACTCAAAAATCTGGTTGCAGGGCTCTTTTTAGTGGTGGCCTTCGCGCCCCTTCAAACTGTGCAAGCGCAAGAGTTTGAAACCAGCGCAGATATTTTTGAGCTGGAAATCAACAAAACCACAGAGCTTGGTCTCTATCTAACCTCATCAGAAGCTTACAAGTTCAAAAAGCAGAGCCCCAAAGTGCTGTTTCTGGATGTGCGCACCCAGGCTGAGGTCAACTTTCTGGGGATGCCCGATATTGCTGATGCCAATATTCCGATCAAACCGCTTTCTTCTGTGCTGACCGATGATGGCAAGAAATATCAGCGCTGGGACAATCTTGAATTTGTCGAAGCCGTTACCGACATGATCAAGCGTAAGGGCCTGGAAAAAGATCCGGTGCTGTTCATCATGTGCCGCAATGGCAAAGGCTCGGCCATCGCCACCAACCGTCTGGCCAATGCGGGCTTTACCAAGGTCTATTCGATTATTGATGGCTATGAAGGTGATTTCGATAAAAACGGCAAGCGCACAGTCAATGGCTGGAAAAATGCTGGACTGCCCTGGTCCTATGGCATCGGCTGGAAGCGCGCCTACCGCTATAAAAAAAAGTCAGCCGACCAGGAATGGAATAGCTTTTAGGGGCAGATAAAACCTGATCGTCACGTTCAATTTAAAGGGGTGCAACATTTGTTGCGCCCCTTTTTCTTTGTGTTGATATTGGCAGGTGGTGGTGATTGAAAAAATAATCAGGGAGAGACGTTGATTATTTTTCACGAGGATTGCTGAAAGCGTTGTCCTTCTGCTATCAGTTTCCCCATGTCAGAAAGAAACATACCCAATCATAATCCCGACGCCCCCGTGATCATTCTGGCCGAGCCGCAGCTTGGCGAGAATGTGGGGATGGCGGCGCGCGCCATGGCCAATTTTGGGCTGTATCAGCTGCGCCTTGTGCGCCCCCGCGATGGCTGGCCGTCTGAGAGCGCCAACAAGGCGGCCTCGGGGGCGATCTTCGTCACGCAAAACGCCATTGTCTATGAGACGATGGAAGAGGCTGTGGGCGATCTCTCTTATGTCTATGCGACGACGGCGCGGCCTCGCGATATGGTCAAGCCGGTGGTCACGCCGGAAACAGCGGCTCTGCAGATCCATGAACGGGCGCGCAGCTCTGGCGGGCGTG
>JAKIUO010000147.1 GCA_021647535.1 Hyphomicrobiaceae bacterium
CAGAAACACTCTGGCGACCTATGGCATCGAACCAGAAAACATGAAGCTGATCGATCCTGTTGGCTATTTCGATATTCACCGCTTGCTGGCCGGGGCCAATAATGTCTTTACGGATTCTGGCGGACTGCAGAAAGAAGCCTATTTCCATAACGTCCCCTGTATCACCATGCGCACCGAAACCGAATGGGTGGAGACGGTTGAAGCGGGCTGGAACAGGCTGTGGAGTGAGGATGATTTCGTTCAGCCGCGCCAGAAAATTGATGAGTATGGCGACGGTGATGCGGCGGATAAAATTGTGGCCCTGATCAAGGGGCATATCGGCTGATGGCAAGGGACAGTCAAATCAGAACGCTGATTCTGACCCTGCAATATGAGCATCGGGCCTCCTATTATGACGACTGGGCGCACGCCTATCAAAGCTGCGATCTGTTCGACTGTCAGATCTTCAATCTGATGAAGGAGGGGCCTGATGAATTGGCCGCCCTCATGGGTGAGTTCGATCTGTTTATTCTGCTGCACAGCGCCACCGGCGATACGCTGGGCTATCTGCAGCCGCTGGCCAATATTCTGGCCGATCGTCGACGCGGTGTTGTGCTGAGCTTCATCGGCAACGAGTTCAATTCTCCTTACCTGCCGCTGATGGCCAAGGTTGATCTGCTAAAAGCCTGCCGGGTTGATATCATCGCCACGCAATTGCTTGAGGAAGCCGGGAGTTATATTTATCAAGGCTCAAACGCCAAAATCGTTTCCATCCCTCACGCCCTTAATCCTGATCTGTTTCGCTCCGGAAAGGCTTATGAGCAGCGCTCCATTGATATTGGTATGCGCAGCTATCGCTATCCTCCCTATCTGGGAGACAATGACCGCAACGCCATCATCGACTATTTCGTTGAGCAGGGTGAAGAGCTGGGACTGACTTGCGATATCAGTACTACCAAACGCTTTACGCCAGAAAAATGGGCGGGATTTTTGGGGAATTGCAGGGCTGTTCTCTCTACGGAAACCGGCAGCTGGTATCTGCAACCCGACGATGATCTGGTTAGCCAGGTGCATGACTATGCGCAAAAACAGCGCTCCGGGATTGTTATTGGTGAAGACAGTCCCCTGCGAAGCCTGGTGCGCCACCTGCCGGCGGCGGTCAAATCTCCGCTGATGACCCTGCTGAAGAAAGGCCCGATCAAATATGGTGTGTTCGAGGATGAAAAACTCGATTTTGATGAGGTCTATGAACGGTTTTTCAAGACCGCGCCGCGCTGTCCGGCCTATTCCAAGGCCATTTCATCGCGCAATTTTGACGCCATCGGCACTCGTACCTGCCAGATTATGTTTCCTGGACGCTTTAATGATATTCTGATAGCTGACAAGCACTACATTCCGCTTGAGCCGGATTTTTCCAATATAGTCGAGGTCGTGGAAAAACTGCATGACAAAAACTTGTGGCAGGCTATTGTCGAAGAAGCCCACGGCATGGTAATGGAAAGTCACACCTATGAGCAAAGGGCCAGACAGACTGCTAAGGTCGTCGAGGCTGTTGTTTCCAGCAGATTATAAATGGATATAGCGTAACAATATAGATGGCAATATCACAATCCAAATGGGCCGAGCCCTACCTTCTTTTGTATAAATATCGCCAGTTGCTTTGGGAATCTGTCAAAAGTTCACTAAAGGCCCGTTTTGCGGGCTCTCTGTTTGGCATGGGCTGGATTATTATCGGGCCGCTGATGCTGCTGGCTCTGTATGGCATTATCTATGCGGTGATTTTCAAGATCAGACCGATTAATCTGTCTTTGGCGGATTATATCCTTTACATTTTTGCCGGATTGATTCCTTTTATCGCTTTCTCGCAGGCGCTGTCGGCTGGGGCTGTTTCGCTCAGCAATGATCCGGGGCTTTTGCTCAACAAGGTCTTTCCTGCTGAGCTATTGCCGGTGCGTGAAGTGATTGCCAGCGGTTCGATGATCATCGCTGGCGGCCTCGTGGTGATTATCTACAAGCTCTTTTTGGGCGGAATCAGCTGGACATGGCTTTTGCTGCCTGTTGTACTGATATTGATGGCCATGACCCTGATTGGGATGGTCTGGGCGTTGTCGCTGGCCAACCTGATGGTCAAGGATGTGCAGCAAATGCTGACCTATATCATTATCCTGCTGCTGGTTGCCAGCCCCATAGCCTATACACCTGATATGATCCCACCTTCACTGAAGATATTGCTTTATATCAATCCTTTGGCCTATTATGTGATGACGTTCCAGAGCATCCTGGTACTGGGGCAGCTGCCCCCCCTTCCCATTTTGATTGGTGTTGTTCTTATTGCCCTGATCTGGTTTCATGGCATGTATGGCATATTCAAAAATGGCAAGCTGATTTTGTCGGATAATATATAGGAGCGTATAATGACACGCGACAACGCCGCCATAACAGCGCGCAACCTTTCCAAGGTCTATAAATTATATGACAATGTGCAGGATAAGACCATTGACCTGCTGGGGCTCAACAAGCTGTTTTTCTGGCACAAGATTGATCCGAAAGAATTTTCGGCTCTGAACGGGATCAATTTCAGTATTGCCCATGGCGAACGGGTCGGTATTATTGGCCAGAACGGGGCGGGTAAAACGACCTTGCTGAAGCTGATCACCGGGGCCATTTCCCATACCGGGGGGGAGTTGGAAATCAATGGAGATATTCAGGCGCTGATGCAGGTCGGACTTGGCTTTCATCCAGAGTTTTCAGGGCGCGAAAATATCACGGCCTCATTGCTCTATAGTGGACTGGGGCCAGTAGAGAAGCAGCGCGCCGAGCAGGATATCATCGAATTTTGTGAACTGGGCCAGTTTCTTGATCAGCCGTTCAAGACCTATTCGCTTGGTATGCAGTCACGTCTGCAATTCGCCTGTGCGACCGCCATAAACCCGGATATTCTGATCGTTGATGAGATTTTGGGAGCCGGGGACGCCTATTTTTCAGTAAAATCTTCTGCCCGGATGGAGCGTCTGACCAAATCAGGATGCACCCTCTTGCTGGTCTCCCATTCCATGGGGCAGGTTTTGCAGTTTTGCGAGCGGGTGATCTGGATAGATGGTGGCAAAATTAAGCGAGATGGTGAACCAAGGGATGTGATCGGCGAATATGAAGTCTTCTCACACGAAAAAGCTGCTCATATCGAGGGAGGTATACCAAGGGCAGACCTTGCCACGGATAGTAGTAGCGTGTCACTCCGGCTTGCAAAGGCGCATAAGGAGCTGGAAAATAATTCTCTAGCAGATAATGTGGAAGATGAGGCTGTCGTTGAAGCCGAAGCCGCTATGACAAAAGCCGCCAAGCCTGAAGCGGCTATAGCTGAAGCTGCCATACCAGAGAAAGCGGATTTCCCCGTGGCGATACAAACAGCAAATAAAGTTGCTGACAAAGGTGATAAACCGGAGGTTGGGGAAAGTAAAACCCAGCTGAGTGATGGTCAATGGGTTTATCGTTGGCCGAGTGAGGAAGGTGTGAAGCTGGAAAGGTTGGGGTTATATCTGGACAATAAAATTGTCAGCAGGCTGCTCGTCGATTCGGCAATTGAATTCAGAGGTGAGGTGCTTTGTGAAGTTGATGGTGAGGTTAGCCTTTATTACTTTGTCAGAATAAACAGCATCGATGGAAGATATGTTACACATATGTGTAGTGATAAAGTAACGTTTAGTTCTAAGAAAGGTGAGTTAAAGGAATTTACTGTTTGTATTGATAGGCTTCTTCTCGGTGAGGGGGAGTATTATTTGGCTTTTAATATAATTCCTGGAGATGACTCGATTGAATTTCCAACACGCCGCTATGACCTTGTGTCGAACTTTTGTGATTTTACTGTTTACAGAACATTAAATTATATTGAAAGTAGCATTTACAAGCAACCAGCTCAGTGGATTGTATGACAATGGAAAAAAAATGGTGGCAGAATATGACGGGTCGATCAGAAGCAGAGGCAGAGGCAGAGGCAGAGGCAGAGGCAGAGGCAGAGGCAGAGGCAGAGGCTAAAACTGGTTTAATTTGCCCCCAATGTCGTGAATCAGTGGTTCAGCTTGAGGCATTGAAATGTAGCAGTTGCGACTGGGAGGGCGAAATTGTTGATGGTATCCCGATCTTGCTCAGCAAGAGAGGCAAGTCGGACCCTCTGCTCAACAGATATACTCAAATATATGACCAGATTGCTTCTGATGACATGGATGATTCCATTTTGGAGCTTGACTATGTCGAGATGCTGGCTGAGCGTACAGCCAAAATAGTGGGCGATAATCTGGCTGGTCAAAAAGGTTGTGATATAGGTTCGGGTAAAGGGCTGCTACTCAATGCGCTGATCAAGCGTGGCGCAGAGGTGACGGCCGTTGATATTGCTTTGCCCTACTTAAAGCGGTTGAAGAAAAAAGATGAGACACTTGAGTGCATATTGGCCAATGCCGAAGAGATGCCTTTTCGTGAACGATTTGACTTCGTCACTTGTACGGATGTGATGGAACATGTGTTGAATGTCAGCAATTTTCTCTACTGCCTCAATGAAGCTGTGAAGCCGGGTGGCCTTGCTGTTATACGGGTTCCCTATCGGGAGAATCTTTTGGGTTATTCCACATATCTGGGGTGTAGCTATGATCTGGTTCACTTGCGGAGTTATACAGAGGAATTGCTTAGGGATAGCATGGTGGGTGCCGGTTTTGAGATTGATGCCATAAACTATGGCGGCTTTAGCTTGTCATTGCACTTGCCAAGAAGCTGTGATGACAAGCCGGAATATGCGGCGGACATCACTAAGATAAGGAAAATATTACAAGATCGCGGCATTTCATACAGTGATCTGGATGATATGCCAGAATGGTTTGCGAAGCAGATATGCCGTCCTTACGAAATAACGGTATCAGCCCGAAAAACTCATAGAATTGAAATAAAAGAGGGGGCTGGTTTCGAGCTCGTGCCCGTTTAGCTGTTTGTAATCGATTATTAATTGTGAAATTTCTTCAAGATTCTGTTGAAGTGCAGCAGGTCGATTATAAGTAGTCCTTTTTACATACCAACAATCGTTACCTTTTTGAGAAACATTTGCCAAAATCCGATGAATTCCAAACAAAAAAACATATTGCTGCTCTGTGCTGATGCCGCCCGCCATATCGGAACGGTTGATTTTCACATCAAGTCGTTCGGGCAGTATAGTCGCCATAATGTGGTGACCCTTGATTCCCACACAGCCGGTCAGATGGATGTTGATGTGCATATGTTTGATGCTATTGTCTTTCACTATTCGATCGTTATCTCGCTGCCGCAATATTTGGCAAACGAACTGCTGCAGAAAATAAGCACTTTTAATGGTCCCAAAATATTGTTTATCCAAGATGAATATCGTTGGGTGGACCGGACTTCCGAAACGGCAGAGAAGCTGGGGATTTCGGTTGTTTTCACGGTAGTCAACAAGGATGTGATCCGCAAGATCTATCGCAATGACTATTTTGACAATGTGCGTTTTGAACAGACATTGACAGGCTTTATTCCTGAAAATCTGCTGGAACTAGAAGTGCCTGATTATCAGGACCGCCCGCTCGATATTGGCTACCGGGCCAGAAAGCTGCCAGCCTGGTGCGGGTCATTTGCCTTGCAAAAATGGCAGATTGGCAAGCAAACGCTTGAAACTGCTAAAAAATATGACCTTCAATGCGATATTGCCATGTCGGAAGACAGCCGTATTTATGGCGATGACTGGATTAAATTCATGAGTTCATGCCGGGCGACGCTTGGCACGGAGAGCGGAGCCAGTTTTGTTGACTATACCGGGCTGGTGTATCAGGAAATCGACAAATATGAAGCGGCCAACCCGGAGGCGTCCTTTGAAGAGGTGCGCGACAAATATCTGGAGGGACGCGACAATGAGGTGGTCATCCATGTCATTTCGCCACGCGTGTTTGAGGCGGCCGCTCTGCGGGTGTTGATGATCCTTTATCCCGGGACTTATTCCGGTGTTGCCAAGCCGGGGCGTCACTATGTGGAATTGTTGCCCGATCACTCCAATATGGACGAGGTGGTGGCGATTTTGCGCGATCCCGAGAGGGCCGGGGAAATCATAGAAAATGCCTATAAAGAGATCGCCTGTTCACAGACATGGACACACAGGAGTTTCATAGAGCATTTTGATAATGTCAGTGAAGATGAGTTTCAAAAACATGCCAGAGAAAGTAGATCTAGCAGTAAAAACATCGACAGAATAATAGATGGCAAGCTAAGAGACCTTGAAGCCAAAGAGAGACGTGATCTTTTCGAGCGAGAGGCAATGGAAAGAAAAATTCTTTTCGATCAGGAGGCCAGTGAAAGACGGGTCCATTTAGATCAGGAAATCGTGCTTATGGACTTGGCTGTCAAACTCAAAAAGGCTTTGAGACGGCATAGACGGATGAGAGTGGCGGTATTTTTTCAGAAAATAATATTTTCTACCTATAAATTTATAGAAAATAAATTGCCAAAGATTTTTTCTATTCCTTTATTGTTTATTCTGAGAATAGCAAGCCGAATGCTCAAGCCATTGCTAAAAAAGGTGTTGCTTTGATAATCGGCAGGCTCGTTATCTTTTGGCATTTATGGCTATTTGGCCAGGCGGCGAGAAGAGCTACAGTTTAGTGAGATATAGCAGATACCTATGACAAGAAAAAAAAACATACTCCTGCTTTACGCTGAGGCGGCCTGTCATACGGGAACGGTGGATCTGCATGTCAACTCGTTCAAGCGCTATAGTCGCTATAATGTGGTGATGCTTGATGCTCATGTCGCTGGACAGGTGGATGTGGATGTCGCTCTGTTCGATGCCATTATATTCCACTATTCGATTGTCATTTCGCTGCCGCATTTTATTTGTGAAGATCTGGCAAATAACATAGCGGCATTTGATGGCCCTAAGATGCTGTTTATACAAGATGAATTTCGCTGGGTGGATCGTACGTCGAGTGCGGCGGAGCGATTGGGTGTTTCGGTCATTTTTACGGTGGTCAACAAGGATGTGATCCGCAAGATTTACCGCAATGACTATTTTGACAATGTGCGTTTTGAGCAGACGCTGACCGGTTTTATTCCCGAAAATCTGCTGGATCATGAGGTCCCCGACTATCAAGACCGTGCGCTGGATATTGGTTATCGGGCGAGGAAGCTACCGGCATGGTGTGGCTCGTTTGCCGTGCAGAAATGGTTGATTGGCGAAAAGACTCTGGCGGATGCGCAAAAATACGGTTTGCAATGTGATATCGCCATGTCGGAGGCCAGCCGGATTTACGGGGAAAAGTGGATTGAATTTATGGCCAATTCACGGGCGACACTTGGCACAGAAAGCGGCGCTAGTTTTGTTGATTTTACCGGACTTGTGCATCAGGAAATTGATGCCTATGAGGCAAAAAATCCGGGCGCAGATTTT
>JAKIUO010000148.1 GCA_021647535.1 Hyphomicrobiaceae bacterium
TAATTGAAGACAGGCTGAACAGACGACCCAGAAAATGTCTCAACTACAAAACCCCATATGAGGTGTTTTCAAAGACGTGCACAGATGTTGCGTTTCAATGTTGAAGGGGCGAATGAAAAAATTACAAAAACACACATTGAATAAGAGGTGAAAGGGACATGCCAAGGAGATAGTGACCAAGCAGCGTTGACATGCCCCTAAATTGACGATTAGCTAAATTTGCTAAACAGAAATTATTCGCAATGGATTTGTTTTGCCTGTCATTTCCAGATAGTATGAGAGCAGCCAGACAAATTGAGGAAACACAGCACAGGAAACATTCAGATGGGTCAGCCGGTCATCACGCCCGCCACATATGAAGACCTTGAAAAAGTCCCACCCCATATGGTCGCCGAGATCATCAATGGCGCGCTGATCACCCATCCGCGCCCGGCTCCGAAGTATGCCCATGCTGAGACTTCGTTGGCTCAGATGATGTCTCCTTTTCAAAAAGGCAGGGGCGGCCCCGGTGGCTGGTGGATACTGGTTGAGTCAGAATTGCATTTAGGCGACCATGTGCTGGTGCCAGACTTGGCCGGTTGGCGTCGTGAAAATATGCCCAAACTGCCGGAAACAGCCTTCTTTGAAACCCCGCCTGACTGGATCTGTGAAGTCATCTCTCCCTCCACCGCCCGCTATGACCGGCTGGAAAAACGCGACATCTATGCAACCTTCAAGGTTCTCTACCTGTGGTTCATTGAACCCGATAACCGCACACTGGAAGCCTTTGAATTGCAAAACGGCAAATGGACACTGATTGCCACCCGCGCAAATGACGACGAGATCGCCATAGACCCTTTTGCCGAAGTGCCCTTTGCATTGAGTGCTCTCTGGCCCGATTAAGAGTGGCCTGATAGAAAAGCCCAATACAAAAGAAAAGCCCCGCTCACCTGTTCCGGTGAGCGGGGCTTTTTTTGCGTCTATGCATACTCCATCAATCTGACTTTTGTGCCGGTGGGCGAGGGTTGATACGTTAGCAGGCCATCCTTTTGCTTTTTCTCCAGCCGCCGCTTGACCCGGCTGACATTCGGCTTCTTGCCTTTTATGTACCAGCCCATTTCCTCGGCCAGCATCCGATAGCTGGTGGTGACGTTGCCGTTCTCGTCGACCTTGAGCTTGAGCGCCTCATAGATGCTGCCCGGCGGTTCGTTTTTTGACTTGCGCTTTGGCTTTGATCTTGCGCCAAGCAGCAGGCCGAAGGTGGCGACCAATTCGATCAGCAGCCCGGCAAAGGCGAACATGGCGTAGCGCACCTCGTCGCGGCTATAGCTGGTGAGGCGGGCGATCCCGGCTGCACCGGGGTGAGTTTCGAGCGGTGAGCCAAGGCGGACCATGGTGGCGGTTTCGCGGGTGACGATAGCCAGCAAGCGCTGTTTCTCACGGGCTTGTTTGAGTTCGCTGCGCAAATTACCGATGACAAGGCAGGAGGCCTTGCTGGCAGGAAGGGTGACATCGGTGCAACCGGCTGTGCGCGTCCAGATGCGCTTATCGACGCTCGCCGAGCCGATCAGTGGCTCAATGGTGGCCGGTGGGCGGGCGGTGATGGCATCGGCGGCGGCGCGGGCTGTGTTGAGGCGCTGTTTTGAAGCATGCCAGGCGGCGGCCTGTCTGTCCGGTCCATCCGAGCGGTGGGCGGCGAACTGCATCAGGGTGGTGTAAGCGGCAAGGGCGGAAAATCCGACCAGTCCGGCCAGCATGAGCGTTCTGGCCCCGGCCCAGCCAAATGCGCGGTTCTTTATATCGTTCCGAATATTGGGGGCAAGTGTCGGCTTGAATAAATCGACGGCTGCCAGCATCGCCGCGCCGCCCCATCCGAGCATGCCAAACGCGGTGATGCCATTCATCGCGGCCGATCCCCCGGCAACAACCCGAACCATCGTTTCTGAAAAGGTAGGAAGTGATTCCCGAGCCTTTCTCATTGTGCTATATATAGTCATGGCGTATTTGATCCTCAAAAGTTATGTACGTCATCGCGCCTCGGTGGTGTTTGCGCACCAGCCGGGGCATTTTTTTGTGTTTCCATGCCACCACACATAGCTCTGAGAGCTTAAAAAAGTTACTCCAAACCCTAGAATAACCCATTGATATAGTGTGGTAATATATGGATATACTTAGATTGCGGCTGCATGCGACAACCGCTCGGCACACTTGGCGGCGAAACCGAAACGGCCCAGGCACGCAAGGCTGAAAAAGCAAAACGCATCCAGCTCACCTCGGCCGGTGGGCGGCATAGCTGCAGATCAGGGGCGCAACACCCCAAATTAGCACCAGCACACCAGACACTCCCCAACATATAGCGCCTCACGGCGGAGGTGTGCCGGTCTTGAAACACCGCTGTCACAGCCCCAAAGCGGTGGGCAAACAGGTTCGGCAGGCTGGTGCTATTCCTGTGGAGCGATTGTGAGGGGGTATTGGCACGGTTTTGGGTCAAATGATGGTAGCGGCGCGCTATTCGGCCGCCAGGACATGGACTACGTCACGCTCATTGATTTCACGGGGGTTGGCAGAAGACCTTCTTGAAAGTGGTTTTTTCTCAATGATCCCGCTCTGTCCGTGGCTTTTCAAGGCGCGCGAGCTTTTCTGGTAGGTCGCTTCGGACATGAACAAAGTCCACAATGATCACGCTTGTATCATCCTCGACAAACACGATGAAATGCTGACCCGAACGGGTAAATCGCAGGTCTTCTGACAAATAGGGATCAATCAGTGCCCGACAGCTTTGCGAAGACACGGTCTCAGAGGCAACGCCGGAACACCGCGCGATCAAATCCTCTTCATAGGCCTGTGCCTGACGGGGGCCGAAGGTTTCGATCGTCCAGAGGGCGATGTCAAGAAGAGACGACTCGGCCTGTAGGGTCAGCCGCCAAGTCTTGGGCATCAAACTTTCTCTCTCGCGGTGGCAAAGGCGCGTCGGATGGCATCCTCTCCGCTTCCTTCGGCAAATTCGCCGGATCTTGCTTGTGCCAGGCCGGAAGAGAGCTGGTTGCGCAAGGCGTTGATTTCATCTTCTTCACGTTCCAAAAGGCGCAATCCTGCGCGCAAGGCTTCGCTGGCATTCTGGTAACGACCGGTTTTTACCAAGCGGTCGATTAGACTGGATTGTACATCTGTCAAAACAATGTTTCTTGTGACCATAGGATTCCCCTTTATGCTATTGGCAATATATGCCAATAGAGCCCTTTTGTCTATAAGAACCAGGTAGGGCGAAACAAGAGGCTCGGCAGGGAATATACAGGGTCATTTTGCAATACAAAACATGAACATTTTGATCCCCGATGCATGGTCGGATAAGGAAGCAGCCTTTCGGCTGTTTCCTCTCCTAAGAACCGTGCATGCGAGTTTCCCAGCACACGGCTCAAGCCGTTTTAAGGCCGGTTTCCCGACCCGGTTACTCTGTTTACCGTCAGCGTCACAGCCACCAATCATCCATCCTCACAAGCGAGTTTCCCCGGTTCCGAAGTGCTCGGAGCTCGAAGTAGTCCTTATAGGCTGGATCAAATGGGGTGGCGGTAGCCCTGATTTTGACATGGCGAATAATCTTTACACTCGCAGCTGAGAATAAATCCAGATGCGAAACATTACCCATCTTGTCATAGGTTGAGGTTGAAAACATCCAGTCTCGCCAGCCATTGGAGCGAAAATAACGCCGCTTGATCCAATAGGCAGGTTTTCCCGGGTGTCTTCGTCTGGCCCATGACCACAGAGCCCAAAAGATATGATGATCCACATAGCTGAAGATCTTTTTGGCAACGACGTGCCGATGGTAGTAAGCCCACCCTCTTATTTTGAGGTTGAGCTTTCGAATGACCACCTCCGTTGGAGCTGTCTTGTGGGATTTGAGAAATTCCCGGATGCTGGCCAGATGGGCTTTCACCGATTGTCTGGACGGCTTGATAAGCAGTTTACCATCAGCATACTTGCGTACATTGAACCCGAGAAAATCAAATCCATCCCTGATATGCGTGATGCTGGTCTTCTCTTTCGATAATTCCAGCCCCCGCGTTTTCAGGAAGGCCACCACGGCGGGCATGACTGTATCCTCCAGAAGTTCTTTTGAAACTCCCGTGATGATAAAGTCGTCCGCATATCTGACAACATTGACCTTATGGCCTCTGGAAACGACCTGTTTGACAGCTCCTTCCAGACCATCCAGCGCCATGTTGGCCAGAGCCGGGGAGATTATGCCGCCTTGTGGTGTGCCAGCATCCGTTAGATAAAAAGACCCTTTTTCCATGTAGCCCGCAGCCAACCATTTCGACAGGACAGTTTTGTCTGTAGGAATATTGGCCGTCAACCACGAATGGCTGATCTGGTCAAAGCACGATTTAATATCCCCTTCGAAGATCCATTGAGCGGAGTGCTTCAGGCAAAGAGCCTGGAAGCACTGCCCAATGGCATCGGCAGGCGAACGACATGGCCGAAAGCCATAGGAGTTCTTATCCGCAGTGGTTTCCGTCACGGGTTCAAGGGCCAACAGGTATAATGCCTGCATGGCCCTGTCGCCCATGGTCGGGATACCAAGCGGACGTTTCTTGCCGTTCTTCTTGGGAATATAAATGCATTTGAGCGGCTGTGGGCGATAGCCCTGCCGCTTTATTGACCGGACGGCATCAAATTTCTGTTTTGATGTAGTCCAGAGCTTTCCATCAACCCCGGCCGTTTTACGGCCACGGTTGCTAACAACCCGTTTCACTGCCAATAATTTAGCGTAAAACGAGTGGGTCAGGAGCCATTGCAGGGATTTCACCTTGCCCCAGCGCCGTTCCCGAGTAGCCTTTGCAATACGCATTTGCAGCCGCATTACGTGCTTTTCTATGGGTTCCCAGTCAATGCGATCCCATTTCGAGCCTGATGAAGGCGCACCAAGCAGTGGTATTTCCATGGTTGTCATTTGCTTTCCTTCATTCATACGGTTCTGTCAAATTCTCTTGCAATAAAAGACCCGCCGGACGTGGGCTCGCTTTCGCGCCGGAGAATATTGCACCCCGTATCCGCACCATTACAGTACGGCATTCGCTTTTTCCGGCATCCCAAGCCCGCACCACCATAGGCGGATTTCACAATCGGCTGTCCCAATAAATCGGGAGCGATACGGGGTTTCCACGTTCCACTTCAAGAAGTGCGTAGGGTTAGATGCCATGCTTTCGACCGGGAAGGAATAATGGCCACGAAGCTGCAACAGAAAATCAGCTCCCACCCCCCAGCGCCATTTTGGCTCAAGCCTGTCAACCACTTTGGCTTGTTCATGATCACGGTCTTTATCACAGGTTCACATATGTTCACCATACCTACTATCTAGCCCTCACCCGGTTTGTGGTTACCAGAAGGGAAGGTTTCTTGCGTCGCCCGCCCCGTGCCAAAGCACTTTGGTACATTGTCAGCCCCGCTCTTTATTCAGGGGCATAGATTCACCCGGTGGCACGGGTGGTTTGTTCCGCCGTCAAGCGTACAAACAACTTCTCGAAGCGACTTCGTGTCGCACTTGCGTACCCATGGCGTCATTCTCCTATGAATGTATTCTGCGTCATCACGTCCCGGGAGTGTTCCAAGCACTCGCCGGGGCATTTTTTGCGTTTTGCTGACACCACACATAGCTCTGACTTGCTAAACAAGTGTGTCTATACCGCTGTAATTGCGTGATTAAATGCGAAGTCAATAGCTGTCCTGGAGAAGCCCCCACGATATTCTCGGCAGGGCCGGTGGAACACGGCTCCGGCAAAGCGAAACGCCAGCGGATCAGTAATGGGAGAAAGGGAAATGGGTGCGGCACGGACGGGACGGTAGGCGGCTCGGAAGTGGGTCAAGAGCACAACGGCCCGGAGCAGTGGTGGCACAGCTGATACTCCCCAATACATGGCGCTTTCAGGCAAGGGTGTGCCAGCCTTGAAACGCCCTTGGCTCGGTCATGGAGCGGTGGGCGTGTGCTTTCAGCGGACCGGCAGCACCTTCCTTAACCGGTATCGAGGCAGGAATGGCGCAGTTTCAAGCCTGCAAAACACGCTCTATGGTTCTCAGGAATGAACTTTTTTTGATTTTGCATCCACATAAGCACGTAGCACCGCCTGCATGCGGCTGATATGGCCTTTGCCACCTCGTTTGAAATACTCAAAGACTTCTTCATCGAGTTTGAGATGAACGGATTTGCGTGTCATGGGATGCTCTATTTTTCTGGCCTCTCTCCAGAACGCATCGTCAAGCTCGGGGATGTCGCTTAAATCGATATCCTCATCCTTCACAGCACTGATCTCTTTAGCGGTCATTGGTTTAGAATATTTCGCGTTCATATCTTTTCCTTTCCCGGCTGGTTGCAGGACGGGCAGAGATCAATCTTGTCCGTTCATTCCTGTCAGTATGGATGACGACAAGGACGGCCATACCATCAATCATGCCAATGCTGATCTCACGGATCTCCTCATAATCGAGAACATCATCCTCGCGGGTGAACACCGGACTCTCGAAAATTCGTCTGGCCATTTCGAAGCTGATGCCATGATTGGCAATATTTTTCCGGTTTTTATCTTCATCCCATTCGAAATCGCCATCAACGGTATCCGACACCTTTTGGCACTCCTTGTGTTTATATAGTGTACACTATCATGGACACCAATAGCAACCGGTCAGCTGGAATGTCAAGATTGCAGCATGGAGCGTCAGAGCACCGGTGCTTTGGCGTTGATACAGAACGAGAACAATAGGGGATGTAGCAGCATGAATTGGGCACGATTTGACACAAATAGTTTCCACTTATACTACTAAGATTTTGATAACTGGGTGCGCCTCAGTGTGCCGTTTTACAGTTAAGTCTTTGTAATATAAAGAAAACCAATTGGACTTAAAATCCTGTGTACTCCAATATTATTTATCTTGCAATATCAAAGGTTTATAATTATTCCACAGGATCCGCAGAAACACCATTTTCGCACAAAACCGGTGACAGCGGTGTACCTCAAATGGCGAACACAAAATGAAGCAATTAACAACTTCCCCACCCCTGCCTGCGTACTTTTCAAACTAACCCACCCACATCGCAATTTCATTGCCCCAAATCATGTTTTCCAGTTCCGGTAGCAAACAGCGTGTAAAGGTACCGTGCCTGCATATCACTGGAAAACAATTATGTTGCAATATCAAAGAGATGTTCCTGATTTGCATTTCTTTTAATCAGTAGGTCGATGGTTCTAATCCATCAGGGCTCACCACTTTTCCTTATATATTACAGCACCTTGTAGGTGTTCGCAAATGTTCCAAATGGAATGTTTTCCAGTTTGCGGGCAATTGTTTTCCAGTCTTGCAGATGTTCCGGTTGTGTTTTGTTCTTTATTCGCAGTCTTTTTCCCACTTGAGAATGGCCTCTTT
>JAKIUO010000149.1 GCA_021647535.1 Hyphomicrobiaceae bacterium
AAGCAATTGGCCAAGATTTTACCCCAAAAATGGGAAGAGCGGGCGCGGCGCGTCGAAGAACACACTCGCACCCTGTGGGCGGGTGGCGCTTTCTTCGAGGAGATGGGCTTTTATTATGTCGGTCCTATTGATGGCCATGATTTCGATCATCTGATGCCGGTTTTGCGCAATATCCGTGATGCTGAAAGCGGCCCCATCTTGCTGCATGTGCGCACGCAAAAAGGCAAGGGCTACAAGCCTGCCGAAGACAGTGCCGACAAATATCATGGCGTCAGCCGCTTTAATGTGGTGACCGGCCAGCAGGAAAAATCCAATGTGCGCAGCTATACCAGCATTTTTGCTGATGAGCTGATTGCGCAGGCGCAAAAAGACAAGGCGATCACTGCCATCACTGCCGCCATGCCAGATGGCACGGGACTGAAGAAGTTTGCAGAAGAATTTCCAGAGCGCTGCTTTGATGTGGGCATTGCCGAGCAACATGCCGTTACGTTTGCCGCCGGACAGGCCGCCGAGGGGTTGAAACCCTTTGTCGCCATCTACTCGACCTTTTTGCAGCGCGCCTATGATCAGGTCGTGCATGATGTGGCCATTCAGAATTTGCCGGTACGTTTTGCCATTGATCGTGCCGGACTGGTGGGGGCGGATGGCCCGACCCATGCGGGCAGCTTTGATCTCGCTTTTATGTCGAGCCTGCCCAATATGGTGGTGATGGCGGCCAGTGACGAGGTTGAGCTGGCGCGTATGGTGGCGACCAGCGCGCACTATAATGAGGGGCCGATCAGTTTTCGCTATCCACGCGGTGGCGGCGCTGGTTTGACCCTGCCGCAAGATCCAGAGCCTCTGAAAATCGGCAAGGGGCGGATTATTTCTGAAGGCAGCAAGGTGGTGCTGTTGTCTCTTGGCGGGCGTCTCGACGCTGCGCAGGAAGCGGCGGCCAGATTAAACGGTCATGGCCTCTCGACAACCCTTGTCGATGCCCGTTTCGCCAAGCCGCTGGATACGGATTTGATCAAACAGCTGGCGCTCCATCATGAGGTGCTGCTGACCCTTGAAGAGGGGGCTATTGGCGGCTTTGGCTCGCAGGTTCTGAATTTCCTTGCTCTTGAAGGCTTGCTCGACGCTGATCGGGGCAGGGGCGGGTTGAAGGTGCGGCCGCTGGCTTTGCCCGATCTGTTCCTGGACCACGACACGCCCGATATTATGTATCAAAAAGCCGGACTTGATGCCGACGCCATTGTGCGCACCGTGTTCGCCGCCCTTGGCCGCGCAATGGAAAAAAGTGCACCTAATCTGGCTTGAGTGGGAGGAGATAGGGGCTATTCTATTCTCAGGCGAAACTCGCTTCGCGACGGGGCCAATCTTTATATTATGCGCTACCGCTACGCTATTTGAGCGCCGAACCCCGCTGGAGGGCCGCCCTCCAGACCTCCCGTTTTTCTACTTTAAAAATCAAATAAGCGTGGCAACCCGCTTGGGAAGCAAGGTTTGCGTGAATATGAATGGCCCTGGGTTTACGTCAATAATACCCATGCCGTGCCGATGCCAAATAAAACGGCAAACAGTCTGCCGGTCGTACCAGTTGTGGTAAAGGCGCGTGCAAGGGTCGCAAGCGATAGCAGCAGGGCAGGTATGCCGAATAATCCGCGTTTAAAAGCGAGGTCAGGATCCAGAGGGAGCGCCAGGGACGGGGTTTGCGCGTGCATCCAGATATATTCGTTGTGGCAAAAGGTTTGATAGACTAAAAGCGCAAGGATGGCGAGCACGTAAAGCCCGATGAGCCCCAGCTGATTGCCCATTGTTGGGACTGTTGTCTGTTTTTTTGTTGCCACGGTTTTGATATCTTAAATTATTTTTTTTTGATCGAGGGCAGGTTAAAGCCCTTGATCATGAGCCATATGGCCAGCACGACTTCATTCAATACAATTGGCAGATACAGGACCTCTATCATGGGGATCATGCCAGCGGCTTCGAGCAAGTTGACGATCACCAGTATTATGGATGCACCTATCCCCCACAATGAAAGCCATTGAGGAACGAGTTTGGATTTGAAGAGCAGATAATAAAAGATCAGGGCTGGCACGGCGAAGATATAGCCGTGGATTAGATAAATGCTGTCGCGCATGTGCAGGAGGTCAGGGCTGTGGATCATGAACAAGATGCCAGCAATGACCATCAAGACGCCTTCGATTCCCTTCAAAACAAGGTAGGATAGAGATAGTTTTCGGCCATATGGTTTAAAGTAGGGATATATCAGTATGGCAATGAAGATGACGGAAAAACCGCTAATGGTTTCAAGGATCATTCCCGTTATTTTGGCATCAGGATTGTTGGATCCAACCAAGCCATAGGCGGTCAGAATCAAAACGCCCACCAGCAAGGCTGTTTTTTTGTTTTTGTTCCTCATGAATTCCCTCTTTTTTCAGTATGGCGGTCTCGCTGAAAGTTTGCTGTGCGAATCGCCGGGGCGGCCAGGATTATGGTTGAAACATGGCTCAGCCATGCAGCCAGATTATGGCTGGCATAATGTCGCACGGCTGGCCAAGGCAGAACAAAAAGAGCATATTGGCTTCATCCTGTAGAGGTAGAAGGAGAAGAAGCCATGTCGAGACAATTGCTACAATTAAAGGGTGATCCCTCGATCCGTCGGTTCCTGTTTGATCAGACCCGCAATGAGAGCCTGTTTGACCAGCGTTATGAAGAGCTGATGGAGCGTATCGAGGAACTGTTCCTGCATTATGGGGCTTTTCATGTGCAAATCCATCTCTCCACGGCGCAGGTCACGGTCTGGCTGCTGGAAGACCCGTTCAACTATCGGGTGCTGGCGGGTGACGAAATTTTCAATCCGCCGCTGGAACGCCGCAACCGTTATGCCGTCTATCCGGCTGAAGCGGTGATCCCGGCTCGCCAGTTGCGCACGCTCATGGAAAAATTCAGAGAACTGCGTTTTGGCGATGACACCGTCTATCTGCGCTCGGGCTCAATCAATGTCATGAATGGCTGTCTGGGGCTCAATTTCTCTTGCGACGGCACGCATTATGTTGATCACAAGGAGTTTTTGGCCAGCGCCATTTATAAAGAGCTGGGCTAGGTCAAGACTGATAAATGAATTGTGCTTGTGTTTGGCTTAAAAAGAGGTTTCCCGGCGCAAATTTTTACGCCGGGAATACAGCCTGAACAGCTGATTTCGCTCCATTTCCTAACAAGATTGTTAACCTTTATCTGCGACACTTTATCAAGGTTAACAGTTAGTGGAGTGGAGTAGAAATGACCGGACAATCAAGACAATTAAGGGGAGACCCTTCTATCAGGCAATTCCTGTTTTCGCAGACTCGGACCGAAAGTCCTTTTGATACGGGCTGCGAAAAACTGATGGATCGAATTGAGGTCCTGTTTTCGCACCATGGTATTTTTCATGTGCAAATCGAGATGTCGACCTGCCAGATGATGGTGTGGACGCTTGATGATCCTTTCAACTATCAGATCTTTGTTGGCGAAGAAGTGTTTGACGAAGAGCGCTGGCAAGGGATCGCGATTGCTTCTTATCCCGACAAGGCAAAAATCAGACCCACGACAATCCGCCCGGTGCTGGAGCGCTTTCGCGTTTTACGCCTCGCCGATGAGAAGGTCTATCTGCGTTCAGGCTCCATTAATATCATGAACGGCCTGCTGCGTCTGAATTTCTCCTGCGATGGCACGCATTATGTGGATCATCAGGAATTTCTCACCAGTCCGGTATACGAAGTCTGATCACTCGTGCTACTTAGTCCACATGATTGAAATTACATTGAAAATAGATAGCCTTGGGGCCGGGGGTGACGGCGTCGCCACCAGCCCTGAAGGCGTGCCGGTTTATGTGCCGCTGGCTCTGCCGGGTGAAACCGTACAGGTGGAGCGGGGCGCAGAGCGTACCCGGCTGACGCGCATTGTTGAACCCTCTGCGCAGCGCATCAAACCGGTGTGCTCACATTTTGCGCAATGTGGCGGTTGCAGCTTGCAGCATTTAAAACCCAAAGCCTATCATGAGTGGAAACGCGAGCATCTGCGCCAAACGCTGGGCGCGCGCGGGCTGGACTGCGAGGTGCGCCCGCTTGTCGCCAATGAGCCAGGGACCAGATGGCGGGCGACTTTGAGCGCCACGCGCACAAAAAAGAGCGTGCTGCTGGGCTATTTCCGCCGCGCCAGCCACGAACTTATTGATATTCAGCAATGCCCGGTCCTGCGCCGCGAAATCGTTGACGCCCTGCCAGCGCTGCGCAAACTGGTGCGCCCGCTTCTATCGCGCAAAAATGTCGCCCGCCTGTCGATCCTTGTCACCAAAGGCGGGCTCGATATTTCGATTGATGAGGTCGAGCCGGTCGAAGAGGCTGACATGCGCCTGCAGCTGGTGGAGCTGTGCGCCCCCATCAGGCTGGCCCGACTGACGGTTGCCGGTGAATTGGTCATCGAAAAAGATCGCGCCACCATCGCCTTTGACGGCCTGCCAGCGATCTCGCCCCCCGGCGGTTTCCTGCAAGCCAGTGAAGTCATGCAGGACAAGATGATCAAGCATGTCATGGCGCTGCTGGCTGACCTTAAAAGAGGCAAAGCGCTTGATCTTTATAGCGGCATGGGCACCTTCACGCTGCCATTGGCGCGGCGTTTCAAGCTGCTGGCCGTGGAATATGACGTCGCCGCGCTCAAAGCCCTGCAACAGGCGACCGGCTTTTCCCAAGGCCTGAAAACAATCGAAACCCTGGAGCGCGACCTCGCCCTCATGCCGCTCTCAGCCCTTGAACTAAAAGGCTATGACATTGTCCTGTTCGACCCGCCGCGCTCTGGTGCCCGCGCTCAGGTCGCTGAACTGGCAAAATCTGTCGTGCCGCGTTTAATTGCCATCTCCTGTAGCCCAGCCAGCTTCGCCAGAGATGCCCGAATATTGATCGACGGCGGCTATGAGCTCAAAAGCCTGACGCCATTCGACCAGTTTTTATATTCAACCCATGTGGAACTTGTCGGCGAGTTTGTGAAGAAATGACCGCCAAATGACCTCGCCGGTCGGGCGTGCTACGCGCACAGCGCCAAGGGGTGACCCCTTGGAACCCGATTTGGGGGGGGGGGGCTATTTTAGTTTTACTTCACTATTGTGATTTTATTATTTTTTCTTTTTATGACGCTAAATACTCCATCAAAATCAAAGTTTAGAGGTCCGTTACGCGCGGGACGAAGTACGTCTATTTTGGACTGTTTTTTTAGTATTTTTTCCATTGGGGTTGTTTTTGGTTTTCTGTATCATCATCTTCCTCTGTTTGGCGAATTCCGGTGCTAGGAGTTTCCAATTTTTCCATTTTTGGATTCCCGTGCAGAGGATGTCTGGCCAAATTTCCAAGTTCTTCAATAAGCTTCATTTCACTGTCTGTAACAAATCTTACTCTATGGAATAGGGATTTTGCTTCCTGCTTGTCAATAACAAAGCCATGACTTGGATATGTTTGAGCCAACGTTTCAAGAGCTTTGTCTTTGAGATTGTACCATTTAAGATTCAATCATTGTCCGTAGTCCTCACCTATTCGCATTGCACGAGAGCGAGACCCAACTTCTTCTGGATCAATGCTGCTGAATATAGGCCCATATAGTGAAGAGAGTATTTCAATTGCGGCATGGGAAGCTGTTTGGAATGACACAATGCCATCGCTAGAATTGATGATTTCAATGGTGAGACGATGGTAGGTTTGGCGTGCTCGTTCTTCTAAAGCGCGAAAGGCTTCGCTAATATTGAGACCAGATTCCATACCTGCGATTTGGTCTGATTTTGCCATTTGTATGTCAAGTGGTCCAAGTTCACCATAGGGTGTGAAAATGAGTTCATTTGCACCAATTGCTAAAAGCGTTCCTGCACTTTTGCAAAATCCAGGAATTAAGACACTGAATGTCTCGTATTTACTTTGAAGATATCGGCCCATTTTATATGCGGCATCTGGATCTCCTCCAGACGTGACCAGCAATAATACGCAGTTCTCACTTGCATGTTTTTCACAAACAAGATTTATGAATTCCAAATCTCTTCCGCGTTCAATTGCACCGTTATAAATAAACCAATCAGACAACAATCCGACTCCCAATTAAATCATTTTTATATTAATAACACATTGGTTTTGAAAGTAAAAGGAGAGAGTGATCCAAATGGGGTGCAGGGGATCATCCCCTGCCGCTGTGCGCGTAGCACGCCCGCGCGGCGAGCGCCTGCCCGCAAGGGCACTCAGCCTATTTGCCCGCGATGCCTTAGATAATGATCGGCCAGCGTAATGGCCATCATGGCTTCGCCGACTGGCACGCCTCTGATGCCGACGCAGGGGTCGTGGCGGCCTTTTGTTGAGACTTCGGTTTCCTCGCCTGATCGGGTGATGGTTTTGCGTGGGGTACGGATAGAGGAGGTCGGTTTGACGGCGAAGCGGGCGATGACCGGTTGGCCGGTGGAGATGCCGCCCAATATGCCGCCGGCTTGATTGGAGAGAAACTCGGGGCCGTCTTTGCCAGCGCGTATCTGATCGGCATTGTCTTCGCCGGACAGGCTGGCGGCTTCAAATCCAGCGCCGATTTCGACAGCTTTGACGGCATTGATGCTCATAAGGGCGGCGGCGAGGTCCTGATCGAGTTTGCCATAGACGGGCGCGCCAAGGCCGAGCGGTACGCCGGTGGCGGTGAGCTCGATAATGGCACCGATGGAGGAGCCGTCTTTGCGCACCTGGTCGAGGATGCTGGCCCATTCTTTGGCGGCGGTGGCGTCGGGGCAGAAAAAATCATTCTTGTTGATTTCGCTGTCGTCCCAGTTGTCGCGATTGATTTTGTGCTCGCCGATCTGCACGAGGGCGCCGGTGATTTTAAGGCCGGGAATGACTTTGCGGGCCACGGCTCCAGCGGCCACTCGCATGGCGGTTTCACGGGCCGATGAGCGCCCGCCGCCGCGATAATCGCGCAGGCCGTATTTCTTTGTATAGGTGTAGTCGGCGTGGCCGGGGCGGAAAGTGTCTTTGATATTGCTGTAGTCTTTCGAGCGTTGGTCAACATTCTCGATCATCAGGCTGATGGGGGTGCCAGTGGTGCGCAATCCGTCGGTGTCTTCATCTTCAAAGACGCCAGAGAGAATTTTAACCTGATCTGGTTCGCGGCGCTGGGTGGTGTGGCGGGACTGGCCGGGGCGGCGCTTGTCGAGAAAGGCCTGAATTTCCGCTTGGGTTATGGCAAGTCCGGGAGGGCAGCCATCAATGACGCAGCCAATGACCGGGCCGTGGCTTTCGCCCCAGGTGGTGATACGAAAAAGATGGCCAAAACTGTTGTGAGACATGAGGTGCGCTTTCGTTAGAGCTGGGTTCGACTCTTCTAGCCGCTTGCGCCAAAAGGGGCAAGT
>JAKIUO010000150.1 GCA_021647535.1 Hyphomicrobiaceae bacterium
CCAACCTGTTCAAAACGTTCACCAGACCACAGAGGCCGAGCAAAACGCCATTGCGCAAATGCCAAAAACCTCCGCCTGGCAAAGGCTGAGAAACAGGCCGGGCAAACTGCGCCTGCCCGCCTTCTTCAACAAAAAGACCATTGCCGCCCTTGGTTTTGGTGCAATTTTTCTGGCTGCGGGCAGCATTCTGGTTCCTCAATTCGTGCAAAACACGGCGCATGAAAAAAACACGGAACGGTTCCCAAAAGCCAAAAGCACGGCCCGCCCGACAAACATTGCCCGCTCAACCCTTGTGCAAACCATCAGAGCCCATACCGGTGCCGTCACCACATTGCGCCTTTCTGGTGATGGTCGCCAACTGATTTCCAGCGGGGCCGACCGCATGGTCAAGGTCTGGAACATGGCGGATGGCATCCTGGTGCGGGCCTATCAGCCGCACAATCAGGACATTGTCGCCCTGGATGTCAGAGGAAACCGGCTGGCACAGGCCGATAAAAGCGGCAATGTCTCTTTGTATGACCTCGACAAGAACGAGCAACTGGCCAGCTTCACCGTGCCGCAAGGCAAGATCAGCACCCTCGCCTTTGCCCAGTGAGGAAGCGATTTGATCACGGGGGGACCAGAAGGCCAACTTGACTATTGGGAATATAATAAAGGCCTCTATGACCGCCGCCAATTACGGGGTCAGGGACATGACCGGGCCATTCTGGCGCTTGTTGGCCATAAACGCTTTTTCATCAGCGGCAGCCATGACGCCACCACGAAAGTCTGGAGCCGTTCCCGTCGGCGCCTCATACGCACCTATAAATCCCACACCGGCGCAATCAATGCTCTCGCCCTGTCGCCAAAGGCCTACAGATTGGCGACCGGCAGCGGCGATGATCGCATCAAGATATGGTCCCCAAGATCGCGCCGCATCCGTCGCACCATCAAAGCCCGTCAAGAGGGCGTTATCGGCCTTGCTTTTGCGTCTAATGGAAAATGGCTGGCCTCTGGCGGCATGGATGGTACCATCCGCATATGGAATGCCCGCAATGGCACGCTGGTCCGGGCCTTTGAGGGCCGCGCTGGCATGAGCCGTTCCTTGCTGTTCAGCAAAAATGGCAAGCAACTTATATCCGCTGGCGAAGATGGCAATATCCGCTTTTGGGACTGGCTCAAAAAGCCCTCAAAAAATTAGAGCGCCTAAAGGGGGCTATCAATTCAGAGCCATTCAATTCTAACCGCAGCCTCGCTGCGCGAATGGGCTATCGCCCATACCCATTCGGGGAAAGTTTTCCCCGAACCCCTTCTCTTCTATTGTCAAAAAATATGGGATCAGCCTTTGCCATGAACCTTGATCACACCCAAAAAATCATACTGACCTGCTGGGCGCTGGCGGGGGGCGGCTTGCTGTTGGCGGCTGCTCTCACCCTGCCGTTTTCTGGTTCGTTTGGCTATGATACAAGGGTCATCGACATGCCCTTGCGCACCCTGTTTGTCGCCCTGTTCGCGCTGGGGACTGCCTTTCTTGCGCTGCCCTTTTTGATCCATCGAACATTGAAAGCCTTTCACACCAAGCCCGCCCTGCCCCTGCGAGGGCTGCTGTGGTTTATCATCGCCGCTGGTCTGCTGGCCCGCTTGTTGATGCTGGGCAGCGAACCATTGATGGAGGATGATTATCAGCGCTATTTATGGGATGGTGCGCTCACCGCCCATGGCCACAACCCCTATCTGACGGCCCCGCAAACCGTCTATGACGGCCTAAGCGGCCATAAAGAGCTGGAGCAGCTCGGCCAGCGCTCAGGGCGCGTTCTCACGCGCGTCAATCATCCGCAATTGCGCACCATCTACCCGCCGATCGCGCAAGCGGCGTTTGCGCTGGCCCATCAGATCAGCCCCTTCAGCCTGACGGCCTGGAGAGCGCTGGCCATTGGCTTTGAGCTGGCCAGTCTGGCGCTGCTGCTGCTCTTGCTGCGCGCGCTGGGCAAATCGCCCTTATGGCTGGCCCTGTACTGGTGGAACCCGCTGGTCATCAAGGAGCTGGTCAATTCGGGGCATATGGAGTTTTTGCTGGTACCGCTTTTGCTGGGCGCTCTGTGGGCGGCCATCGCTCATCGCCCGCTACTGATCGCTTTCTTGCTGGCCCTCGCCGTTGGCGTCAAAATCTGGCCCGCCCTCTTGCTGCCGCTCTATCTGCGGCCCTTTTTGTCCTCGCCCCAAAAACTGATCGCGCCTCTACTGGTTTTCGCCACCCTGCTGGTGCTTATGGCCGCCCCCGTCTTGCAGGCCGGACTTGATCAAAGCTCGGGGTTTGTCGCCTATACCGAACTCTGGAAAACCAATAATGCCCTGGTGCCCGCTCTGGAAGGGCTGGTGCGCTATGGGCTGACCGCCTTTGCCAGCGAGAGCCAGTATCCGCATCTGGCCGCCCTCATTGTACGCGGTTTTATTGCCATTACGCTAGGCCTATTGGCCTTGGGCGTTGCCTGGAAAGTCCCCCAAAACGCCGGTGAGTTTGCCCTGCGCACGCTGCTTGTCTGCGCCGCCATGTTCCTGCTGAGCCCAGCCCAATTGCCGTGGTATGCGCTGTGGTTCGCACCTTTTTTGGTCTTTTATCCCTTTTACAGCCTCGCTTTGCTGGTGCCTTTGCTGCAAATCTACTATCTATCCTTTTATATCGCCGTCAATAATCTCTCAGGCCAGTTCGGATTAGCGCCCGTACTGGCGATCTGGCTGCCGGTCTGGTCTGCGCTCGCTTTTGAGCTATATAGATGCAGAGGGACGCGGCGAACCACGCCATGCGCGCCGTTGCAGGAAGACACAAAATGAGACAGGGCCGAAAAATAGAAGTGGTGATCCCCGCGCTCAACGAGGAACAGGCCATCGCTCGGGTCATTGCTGACATTCCAGACTTTGTCGATCAGATCATCGTTGCCGATAATGGTTCAAGCGATGACACCGCCAATTGCGCCAGCCAGGCGGGTGCCGTGGTTGTGCACCAACCCGAACGCGGCTATGGCGCAGCCTGCCTGCTGGCACTGGAACAAACAGACGAGCGCTCGATCATCGTTTTTCTGGATGGTGACTATTCCGACTTTCCAGAAGAAATGCCCCTGCTGGTCGATCCCATAACTGCGGGCAAAGCGCAAATGGTCATTGGTTCGCGCGCCGCTGGCACCTCTCAGCGCGGCGCCCTCACCCCGCCGCAAATATTCGGCAACTGGCTGGCCTGCCGCCTTATCGACCTCATCTGGGGCCTGAAATTCACCGACCTTGGCCCCTTTCGCGCCATTGAAGGCAAAGCCCTCTCCGATCTCGACATGCGCGATCAAAATTTCGGCTGGACCGTCGAAATGCAAATCAAAGCCGCCCGCAGCAATCTGCCCTCGCTTGAAGCCCCGGTCAGCTACAAGCAAAGAATAGGCGTCTCAAAAGTATCAGGCACCGTAAAGGGCAGCGTGCTGGCAGGCACAAAAATCCTCGGTCTCATCGCCCGCTATGCGCTGTTCCCGCCACGCTAAAAGCGCCTATCGGCGCGCCCTCGCCGGGCGGGCAGCCTACGCGGCTGGCGGAAAGGGGCCAGCCCCTTTCATCCCCAATTTGAAATCAGGGGTTTGGGGATACTTCCCCAGCGCCATCTGCGAAGATGCCCGCCCGGCAAGGGCAAGCGGCGCGGCCGCTTTTGCGTACCATGTTCAGCCCCACTCCCGAACTTCTATCAACAGTGCAACTTGTTTGTTGCCTATTGGCGTCCTTCGGGCTAAAGGTTTTGCGCGTCCTTTTTCACGAAACAGCCAAGAGATATTTCCATGCAAAGCCTCCTTTTTATGCTCTCCATGATCGTTGATGTATTTTGGTGGTTTGTCATTATCAGCGTGGTCCTGAGCTGGCTGGTCGCTTTTAATGTCATCAATCTGCAAAACCAGTTCGTTTACAATATTTTCAATTCGCTCAATGCCATTGTCGAACCGATGCTGCGCCCTTTTAGAAAAATTCTTCCCGATATGGGCGGTGTTGACCTTTCACCGATCTTCCTGCTTATCATTTTAAGCACCCTGTCCTTCTTCGTGCGCTATGAGCTGCCGCGCTATCTGGCTGGCTGAGCACGCTCTTAACAGGAGGGTTTCATGCGCACTTTATGCCACCAGCAAAATTCGAACGGATTGCTGGTGTTTTTCCGCCTCACTCCCAACGCTCGCAAGGACGAGATATTGGGAGTGGTGGAGACGCCCGATGGGCCTGTGATTGCGGCCAAGGTGCGCGCTATTCCTGACAAGGGCAAAGCCAACAAGGCGCTGATGGCGCTGGCAGGCAAAGGACTGGGGATCGCCAAATCTCTCATCACCCTCAAATCCGGCAGCAAATCGCGCCTTAAAACCCTGCTGATCGAGGGCAACGCCAGCGAACTGGCCGCTGAACTCGACAAAGCATTGGCTGAGGCGCTGGCCGCGCGCGACAAACAAAAGTAAATCTGGAGTAAATGTTCATGAGCAAGTCCGCCAAAGCCAGCTTGATAGACGGCAAGGCCATTGCCCTTTCGGTGCGGGCCACAATCAAGGAGCAGGTTACAAAACTGATCGACCAGCATGGCATCACACCGGGGCTCGCCGTTGTCCTGGTGGGAGAAGACCCGGCCAGCCGCGTTTATGTGCGCAACAAGGAAATCGCCACCAAAAAAGCAGGCATGACCGGCTTTGCCCACAAGCTCCCCGAAAATACCAGCGAAGCCGATCTGCTTAAACTCATCGAACAGCTCAATACCGATCCGGCTGTGCACGGCATTCTGGTGCAGCTGCCTTTGCCAAAGCATATCAACTCCACCACGATTATCGAGGCCATCACCCCCGCCAAGGATGTCGATGGCCTGCACCCCATCAATGCTGGTTATCTGATGGCCGGGCAAAAGGGCCATGTGCCGTGCACCCCTAAGGGTTCCATCGTGCTGGCCAAATCGGTTGCGCCGGATCTCACCGGCATGGAAGCCGTTATTGTTGGCCGCTCCGTACTGGTTGGCAAACCAGTGGCGCAATTGCTGCTGAATGAAAACTGCACCGTCACCATCGCCCATTCGCGCACCAAAAATCTGGCCGATGTGGTGCGTCGTGCTGATCTGCTGATCGCCGCCGTTGGCCGCCCCGAAATGGTCCGGGGAGACTGGATCAAGAAAGGTGCGATTGTCATAGATGTCGGCATCAACCGGATTGCCGATCCGCAAAATGAGGGCAAACACCGGCTGGTTGGAGATGTCGCCTTTGCTGAAGCGCTGCAAGTGGCCAGCGCCATAACCCCGGTGCCCGGCGGCGTTGGCCCCATGACCATCGCCATGCTGCTATCCAACACCTATGATGCCGCCCGCGCGCTTGTCAAATAATGCCAACAACAGACCGACCAGTTCATGAAGATGCCCTCATCAAATTCGACAAAAGGCCAGCGCTCTTAACACTCCGCATCAGGGGAAATAGATTTTTGTGAGCCGATAAACAGCAAGAAATTACGGCGAATAATATTTTTCCAAATGAGCTTTGGCAGACCAACAAGAAAATCCTGTACTGCGCCTTTTCCACTGCGGCGCAAAGTTTTAAAGGCGACCCACGGCTTGACAGGTAGGAAGTAGCTTTTGGGATGAGCTGGTTCGCCGTTCAACAACTTAACCAGAGCAGCCCTTGTGGCACCAACGCTATTCCAATCACTGCGAAAAACCACGCAACCCTTTTTATTGATAATAAAAATCGCATTGGGATAACCGCCATAGCCTTTGTGAGCCGCCCCTTCTATATTATCAATAAGAATTTTGCGCTGCTCACCATCCTCATTTTTCAACTCGCGCGCACAAGATATTTTATCGCCTATGTTTTTATGGGCAGGCACATTGCTGCCAGGATGAGCCTCTCTGATATATAGAACGGAAAAGCTGACATTGGAAAACCGGGCGACAAGGTCGCTCATACCTTCACGGCGCCCCTGAAACAAGGGGCAGGTAATGCTGCCCAGTTCCAACACTAGAAACTCGCCAGAAAATTCCAGCAATTTAACCTTTTCATCCTCCAGCGTTGAAAGTGTGAAATCCTGTGCTTTTGTTCCGATTTCGGGACCAAAAAACTTATCTAGATTATAGCTGTTGCTGGTGAAACCATCATAATTATAGTCAGGCACAAAAAGCTCCTTTCCAATTTAAAATATCCGGTGGTTGCCAGCCAAGCTTAGGTCCAGCTGGAAAAAACAGCAATTAAAAATCCCCCCCCCCTTGCCTTTCTCTCTTTTTTCGTAGTTATCTCACTACCAAATCAATATATTACAGAGGAAGTCATTGTGAAAACCAGAGCTGCTGTTGCATTTGAGGCGGGCAAACCGCTGGAGATTGTTGAACTGGATCTTGAGGGACCGCAAGCGGGCGAAGTGCTGGTGGAGATCAAGGCCACCGGCGTTTGCCACACCGATGCCTTTACTCTGTCCGGCGATGACCCGGAAGGCCTGTTTCCCGTCGTGCTCGGCCATGAGGGCGCGGGCATTGTGCAAGAGGTCGGGGCCGGTGTCCGTTCGGTGAAGCCCGGCGATCATGTCATCCCGCTTTATACACCCGAATGTCGCGAATGTGATTATTGCCTGCACCCCAAAACCAATCTGTGCCAGTCGATCCGCGCAACGCAGGGGCAAGGGCTGATGCCAGACGGCACCTCGCGCCTGTCTTACAAAGGCAAGCCGGTGCTGCACTATATGGGCTGCTCGACCTTTTCAAACTATGCTGTCATGCCGGAAATTGCTGTCGCCAAAGTGCGCCCCGACGCGCCGTTTGACAAAATCTGCTATATCGGTTGCGGCGTGACGACGGGCGTTGGCGCAGTGGCCTTTGATGCCAAAGTCGAACCCGGTTCAAATGTCGTGGTGTTCGGGCTGGGCGGTATCGGGCTCAATGTCATTCAAGGTGCAAAAATGGTTGGCGCGGACATGATTGTCGGCGTTGATCTCAACCCGGCCCGCGAAAAAATCGCCAGACAATTCGGCATGACCCACTTCATCAACCCCAAAGATATCAAGGGTTCGCTGGTCGATCATATTGTCAAGCTCACCAAAGGCGGTGCCGATTACAGTTTTGAATGTATCGGCAATGTCGATGTCATGCGCGACGCGCTGGAATGTTGCCACAAGGGCTGGGGCGAAAGCGTCATTATCGGCGTGGCGGGCGCTGGACAGGAAATCAAAACAAGGCCCTTTCAGCTCGTCACCGGACGCGTCTGGCGCGGCTCGGCCTTTGGCGGTGCCCGTGGGCGTACCGATGTGCCGAAAATCGTTGACTGGTA
>JAKIUO010000151.1 GCA_021647535.1 Hyphomicrobiaceae bacterium
GTCGAGCGCAATCGCAAGAAAGAAGCCGAGCGCGCCAAGGATAATCTTATACCCTTCAGGCGAGGTGAGCGCCGCCCCGATAAAGGCATTCCTGGCACGCTGGCCGGCGTTGTTGATTATTTGCAGGAGCGTTGGTCGAAAAAGGGCAATAAGTTCGCCTTTGCCGCCTTTTCTGATGCCAGAGCGCAATATGAACTGGTGATGTTTTCCGAAACGCTCGAAGCGACACGCGAGCTTTTACAGCCCGGCGAAGTGGTCTTGCTGAAGGTTTCTGCTGACCCCGAAAGCGAAAATATGCGCTTGCGGCTATTGTCTGCCGAGCCGCTCGATCAAGCGGCAGGACGCCTGCAAAAAGGCGTGCAGCTCACCATAGACAAGGAAACAGCCTTTCCTGAAATTGCTGAACGCCTCAATATTGGCGGCAATGGCCGTTTGCGCCTCGTTTTGCGCCTTGAGAATATGGGCAAGGATGTCGTCATCAATATCGAACGCGGCCTTGATACTTCACCGCGACAGGCCAGTGCGCTAAGGGTGCTCCCCGGCGTGCGCGAGATGAAGGATATTTAAAATGACTGATAAGCTGAAACGTGAATTCGACGTATCTATGTTTGAAATTTATCAAAGAGCCAAAAATGAAGTGAAATATACAGCTCATCGCTTTTATCAATTGCTTGACGACCATGGTGGCATTGGGACTGCTAAAATGCTGATAAGCTCAGATAATGTGTCTGATGGGTATGTTGCTTTGTGGGAAAAGGAAAGACTGGACTTGACTGTGGAGGCGATGATCCTCGCTAAAGACGAATTTCATCCATTGTTTACGCCAGAAGAATTGGAAATTTGTAGAAAAAGGTTAAAGGAATATGGTTTCAGGGAGTAGTTTTTTTGTCGATGTAAAGCGGAAGAAATATTGTCCCCTCTCCCCCGAGGGGAGAGGGTTAGGGAGAGGGGGTAACGCCAAGAAGAGATCGCTCCGGTTCAGTTGGTAATCTTTGTGTTCTTACGGCAATTTAAGTTCATGACGGGTTTTGAAATACTGACCCCCCTCTGCCCAACCCTCTCCCCGTCTGGGAGAGGGGGTGGAACACTCAAAAACAGGCTTGCTTTCTGGTTCGGGCGCGCTTATAACCCGCTTCATCACACACGCGAAACAAATGCAGGGTTTTTCTGTTGCTTTCGAGCGACTTTAGAACCTGACCGGTGACACGGGAAATCTCGTGTTTTTTTATTTTCGCGGCGGATTAACCGGACAAACAGGAGACTTATAACATGGCTTTGCCAGAATTTTCCATGCGCCAGCTGCTTGAGGCTGGTGTGCATTTTGGTCATCAACCCCATCTCTGGAACCCTAAAATGGGGCCTTATATATTTGGAGCGCGTAACAGTATCCACATTATGGATCTCTCGCAGACCGTTCCTTTGCTGCATCAGGCACTTGTTAAAGTTTCTGACGTTGTTGCTGGTGGCGGGCGCGTTTTGTTCGTTGGCACCAAGCGTCAGGCTTCTGATATTGTTGCCGACAGTGCCGAGCGCTGCGCACAATATTACATTAATCATCGCTGGCTTGGTGGCACGCTGACCAATTGGAAAACCGTTTCCAATTCGATCAGACGCCTGAAACAGATCGAAAACACGCTGAGCGGTGATGGATCGGGTCAGACCAAAAAAGAACTGCTGCAAATGACCAGAGAGCGCAACAAGCTTGATCGTGCGCTGGGCGGCATTAAAGATATGGGCGGCGTTCCTGATCTTTTGTTCATCATTGACACCAATCGCGAAAGTCTGGCTCTGGCCGAAGCGCGCAAGCTTAAAATTCCGGTGATCGCCATTATTGATAGCAATTGCAATCCTGATGTCGCTGATTATCCGATTCCCGGCAATGATGATGCAGGTCGGGCCATTGGTCTTTATTGCGATCTGATTTCGCGCGCTGTGCTCGATGGCATTGAGCGTTCACAGGTCACAGGTGGTAAGGATCTGGGCTCTCAGGTTGATCCCAAGTTCGAAGAGCCTGCTTTGGTCGCAGAAGCACCTGCAAAGGTTGAACCGGCTGCTGCAGAAAGCAAGCCAGTAGAAGCAGAAGCGACTGCGGACACTGCCAAAAGCTAGGTAAAGCGTTAGCTTAAGACGAACCGAGGTTTTTACGAGCCTCATAATTCTACAAAAGGGGCGTTGTGCAAAAAAAAAGCGCAACGCCTCGTTTTGGGGATTGAAACATTAAATTCGGGGATGACAGGAGATTATTCATGGCGACGATTACTGCAGGATTGATCAAGGAATTGCGCGATAAAACCGGCGCAGGCATGATGGACTGCAAAGCAGCCCTTAAAGAAAATGACGGTGATCTGGGGGCCGCTGCTGATTGGTTGCGCACCAAGGGTATCGCCAAAGCGGATAAAAAAGCCAGCCGTATTGCTGCCGAAGGTCTGGTTGGGGTCGTTTCCAGCGGCACAAGCGCGGCTATGGTTGAAGTTAATTCGGAAACCGATTTCGTCGCCCGTAATGACGACTTTCAGGAAATGGTTCGCACGGTTGCCAAGGTTGCCGCCGATAATGAAGGCGATTTCGACAGGCTTTCAAAAGCCTCTTATCCTGGCTCTGAGCATAATGTTGCTGGTTTCATCAAGGAAATGGTTGGCACCATTGGCGAGAATATGTCAGCGCGCCGCTCAACCGCTTTGAGCGTCGATAAAGGCATTGTGGCTTCTTATGTGCATAATGCCATTGCCGATGGCCTTGGTAAAATCGGTGTGCTGGTGGCACTTCAATCCGACGGCGACGCGGACAAGCTGGAAGCCATTGGCAAACAGATCGCCATGCATGTGGCGGCGACCTCGCCCTTGTCTTTGAGCAAGGATGATCTCGATCCTGACGTGGTGGCTAAAGAACGTTCCATTTTGATCGAGGAAGCCAAAGAGTCTGGCAAGCCCGAGAATATCATTGAAAAAATGGTTGATGGACGTATGCACAAATTCTTTTCCGAAGTGGTGTTGCTGTCGCAAAGCTTTGTCATCAACCCTGACCTTTCCGTTGAAAAAGCCCTTAAGGAAGCCGAAGAGAGTGTCGGCTCACCTATTAAGCTGGTGGCTTTTGAGCGCTTTGCGCTTGGTGAGGGCATCGAGAAAAAAGAAGAAGACTTCGCTGCCGAAGTCGCCGCAGCGGCCAGCGGAAGCTAGGTTCGTATGGAATTTAAAAAGGCCGCTTCGTTTGATCGGAGTGGTCTTTTTTCTTGCCTTCAATTCCCTACTGAACTCACAGGTGACTGAAATGACAGATATAAAACCGGTTAGCGACTGGAAGCGCGTTCTTCTCAAATTGTCGGGTGAGGCGCTGATGGGAGATCTGGAGTTTGGCATTGACGTGGCGACTGTGGATCGCTTTGCCACCGATATTGGCAACACCGTAAAGGCGGGAACCGAGCTGGCGGTTGTCGTTGGTGGCGGCAATATTTATCGCGGCATGGCAGGCGCTGCGGCCGGGATGGATCGGGCCAATGGCGATTATATGGGCATGTTGGCGACTGTCATGAATGCGCTGGCTTTGCATAATGCGCTGGAGCGCCAGGATATTCCGGCCCGTGTTTTGTCGAGTATTCCCATGCCGAGCGTTTGTGAACCGTTTATTCGGCAAAAAGCCATTCGCCATCTAAAAAAGGGCAGGGTGGTGATCTTTGCGGCAGGCACCGGTAATCCGTTCTTTACAACAGATACCGGGGCGGCTTTGCGCGCCATTGAAATGCAGTGCGATGGTCTGGCCAAGGCGACGCAGGTTGATGGCGTCTATTCGGCAGATCCGAGGACAGACCCTGATGCGACACGTTATGAACGCGTCACCTATGGAGAGGTTCTGGCCAAAAATCTACAGGTCATGGATGGCGCCGCCATTGCGCTGGCCCGTGACAATGAGCTGCCAGTGGTTATTTTTTCCCTGCAAGAAGAGGGCAATATCACACGGGTGCTGCACGACGCTCTCACCAATACGATTGTTCATTCTTAGGTTGGTTCGCCTCTCATTTTGTCATCTTGGCTGACAAGTTCCAAAAAGGGGACCCTTTAGGTTGAACGAAGCGGGACGGCGGCTTATACCTGTTTGGAAAACAACTGCAAAATTCTTATTCGTGATCAAAATGATCGTTTTGGGTTCGGCACTCTTTTTCTTATGCTTGACCGTTTGATCACCAAAGCGCCTTGAACTTCATTTTAGGAGAGACAAACCATGACCGGCAATAGTTTTGACCCCAAAGATCTTGAGCGTCGCATGGAGGGCGCTTTTACTGTCCTGAAATCCGAATTTGCTGGCCTGCGGACCGGTCGGGCCAGTGCCTCCATGCTTGATCCGATCACCGTGGATGTTTATGGCAGCTCCATGCCGCTCAACCAGGTCGCCAATATTTCAGTGCCGGAATCGCGTATGCTTTCGGTGCAGGTCTGGGACAAGGGACAGGTTAATGCTGTGGAAAAAGCCATACGTGAGTCGGGCCTTGGTCTTAACCCAATGATCGATGGGCAAAATGTGCGTATCCCCATTCCTGAACTGAACGAAGAGCGTCGGGCAGAGCTTGTCAAGGTTGCTGGGAAATATGGAGAGCAGGCCAAGATTGCCGTGCGCAATGTGCGCCGCGATGGCATGGAAGCGCTCAAAGCCATGGAAAAAGACGGTGAGATCGGCAAGGATCTGCATCATGAGCATGGCGAAACCGTGCAAAAGCTGACAGATAAAACCATCAAGGATATTGATGAAGCCCTGCAACATAAGGAAAAAGAAATCATGCAGGTCTAGTTATTCCTTATAGAAATCTGTTCAGGTCTCTTAATTTGGTGTAGAATCGAGTGATGTGTCCCACCGAAACAAGCGTTTGCCCTAGCAAAGAAGATCCCTTGATGACCACTCTGGAAAATAGTGAAGAGCGCTATGAGACCAAAAGTCAGGTTCCACGCCATGTCGGCATCATTATGGATGGCAATGGGCGCTGGGCCAAGGCGCGTGGGCTGAAACGCTATGAGGGGCATAAAAAAGGCATTGAAAGTGTGCGTGCAGCTGTGCGTTACGCCGATGAGAACGGCATTTCTTATCTCTCACTCTTCAGCTTTTCGTCAGAAAACTGGTCGCGACCTTTTCAGTAAATCAGCGATCTGATGGGCTTGTTGAAGTTTTTTATCCGCCGTGACCTGGCCTCCCTCGATAAAGAAGGTGTGCAGATCCGGGTGATCGGTTCTCGCAAGGGCATCGACCCGGAGATCTTGAAACTGCTGGATGGCGCGCAGGCCCAGACGAAAAACAACAAAAGGCTCGTGCTGATTATTGCCTTTAATTATGGCTCACGCGAAGAGATCACGCGGGCAGCCAGACATATTGCGCAAAAAATTGAAAAAGGTGAACTTCGTTCAGAACAGATTGATAGCGAGCTGTTTGAAAACCATCTTGATACGGCAGGCATCCCCAGCCCGGATTTACTGATCCGCACCAGTGGAGAAATGCGCCTCAGCAATTTCCTGCTCTGGCAATGCGCCTATTCCGAGCTGGTATTTCTGGATGGGTACTGGCCGGACTTCAACAATGAGATGTTTGAAAAAGCCTTGGTTGAATATAAAAATCGTGACCGGCGATTTGGCGGTCTGCAAGAAAGGTCCAGCGGTTGAACCAGCAAAATTCCGAACAAGACAAGTCGAACGGATCAAATAAAAACTGGTCGGATTTGGGTCAGCGGCTGGTTTCAGCCGTGATATTGGCAGCCCTTGTGCTGACCATCACCTATATTGGTGCTTTGCCTTTTGCGCTGCTGATCGCGCTCGGGGGAGGCATTCTTTGCTGGGAATGGGCCAAAATTGTCCGTAAAACGGACTTTGACGAGATGCTGGTCGTGCATGTTATTTCCGTTCTGGTGTCGTGCGGCCTTGTCTATATGGAACAGGTTTCTGTGGCGCTGCTGGTTCTGCTGATTGGCCCCGCCATCAAGTTTTTGCAGAGCCGCGACAAGGAGGCCATTGAGTTGGGTGCTTCTTTGCTGGGGGTGCCCTATATTGGTCTGCCGGTGATCGCCATGATCTGGCTGCGCTCTGATATGGAGTATGGATTTCAACTGATTATCTATCTGTTTGTGATTGTCTGGTCCGTCGATATTTTCGCCTATCTTTCCGGGCGCTCCTTTGGTGGCCCAAAGCTCGCCCCCAGCATATCGCCTAAAAAAACATGGTCGGGTTTTATTGGTGGTGTGAGCGCTGGCATGATTGCTGGCGTTCTCTTTAGCCAATATCTGGGCAATGACAAGCTGTTGCCGATTGCGATTATGGCGCTTGCCATAGGCATATTTTCCCAAATGGGCGATTTGTTTGAGAGTGTCTTCAAGCGCCATTACAATGTCAAGGATGCCAGTAATCTGATCCCTGGTCATGGCGGATTGTTTGATCGTGTTGATGGTTTGTTGTTTGCCGCCCTGCTGGCTGCCCTGATTGCCCTTCTTGTCGATCCTGCCCATCCTGGCCGGGTGTTGTTGTTCTGGGGCGCTGCCTGATGCCGCAAAAATCACTGACAATTCTGGGGGCAACCGGGTCCATTGGCACCAGTACGCTTGATCTGGTGGCGCATGACAGAGACGGTTTTTCCATTGAGGCACTGACCGCTCATCAAAATGTTGCGGAGCTTGCCCGTCTGGCTGTGCAATTTGATGCCAAGATGGCAGTGATAGGCAAGGCCGCACTTTTTGGCGAACTCAAAGAGGCGCTGGCGGGGACCAATATCAAGGTCGCAGCTGGCCAAAGCGGGCTGATTGAAGCGGCTGGAAGGCCGGTTGAGATTACAATGGCCGGGATCATGGGGGCTGCCGGACTGGCGCCGACCCTTGAAGCGGTTCGTCAGGGCAACCGGGTGGCGTTGGCCAACAAGGAATGTCTGGTGGCTGCCGGGGCCTTGTTCATGAGCGCCGTGGCCCGGCACAAGACGGAACTGCTGCCGGTTGATTCGGAACATTCCGCGATTTTTCAGTCTCTTGATGAGCACTCGGAAGGGGCCATAGACAAGATCATTCTAACCGCTTCAGGGGGACCGTTTCGCTGTTTTTCGAAAGAACAGCTGGCTCATGTCACCCCCGCACAAGCGTTGAAACATCCCAATTGGGATATGGGCCGCAAGATCACCATTGATTCGGCCACCATGATGAATAAAGGGCTGGAGCTGGTTGAGGCGCTGCATCTGTTTCCGGT
>JAKIUO010000152.1 GCA_021647535.1 Hyphomicrobiaceae bacterium
CAATGTATGTCGGCTTTGCCGCCCTGCTTGCGGGATGGAGTTTGGCACTGGCCAGCCCCTATGCTCTGGTCCTGGCGTTCTGCTTTATTCTTTACATCAACCGCTTTCAAATCCCGCCGGAAGAAGCGGCCATGACGGTTTTATTTGGCGATCAATTCAGCGACTATAAATCCCATGTGCGCCGCTGGTTATAATCCAGTGCTTGGCTTGTTTGTTCATTAGGGTTTGCGGCTCGAAATAAAAGCCACGCTGAATAAAGCGTTGGTCGTGCCGTTACCGCCTCGCGATACTGCCGCGATGTGACTTTTGTCACAAGGCAGTTAAACAGCGCGAGGTGGGCCAGTGCGTTAAAACTAAAGCGCGCTCTTTATAAACTTATGTTGATTAATTTTTAAGCTGCGACAAATGCAGTCCTCAGCGCTTGCGCTTAATCCAGATCAAATTCAAAACGTTATTGCGGGTCGATAACCACCAAAGCAGCAGGCACTCGGCAACTTGCCGGGTTTGCTTTTGCATTCACACGCCGCTTTGGATGTGACGTCACCCCTAAAGATCCTGCGGCGAAACTCTTAACGCAACGCTTGAAGGAGGTTTGTTCCATGTCAGCACGAACAAAATCATTGCTCAGCCGGGCAATGACAAAACAATGGTCTTTTCTTTGGGCCGGGATAACATTTGGTATTGCACAGATCATTTATATGGTTGGTCTGTGGGTGCAAAAGGTTGAGACCGGTCACGCGCCGTCGCTTAAACCGATTACCGTTACGACGGATCTTGGCAAAATGTTTCGCGGGTTAGAAGTGGCAATTTATAATGTCTTCGCGCTTCCCGATTTTGAGCTTTACGGCAAAGCTCTTGATGGTGTCGCCTCAACTGGCGGCGCCTTTATTCCCGGCGTCGGCTGGCCCATTGTCGGCATGATGATTGGCGGCTGGCTAGTAACGCGCGCGGAAAAAGAAAGCCGCATCTGGGCGCATTATCCGGCCAAAGTTTTATTGGTGTCGTTCATAGGCGGCATGTTGTTCAGCTATGGCACAAGGCTGGCCGGCGGCTGTACGCTTAATCATCTGCTGGGCGGAATTCCGCTGCTCAACATCCATTCCTTCATCACGGCCTTTTTTATGGCCATCGGCGGCGCCATGGCGTTCTGGGTGATGAGCCGTACCGGCATTGCGCCCTATTTCAAACATCAAGAAACGCTGCGTTATGCCAAAAATAACGACAGGGGCGAAGCAGCCACCTATCAGGCGGGTTATAACGGCATGAGACGGCCAGTGTTCTGGCTGGCGCTTGCCTTTAGTGTTGCCATGTTCGGAACGGCTATCTATGGCGGCCTGTTCAACCCGGAAAGCCTGCAGCATCTGAAAAACGGCTCGATGGTTGCGTTTTCTAAATCACTTGATGCCAAGGGCTGGTTTTATGTCGCGGCGACATTGTCAGCGGGGATCGTTGCCGGTTTTGGTATGGCAAAAAGCGGCTTTGGAACCGAATGTTCTCTGGTCTCCATGGAAGTGGCGCAGCCGATGACCAATAATGACGCCCGTTTTGCCAAGCTCGGCGTACCGCGCATCACCCGCACGCTTATGCGCGGCTATCTGCCACTGATCGGCATTGTCGCGTCCTGGGTTGTGATGCTTGGCTTCATTGTCGTCGTCTGGACCTTGTTTGATGTCGGGCCAGCCTTTTCCGGCGCGCTGAAATATCAAACCACCGTTGGCAATCTAATCGGCGGCTTGCTGCTTGGGATGGGCGCGGTGATGCTGATCGGCTGCGAGATCCGCTCCTATATGCGCATCGGCATGGGCTATCTCAACACCTGGGTCGGCTTCATGGGTTTTGCCATTGGCTATCTGCCCTTCACCCTGTTCTATGATGCCCACAAGGCCTTTTTGAAAAGCACACTGCTGATCGAGACCTATAAATGGTACGAATATATTTCTCCCAACTCGATCGTCGGGCAGAAAATCATTCTCGGCCTGTGGTGGCTGGCGCTGGTTGGACTGCTGGTCTTCCTGGTTCGGCTTGGCGCCCGCAATACCGGCGCAACCACCGACAACCTGTTGCACATGAATACCGAGGATCTGGAAACGGAAATCGAAACCCAAGGCGATGAACAGGGTGGACGCATTGGCAGCGTCGATGTCCCGCGCCCCGTTCCAGGCAGTGTTGTCCCGGCCGAATAGAGGGGCTGGCGACACGCCTTGCACCTCATAAAAGAAACCTCAGAGGGCCGAACGTCCAGATCATCTGTTCATTCGGCCCTCTCTTATATTCACCCCCCTCATCACTGCACCCGCAAGGTGCGCACACCGTTTTTTTCAAAAACCTCGATGGTGCGGCTCTTCACGCCAAGGGCCTCCAGCGGTGCTGAACCATCCACTTTGTCCACCGCTGGAAACTGCCTTTCAAGAAAACGAACCACCCGCAGGCCGCCGCTGGCAGAGCCATTATTCTGCCCCATCTTGTATCGGTTCGCCAGCTGCGGATAAAGCATCATGGTGGCAAAGGTAAAGCCAATAAACAGCCCCGCCAGCAATATGGCGATGTCTCTCAACACAAACATTTTTTCTCTCCTCACCTTGCTGCGCAAGCGGGCTGCTGCCCGCACCCGCTTGGGAGGAGACCTCCCAAACCCAACCCTTTTTTCAATTTAAAATAGAAAAACGGGAGATCTGGAGGGCGGCCCTCCAGCGGGGTTCGGGGCTGGCCCCGTCGCGCAGCGAGCGCCCCTACACTGCCTTGGAATGTTTCGATTTACTCGGTATCCAATATTGATCAAAGCTGGCGGCAATCGAGCGCAAAAAGCGCCGGCCCTGTGGCTCGATCACTTTGACCTTGCGCCCGTCCAGCTCTATGAGGCCGTCTTTTTCCAGCCCCTTGAGCTTGTCGAGCGCGTCGTCGAGCGCGTTGACTGGCTGGCCATACTCTTTGCAATGGCCTTCCATATCAAGGGCCAGGTCGGTCATGACTTTTTCGATGGCTGCGCGGCGGAAGCGGTCGTCATCATTGATGAGCAGGCCACGTCGCACAGTCAGCTGACCGCTTTCAACGATCTCGCGCCATTCCTTCAGGTTGGGCGCATTTTGCACATAGCCGTTCTGCATCTGACCAATGCTTGACGCGCCAAGGCCGAGCATGGTGTCGGCCTCGTCCACCGTGTAGCCCTGGAAATTGCGTTTGAGACTACCGTCACGCGCGGCGATTGACATGGCGTCATCTGGTTTGGCGTAATGGTCGAAACCAATTTCTTCATAGCCGTGTTCGCGCATCAGATCAGCAGCCAGTTGCGCCTCGGCGTAACGTTCCAGCGTATCGGGCAGGCTTTCTTCTTTGATGACCCGCATATGCTTTTTGAACCAGGGCACATGGGCATAGCCGAACATGGCGATACGGTCCGGCTCAAGGGACAGAGCCCGCGTTACGGTGCGTTCGACATCCGATAGTTTTTGATAGGGCAAGCCATACATCAGATCAAAATTGATGGCCTTGATGCCTGCCGCACGCAGCCATTTGACCGAGCGATCAACAATATAAAAAGGCTGGATGCGGTGGATATTGGCCTGCACATGGGGCGAAAAATCCTGCACACCAAGCGAAGCACGATTAATGCCAGCATCGGCCAACGCCCCGACCATTTCCGCGCTCAAAGTGCGCGGGTCCATCTCCACGGCAAGATCAGCATCTGACAAAAACTCGAAATGCTCTGCGATCTGCGCCACGAATTTTCCAAAATGCTCAGGCGACAAGATGGTCGGTGTGCCGCCGCCAAAATGCAGATGGGAAACACGCGGCTTATGCCCAATCGCCTCCCCCAAAAGCTCGACCTCACGCATCAGCGTTTTGAAATAAGTGCCAACGCGGTCATAGCCCGAAACAATCGTCGTGTGACACCCGCAATACCAGCACATCTCATGACAAAACGGCACATGCACATAAAGTGAAATGGGTTCATCGCGCTTCAATGCCCCGAGCCAATCGCGGTAGGTCTGCGTGGACAAATCGCCAAACTGCGCGGCGGTCGGATAACTCGTATAACGCGGCACCTCGGTGGTGGCATATTTCAAATGCTGTGTTTTCATTTGTGCTCAAACCCTCATGACATTCCTGTTGAGCACAACTATATTCCTATTTGCTCCTTGCGCCTTGAGTGAAATCATAAAAACCAGCAGTAAACCAATGCCTCACCGACCACGAGCTGACGGTCGAAGCAAAAACAATACGGACACGGTGAGTGCTCCTAGAATATCGAGCGCCATGTCTTTTTGTGCATCCCAGATATCCCCTTGTGCCCCTAGAAAATCGGTCCCGTTTGTGCTCCCTGCATTGACCGCAAAAATCATCTCGATGACCTCGTAAAGGGCCCCCCAGAAACCAATTGCAAATATACCCAGCACAACAGCTACCCACCTATTCGCAACCCAGCGTTTGGCAAGCGCCAGTTCGGCAATGGGATAAGCAAACACTCCCACCAGATAATGCCCCACCCGGTCAAAATTATTACGCCCGTTGGGAAACAGAAAATCCATATTGAGCTTGGCCAAAAGATCGTTGAAAAAGTCGAACGGTACGCGTGAAAACGAAAAGTGCCCACCGACGGTATGAAACATCAAAAAAAATGCCATCAAAAAGTAGGAGAAGTTTGAGAAGCGGTAACTCTTATATGTCAGCACCAGCAGCGCGACCGGAATCATCACCGGTAAATTCTCAGCCCACCACAAAGCCCGGTTATAAGGATTGATTGCCAAGACAAGCATCTCGACAAGATAGATCGCCAGCAAAACTGCTGGAAAAAGATGTTTTGTTTTTTCCATAAAATGACTTTAGGCCTATCTGCTGACGAATACCAGCCCGACCAAAAGATCATCGCCAATAAACCTGCGCCGCCATAGTATAATCCAACCGCCTTTTATGATGCCCGATACATGTCTTCGCCAGACAGGCGTCCTGCGCGGACAGCGGCAGGGGATGATCCCCTGCACCCCATTATTTTGATTTAACTGATAAATTTCAGGTTTCCAAAGGACTGGTCCTTTGGCGGGGTCGCTCTGCAGCACAAGGGAGGGCGGAGCCCCTCATTTATGTGATCTGCTATTATGGGTGGTCTTAAAGGGCGGTTGGTATAAAGTGCATAAAAAAGAACAAAAAACAAAAAACTCTTTCTCAGCCAGCCACATTCCCTGCCGACAACATAGTCGGGCGCAGGATGGCGGTGAGATCGCCGCCGCCTTCAAAAGCAACTCGGGAGACCACCTTGTGAAAGCCCTCAATACACACTTTCATATGATGGGCATTGGCGTGTAGCATCAGCATATCGTTGACCATGATGGCCACATGACCTTTCCAGAATATGAGATCGCCACGCTGCATTTCTTCCATGCCGCCCAGATCAATATCACGCCCCTCAAGCTGCATCTGCATATCGGCATCACGTGGACAGGATAGTCCGGCAAATTCATAGGCCAGCTGTACCAGCCCCGAACAGTCAAGTCCATCCGCCGTGCGCCCGCCCCACAGATAGGGCACCTCAACATAGCGCTCGGCCACCGAGACGAAATCGTCGGCGACATCATCAAGCTTGCCCACATGCACCTTGCGCAGATAGCGACCATCAGCAAGCTTCATGAACTCACCCGCTTCGCCAACAATGCGCAATCGCGAATTCATGAACAGCTTGTAAGGCAGCGGCGTTTTGATATCCGGCTTGCCATAGGCAAAGGTCGACAGCGCGATCACCTTGTGGGTGGGTTGCTGCATGTCACTCGACAGGCAGCCCTTGGGCAGATAGCCGACATAACCGTCACGGTTATTCTGCACCCAGGCCCAGTTGCCCTGCTCATCAAAAACGGTGACATCATCGCCAAAAATAATCTGTGTTTCCACCGGCATGTCATAATCTGGTCCGCGATGCAGACCCATAGCGCCCGCTGTCACCCGCGCCACACGGCCCTCTACATAATGTGGGGCCTCGACCACATCTCTCAAATGCTCGGCGGCCATATCGTTACGAAAGGCATTGGTGCGCCGGTCCAACGCTTTTGGAGGGGTATTGTCATTGTGCATGTTCACACTTTCATTTCGTTTTATTCATCCGCCAGCCCCCTCCCGTTAAACTGGTCTGGCCTTAAACTGGTCTGGCATAGCGGTTTTTAAGATATTCAAACAAGGCGCGCGCACTTTGCGGTTCGCCGCCTCGTGGTTTGCCGGGGCGATCTTGCGGCACCCAGCCATAAATATCAAGGAACAGAAAGTCGCTGGCCTTTGAAACAAAACGCTTCAAAAACAAACCAGCGGTGACGCTGCCAGCAAATCCACCCTCGGTGATATGATTAATATCGGCAATCTTGCTGGCCAGCTGGGCATCATAAGGCTTCCAGAATGGCATCCGCCAGAGCGGGTCATTGGTGCTGAGAGATACCGCATAAAGTTCGTTGGCGATCTCGTCATTATCCACATAAAAAGGCGGCACTTCGACACCAAGCGCCACACGGGCGGCACCGGTCAGGGTGGCGATACAGACCAGCAATTCGGGTTTTTCTTCGTCGGCAAAAGTCAACGCATCGGCCAGTACCAGACGCCCTTCGGCATCGGTGTTGCCGATCTCGACGGAAAGGCCCTTGCGACTGTCCAGAACATCGGAAGGGCGATAGGCATCGCGGCCAATATTATTGTCGGCAGCTGGCACCAGTACGCGCAGATTAACGGGCAGATCGGCACTCATGATCATTTGTGCCAAAGCCAGCACGGTGGCCGCGCCGCCCATGTCCTTTTTCATCAGCGCCATGGCCGAGGAAGGCTTGATGTCCAGCCCGCCGCTGTCGAAGCATACACCCTTGCCCACCAGGGTTATCAGCGGTGCGTCATTGCCCGCGCCATCATCCACGCCATCGTCCGCGCCATTGCCCACGCCACCATTCGCGTCCTGCCAACGCATTTCTATCAGCCGCGGCGCGCGGGCCTCTTCCGCGCCCCTGCCGACGGCATGGATCAGCTGAAATCCACGGGCCAGTGCTTCACCGGTGATTTCGGAAAAATCCGCGCCGAAGGTTTCGGCCAGAGCACGGGCCTGTTCGGCCAGTTGCACCGGGCCGAGGTCGCTGGCCGGGGTGTTGATCAGGTCGCGCCCCAGCCACACGGCTTCGGCCTGTTGGCCGATCTCGTCCA
>JAKIUO010000153.1 GCA_021647535.1 Hyphomicrobiaceae bacterium
CAGATACCTGCCAAACTATATCGGGTGGCGTCGCCTGCTGGAAATCTACGATCAGGATAGTCTGACACCGGATAACTGTTTGATTTCAGCGCTAAACTGAAAACCAACAGCTAAATGAGACAGAGCCTTTAAATTTGTTGTGAAGCTATTAAAAAAATTATCAGGGATGGGGATATTCCTAACTGGACTGATTTGGTCTTAGGAGCCCAGTTAGAGATTAGTGATGGATGAGGATTGATAGATCTGTACTACATCCATACTGGACGGGTTTCCAAATCCTCGCCTGACCACGGATATTTGACTGCCTTGTATATCGCTTGATCGGGGCAGGGCTATGGATCCCAGCGTTTTCTGGGATGACATTGTGGGGCTCCCCATCCAAAATGGGTTTGGAAAGGGCTGGCCCTTTTCCGTTGTGCGCGTAGCACGCCTGCCCTTTGATGGCGTGGCTAGGGAGAGCCAGTTTTGGATGAACGACCTCTCACTTTTACATTGTCGTGTTCTTTCCCGAAAAAGCGGTTCCTCTTTTATCAAAAGCACTCGGTTCTTCTGCTAACCTTATACCCAGATCGACAAGGTTAGCGATGGACGGGGTGGGGGCATTAGTGTAGATGTTCTATAGCTTTAGCTTGCCTGCCAGCGCTTCCGGGGGATTGATATGTCGCGAAAAACCTATGCTAAAAACCGTTTGCAGAGACTAAAAGAGCATCTGCAGCATGAAAATTCCGATTTGACCGAGGCTGTGAACAGTTATAGCGAGCTTGATGCCATTGCCTGGAAGATCGGCCTGTTGCCGCGCGGCGTATCTTATGCCAATCATATTTCCTGGTGGCCGCTGGTCTCTGTTCTGGGGACGTTTTCGGCAGGTAAATCGAGCTTTATCAATAGCTGGCTTGGGGTTGATGTGCAGCGCTCGGGCAATCAGGCCGTTGATGATCGCTTTACGGTTCTGACTTATGGTCCAGATGAAAAGGTCAAGACCTTGCCGGGGCAGGCGCTTGATAGCGATCCGCGTTTTCCGTTTTACCAGATCAGCAAGGACATTGAAGATGTGTCGCCGGGGGATGGCAACAAGATCGACAAGTTTTTGCAGATGAAGGTGGTGCCGAGCGAGGTTTTGCGCGGCAAGCTGGTGATTGACAGTCCCGGTTTTGATGCCGATGAGCAACGCAAATCAACCTTGCGTCTGACCAAGCATATTGTCCGTCTGTCCGATCTGGTGCTGGTGTTTTTTGATGCCCGGCATCCTGAAAGCGGTGCCATGCAAGATACGCTTAAACATCTGGTTGAAGAGCATCTTGATAGTATGGATGCGGAAAAATTCATCTATATTCTCAATCAGATTGATACTTCGGCAGCTGATAATAATCTGGAAGATATTGTTGCTTCGTGGCGCTCTTCACTGGCCCAGCGCGGGCTATCTGCTGGCAAATTCTATGTGTCCTATAATGATGAGATTGCCGTGCCGGTCAAAGATGCGGGCATCTGGAGCAGCTATAAACAAAAGCGTGACAATGATCATGCGCAGATTATGGAGCATCTGGACGGCCTCAATACGGTGCGCACCTATCGCATTGTTGGCAATCTTAAACTGCTGGCCAATAATATTGAAAAGGAAGCCATTCCTCGCTTGAATGTGGCTCTATCCAGGTGGCGCAGTGCCATGCGGGTGGTGGATCTGGTTTTATGGTTTGTGATCGCCGCCTTCGCCTTTGTGGTCTGGTTCAAAACGGGTTTTGCACTGGCAACCTGGAAACTGGTCAGCCTTATCCTGGGCTCGCTTGGTGCGTTTGCGCTGGTCCATTATACGACGCGCCGCATATTGGCCCAGCATTATGGCAGAGGGCTCGGCGATGAGGATGTTGGCGATCTGGGAGCGGCCTTTGACAAGAGCACGAGATGGTTCCGCTCGGTCTGGTTCCGCCGTAATCCGGTTGGCTGGCGTAAAGGCGTGCGCCGCAAGCTTGATCGTATCCGCAATCGTACAGAGCAGATGATTGAGAATCTTAACAGTAAAAACTCTGATCCGTCCGGGCGCAACAAAGAGAGCGCTACGACTTCTGACATAGGCGGAGCTGTAGAGGACAAGCCAGTTGCGGTGAAAACAGCGGTCAGTACACCATCAGACATGAGCGGATCGGCCAGCGTCAGCACATCATCTGGCGCAATAGGCAATAGTAGCGATAAGTCGGAGCCTTCCAAAGGGGCCAAGCCCTCTGTCGGTGCCAAGCCCTCTGTCGGTGCCAAGAGCGGGTCTTCATCAAGCTGATTTTTTGACAAATTTGGTCAAGATGACGATCTGCTGGCCGCTGACGCGACCTTCAATATGTTCGGCATTACCAAAAACCAGCGATATATTGCGAACTGGCGTGCCACGTTTGGCCGTGAAGCCGGCACCCTTGACGGGAAGATCCTTGACCAGCGTGATGGTATCACCCGCGCAGAGCACCGCGCCATTGGCATCTTTGTGGATGATTTCTGCTTCGTCAGCTGTTTCCATGCCCGTTTTGGCCCATGCCAGAACATCGTCCTCCATATAGAGCTGATCGAGCAGGTCGCGCGCCCAGCCTTCATTTGCGCAAAGGCGGGTGAGCAGTCGCCAGGCCATGACCTGTACGGCAGGTTCGGGGGTCCACATGCTGTCATTCAGACAGCGCCAGTGATGGACGTCCATCTTGTCAGGGTGCTCAATTTGCTCGGTGCAGGTGGAGCAGATCAACAGGCTTTGCGAGGCGCTTTCCCCTGATGAGGAGGGGACGGTAAAAACACCGAGCTTATCGCTGGCAGAGCAGAGCTCGCACTTGTGTTCGGCGCGTTGGCGCAACTCATCTTCTATGCTCATTTTTTGCTCCCGGATTTATTTGGCCCTTTATGCTGTGTGGGCAAGCTAGTGTAAACAGATATTTGGGCTTTGCCATTTTTAAGATCGCGCAGATGTTAAAAATTGTTACTCGACAATATTTTAGTAAAAGTGCAGAATACTTGTATTGAGCTCTTATTCTGAAAGGGAGAGTATTATGAACTCGTTTTCGAGGCTTTGCACATCGCTTTATAGGCCTCTGGCGGTTGTTTTTGCCGCTTTTGTTTTTGGGGCAGGTCTGTTTGCCCCTGTTGCTCTGGCGCTGCCGGGAGCTGGTATGGCCAAAGGTCTGCCGATTGTCCCCCTCGCCATCAAGTCAGTCATGACAGATGAGGGCAGTCGCGAAGGGCTTGTTAAGAAGGTCGGTCTGCGTCTGCGCATCGGATATGGTCGTCATCGGGGTTACAGAGGCCATAATAGGTATCGCCGCCATTTTTATGGCGTTCGGTCCTATGGCCATAGAAGTTACAGACCTCACAGGGCGCGTCGTCATTATCGCTCAAGACGCCACTATAGCAAAAGACGTTTTGGCCGTCGCCATTTGCGTCGTCATCTCCACTTGCGCCGCTTCCTGCGTCGTCGTTTTAGGTGATTTGATTGCTGGTCGCATAAATGTTGGCTCATGGCTGGCCCCATCGCTCTCCGGGTTCTTCATCTGGGATCCAGAGCGGTGATAAGTTGAAAAAATGGAACGTTTTTGTTTGTGTTATGGACCCCCGGGTGAAGAACCCGGGGAGCGTTGGGAGCGTTGGGAGCGTGTCAGCCTTTTTGTGGATTGGCATTATGCAAGGGTCCTGCAAAGATCATTCTGTTGCAGCCTTCGCACTGTTTTCTTCTTCATAGGTAAAAACCAGCAGAAAGAAAATCGCCGTCCAGCCGAAACTGGCCAGCAGCCAGCTTTGCCAGATGCCATATCCAAAGGCGGCAATCATGCTAAAACTGGCAAAAGCTCCATAGACAAATGGCTTGACTTCGCGTTTCAGAGATTGAATAGCGTGCAGCATGAACAGGCCGATGGCCAGTAAAAAAGCGGCTCCGACGGCCCCCAGCTCATACCAGGTCTGCAGAAAAATATTGTGACTATGCCAGCCTGGGTGATCTTTCAGTTTGAAGGGGCGCGGGTGCGAGAGGGCTGGTTGGGGCTTTCGCTTGTAGGAGCGGCTTGAGCGGATGCCAATGCCAAGGACTGGGTTTTGTGCGACCCTTTGCGCTGTGTAATTCCAGATATGGATGCGATCACGGGCGCTGATTGCTAGCCATTCGGCTTCTTGCAAACCCGTTTTATGCAATGCCAGCATAAGGGGCACGGCCCCAACAACGGCAATCACCCACAAAATCTTGGCGAGAGTGCTGACGAGTTGCGGACGGTAAACGGCAGCCATAAAGACAATCAGTCCCAGTATGACCGCGACTTTTGCGGTTTCGCTTTCTGATAAAAAGGTCACCAGCAAGAGGCTGCCAACGAGGGCGGTATATAAATAGCGCCGGTCTATCGGGCCTTTCCAGAAAAACGCCACCAGCAAGGCTGGCCAGATAAAGAGTGAAAGCTCCGTCACATTGCGATTGAGATAGTAAGCTGGCACAAATTTGGAGGGGCCAACGCCCTTGATGAGATGGGGAAAGCGATCGGACAGGAAATTGAGGATTGCAAGGTCGGAGAGCAGTTCGACCAACGGGAAAAACAGGGCGATGCAAGTCCCGACCAAAATACCTCTGGTAAATCGGTGCCTTTGCAGACGGTTCATTTTTTTGATAATATATAGACAAAAGTAGCAGCCCATAAGAATAGCCACCATCAAAACGGCTTTGGACAGAGCCGTTTTCATGTCTAGTGACCAGAAGGAACTCAGCGCAATATAGGCGGCAAAGCCAAGAAGCGCGAGGGCCAAAGGACTGTCTGGCAGATGAAGTCGCTCTTGTACCAAAGTAAGTGACAAAGTTTCTTGCATCGACAAAAGGAGGTAGAGCGAAGCTGAAATGACAAATAATATAAGGAACGGAGTCAGCAAGAGTGGTACAGTACCAGCCATAATAGCACTCAGCGTGACGACCCAGGCGAGGCCAAGGATCAGCCAGACGCAATAGGCTGGCGTGCTTGAGGAACGGGCCGCTGGTAAATGGGGTTTGTTTTCATCCATATTCTCTTTATACCATTAATTGAATAGGCCCCTTCATCCAGAATATTGAATTTGAGAGCTATGAACAAGAAAAGTTGCAAAATACTTTTTATATGTACTGAGGACTGGTTCTACTATTCCCATTTTCGCCCTTTGGTCAAGGCAGCTCAAAAGATCAAGGGCGCGAAGGTTCTGTTGGCGACCTCAGTTGGGGATAAACGCCGGGACCTGGAAAGCTGTGGTCTTGACGTGATCCCGGTTGATTTTGACCGGGCATCGATGGGAATTTTCTCCGCTCTGCGCCTGTTTTGGCAGCTATCTCGTTTGTTGCGCAGCGAAAAGCCGGACATTGTCCACTTCATTGCCTTAAAACCCGTCCTGCTTGGCGGATTGCTTCGTTTGGTTGCCCCTCCCACTCGTGTGGTCTATCATGTCACCGGCCTTGGTACGCTGGCCGAGGGCGATTCGGGACGTAAACGGATATTGCGCAGGCTGGTCTTTCGCCTTCCTGGCTATTACCTGCGCTCAAAAAAGACGATGCTGTTTGTGGAAAACCCGGATGATGCAGACTATTTACGTAAATATGGCCTGTCTCCAGATGCCCCGGTAACCATATTGGGAGGAGCTGGCGTTGACCCCGAAAAATATTGCGCCCAGCCCATTGAAGAAAAAGATCAGCTCTATGTGACCTTTGTCGGTCGCATGATCAGAACCAAAGGAGTGGATGTTCTGGTGGAGGCCATGGCTTTGTTAGCCGAGCGCTTGCCAAATCTGCACCTGCAGCTTTATGGTGTATGCGATCCTGCCAACCCGGGCAGTTATGAGGAGAAAACCCTCAGGGAATGGGGGCAAAGGCCTAATATCAGCTGGCATGGCTATTCGCGCGATATTGTCAATATTTGTCGGGAGGCCGATATATGCGTGGTGCCGACCCGCACCAGAGAAGGTATGCCACGGGCCATGCTGGAGGCAGCAAGCTGCGCGCGCCCGCTTGTGGTGACGAATGTGCCGGGATGCCGTCATTTTGTGCGCGATGGCGTTGAAGGGTTTGTGGTGCCAACGCAAGATGCCGGTGCATTGGCCACAGCCTTGTTTGAACTGGCCAGCGATCGCGCATTACGTGAAAAAATGGGCCATGCAGCCCGTCAGCGTGTGTTGGAAGGCTTTACCGAAAGTCATGTCATAAACGAGGTTGCCAAGGCCTATAGGCACATGCTTTAAGGGTGGTGCTGTATCCTATTTGTAACAATTAACAGCTTATCATATGGTGTGTCGTTTTACAGAGATATGTGAAACGTGATATGCTATTTATATGATTACAAAGAGTATGCTGGGCAATTATTTGGCGGGGTTTTTGGAATTGGCTTCAAAAATTGGCCCACTTCACTATATAAGCATTCAATAAGGTGGGCGCTTAAAGAGCGGGTTGATCAATCTCTTGAGTATATTATCTTTTTATAAAAGACTGAAACATGGTGTGAAAATTCGCATGGCGCATTGGAACAAGCATGGTGTGAAAATAGGTCTTATTGAGGCTTCGCGCCGACAAAAGCGCCTGGCGGTGATGAGTGTTGATCTGGCGTGTCTGCTATTGATCATGTTTGCCTTGCTCTCTGCCAGACGTGGGCTGTTATCAGGATTTGCCGTTTCAGATCAACTCACGCTGGCTTTATGTTTTACCCTGCCATTTCTCAGCGTTGCGATGTTTTACACGCTGGGTCTGTATCGCCTTGTTACCCGGCACATTGGCCAAAAAGGCTTCTGGCGCATCGGTTATTCTCTGGTCGGCGCGGTTGCGGTGTGGTCGTTCGTTGTTTTCCTGGCCGATATGCGTGGAGAGGTCATTGTACTGCCGCGCTCCGTTATCATCGGCTATTGGCTCATCGGCTGGTCAGTCATCTGGTTCAATCGGCAGTTTGCGCGCTGGTGGCTGCAAGAACTGCCACTTGATCTGCGGGGGCAATCGGCAAGCGAAAACAGAAAAACCAAAAAGAATGTTATTATTTATGGGGCTGGAGAAAGCGGTTTGCAGCTCTGCAAACTATTGTCGAAAAGCGGTATCTACACGATTGCCGGCTTTTTGGATGATGATGCCTCTTTGTGGGGCCTGAAGCTTGAAGGCTACAAGGTTCATCCCATGGACCGTATGAATAAACTCATTGACAATGGTAATATC
>JAKIUO010000154.1 GCA_021647535.1 Hyphomicrobiaceae bacterium
AGCGATAGTTCTGATGAACCATGGCATGGCCATAGCGATAGGCCGCAACGGAGAACTCAAATGGGATATAGGGGCTGTCAAGGCTGCCATCCCGGCGGACAAATCCCTTGGGGAAATAGAAGATACGGCCATTTTTCTTGATATCAGCAGAGCGATCAGCACCGATCAGCCGAGGCAGGAAATCCTCGGAAATAATCCTGTGATAATAGTGAATTACGTGATCACGGGCTTTTTCAAACAGTTCTTTTTTAGCAGAGCCTGGCAGGCGGGCGACCAGCTTTTCGGAGGTAGAGCAGGTCTTTGCTTTGGAGCCGCAAAATTCGCGACGCCGTGAGGCATAATCGCGTTCAGCCAGACGATTGACGATAGAATTGTGAAAAGCAATGAAAGCCGCCTGGATCTGGCTGACGGTAAAATTCTCATCATTGCGCGGGTCGCCGATCAAAGCGACAGCGCCGCCACCATTCGGGCCGCTTTTACCACTCGCCTGTGTCCGCAAGAGGTCGTGACGACGGACTCTTGAGTGGACATTTTTAATCTGTTTGCCGACCCGTAAATAAGGCAGGTTATAGAGATAGGGGGTGGCGTCGGGGCCAGCCCCGTAGACATTGTCGAGATCAAGGTCGGGGCTGCGCCTGTTGTGCAGTCTGTCTTCCCGCACCTGGCTATCCAGTGAGGACATGGTATCAAGCGTGATGTCATGGTCGATAAACTGTCCAAGGAAAATATATCCTGAAGGCACATGACTTTTGCGCTCTTCCTTGCCCTGCCAGGAAACGGGCTCAACCATTTTGAGGCCCAATGCGCCCAGATCAGTTTTTGAACTGGCTTGCGGGGCGACAGATCCTTTCGGGGCATAATTGCTGGTTCGCAGAGGGAACAGGCGTCCAAAGCCTTTCATCTTGTGGCCTTTGGTGCCGTCCATAATGGCCAGATTACCGGCGTCCTTGTCGGTCAGCAGCTTGAGACCGCCATGATAGTTGCGCGACTGATAATTTGAGGACTGGGCGTTGACCGGGCTGGTCAAGGTGAGGGCGAAACTGCCTGCCAATCCACAAGCGACCATAAGGGTCGCCCTGCTAGATCGTGCGTACAGTGAGCGGTTTGTTTTTTTCATCGAAAACTCCGTGGATCTGGGGGCTGGGTACTTGTCTTGCGGGCATTTTTGTTGCGGGGCATTGTTTTTAAGGATCATTTATGGGTCAGCTCCTTGCGTCGAATATGAAATTGAAGCGCACAGGAACAGCAGGGATGATGTTTTTAACACCGGCCACTTCAATAAGTTTGGTGATGCCTTTGCCAAGGGCAAAATCGGCGACGGAAAGAATGATTGGCCGGATCGAGGCCACCTGAAGACGACCATCCTTCATGCGGGTCACTCTGACTTTCGCCCTGATTTTCTTTTCAAGGCCATGCAGTTTCAGCATGAAATCAAGATCAACAAGCTGCTTGCCGGTTTGGACAAGAGCGGAGAGTTGTGTTTTGTCGAGTTTTGCTGTGATGGTCGCTAGCGGGAATTTATCGCTTTGAAACAAAAGGTGGGCGACGCGGACATTTCTCATTTTGTCGCCAGTATCAAGGGCATTCAGCGCCACCTTGATCATCGCCTTGCCGTCGCGTGATATACTGCCGGTCAGGTTGGTAAAGTGGTGGCTTTCAATCAAGGAGGTGTCGAGAACGCTATCGACTCGTAGCTTTGATTTTGAGCCATTGAGGCGCCAGCCCTTTTTCAGAAAGTCGGGATCGGCGGCAGGTTTTCGGGCGCTTTCCCCTTTTTTCATCATGTGAGCCATTTTTGTTTTCATCTGGGAGCCATGATCGCCGTCCTGCATCATACCGGGTTTCATCGCGTCCATATGTTTCATGGCGCTTTTGCCAGCTTTCTCCTTCATACGCATTTCGAGCATTTTGTTTTTCTTCTTCAGCTGCTCAAGTTCGCGTTGTTGCGCTTGCAGCGTATCAATCATGGCCGTGTCGTCGGCATCCGTTTCCGTTTCCGTTTCCGTTTCTGGGGCCTGGGTATGTGAAGTCGGAGCCTTTGAAGTTGAAACCTTTGCTGCCGAGGTTTCCTCATTAGCAGTTGGCTTTTTGTCAAAACGGGCAAGATTGACCCAGCCGCGTACTGAATATCTGATTTCATCGGACAGATAAAAACTGACCCGCCCCCACTGTTCGCCATTGGGTCCGGGAAGCTGTCCCTCTATGCAGGTGCTCACATTGGCCGGAAGCACCGCTTGTACGGCTGAGGTGTCTACTTCTGGAAGGCCCCAGAGTTTTGTCGCTTCGAAGGTGGTTTTATAAAAAAGACAGGCTTGCGCTGGAGCAGCGAGCGCGCCAAGAGACAAGACGGTCATAATGGCCAGTAGGGGGGCTCGCTTGCGTTTGGGTGTCATGGTCATTGCCTGCCTTATATTTCTTGTCAGATTACAGATTGTCAGCCGGAATATGTCGTTGGCTTTACCGACGGATGGAAAAGCCAGAGCTTCTTTTGTGGTTCTGGCGGATGAGCAATGCAAAAAACTGGCCATTCGCTATAGGAGAAACCGTCTGCGTGGACTTGTTTCGTAAAGACCTGCGAGAACAGCCAGAAAATACTGGCTTGGCTCTTGCATCTAAAAGTATTGATAATATCATGATCATAGGTAAGACTCTGAATTAAAGAAAAAATAGTCTTTTAATTATTTCACATCTTGAGCTCTCCATGCAAGAGCTTATAATTGCAATTGTTTTACTCTTTGAGCATATTTCAGCAGCCCTTTGGCGTGAGGGGAAGGCAAAAATGGAGGACCGAAAGGCTCTGGTCCTTCCATTTGAATGGATAGCGTCCAGAACAACATATTATGAGCCAGATAACGGGAGCAAAAATGCATAAGATAGACCAAAGGACCATCGCTTGCGCCATTTTAACAATGGTGCTGCTTGGTCCGCTGACCGCCCGATTTGAGAGCGTCCGTGCGCAAGGGTTTACAGGAACAAGACTGGCGCAGGCGATGACCGCGCGACAAAAATTGCGTGATGCTTTGCTTGATAAAACACCAAGTGTGAGGCTCGGGCGAACGCGCGGCATCGTGCTTGGTGCACCCGTTAGAGACGACAGCAGGCAAAAACGCAGAGTGCAGGATATTATCCGTAAAAACACCACAAGAGCGCCGGCTCTGCCAGGGCCTCGTCTGTCAGGTTCTGGCCAGCGTACTCAGGGCAGCAGCAATGGGGCTGAGCCCGTGGCGCTTTCGCAAAAGATGAGCAAGGCGGATCGTGAGGATTTGAAGAAAATCGCTGATGACAATAAATTGCCAGCCGTCGATCTGGAGATTTATTTCAGGTATAATTCAGCGGAGATCAATCCGCGCTCCATTCCCGATCTGGTGTTGCTTGGACAGGTTTTGATTGATCCAAAATTGAAAGGCTCAACCTTTATGGTGGCTGGATATACCGATGCCAAGGGCGGCAACCGCTATAATCAGTCTTTGTCGGAACGTCGGGCGCGCACGGTTCAGGTTTTTTTGCGGCGCACCTTCAATATCGCCGCCCAGAGGCTGTTGCCAGTGGGCTATGGGGAAGAGCATCTTAAAAACAGCTCCAATCCATTCGCCGCCGAAAACCGCCGCGTGCAGATCGTCAACCTGTCTGCGATAAAATGATATGAGCCGATTTTAATTCGGCCAAAGCCCCTCGTGCTTGCAACAGTGCGAGGGGCTTTTTTAACTTTTTTCTTCGTCCAGAATACCCTTGCGGATATGTCTTGTGCGCGTGAAGTGCGCAAACAATTCGTCACCATCGCCATCGCGAATGGCCGTGGTCAGTTGCGCGAGATCCTTGTTGAAGTGCTCCAGCATGGTGAGCACGGCTTCGCGATTATTGAGAAACACATCGCGCCACATGGTCGGGTCGGATGCCGCGATACGGGTGAAGTCGCGAAAACCGCCCGCGGCATATTTAATGACTTCGCGTTCTGTAATGTCTTCCAGATCATCGGCGGTGCCGACAATGTTAAAGGCAATGAGGTGGGGCAGGTGGGAGACGATGGCGGCGACCAGATCATGATGCTGCGCGCTCATGGTTTCGACTTTGGCCCCGCATTTTGTCCAGAACTCGACCATTTTGGCGATGGCTGTTTCGTCGGTATCTTCTGGCGGCGTCAACATGCACCATTTTTGATTAAAAAGTTCGGCGAAACCAGCTTGTGGGCCAGAAAATTCAGTGCCGGCCATGGGGTGAGCAGGGATGAAATGGACGCCAGGCGGGATATGCGGCGCACAGGCCTTTATCACTGCAGATTTGACCGACCCGACATCGCTGACAATGGCTCCTTTTTGCAAATCACCGGCAATTGTCTCGCTTAACGCCCCGCAAATTCCCACCGGCACGCATAAAATAATCAGATCAGCTCCGGCAACGGCCTGCCGGGGGTCCTCATGAACAGTGTCAATAAAGCCGATCGCAAGAGCCTGCTGGCGGGTTTCCTTTGAACGCGCATGTCCCGATATATGGCGAGCAAGCCCGGCCCGTTTCATGGCATGGCCAAGCGAGGAGCCAATCAGGCCAAGGCCAATCAGGGCGACTTTTTCAAAGAGAGGTTTGGTCATAATATCAGATGCTCATTTGTTATAGTGTGTGGGTCGTTACCCATCGGTGCTGACATCGTGCGCAAATTGCTTCGCAAGCGGGTTGCCACCCGCACCCGCTTGGGAGAAAGAATTCCCCCAAACCCCTTTCTTTTTATTTTTTTTATATTTCAAAAAAGGGTGGGCCAGATAGAGTGCAAATATGGGAGGTCTCCTCCCAGCGGAGCGCGAGGCTGGCCTCGCTCGCGTAGCGAGTTGCGTTCAAAGAGATGCGCCGGCCTCCCCCAAAAATTCTTTCAGCGCGGTCATTGTTGCGCGACATTCCTCGTCGCTGCCAATGGTCATGCGCAGGGCATTTTTAAAGTGATAGCTATCGACCCGGCGCAGCACTATTCTTTTTGACAGTAAAAAATCATCGGCTTTATGGGCGCTTTTTGCGAGGTCTCCGGGGAAATGGATGAGCACGAAATTGGCAACACTTGGCGTCACGCAGAGCCCCAGCGCTGCACATTCGGCACTGACCCAGTCGCGCCAGACCTCTGTGTGGGCGCGCGCTTCTTGCATAAAGGCGCGATCATTGAGGGCGGCGACCCCGGCTTTAATGGCTGGGGCCGACAGGTTGAACGGTCCACGAATACGGTTGAGTACATCGGCGATTTCTGGAGGGCAATAGGCCCAGCCGATGCGCAGGGCGGCCAGCCCGTATATTTTGGAAAAGGTGCGCGTCATCACGACATTTTTGCAGGTGGCGACCAGTTCGATCCCGGCCTCATAATCATTCTTGCTGACATATTCGGCATAGGCAGCATCAAGCACCAGCACGACCTTGGCGGGCAGCTCTTGTTGTAATCTTTTGATTTCGTCAAAGGGCAGATAGGTGCCGGTCGGGTTGTTGGGGTTGGCCAGAAAGACCATGCGGGTTTTGTCGCTGAGCTTGGCAAGGATGGCGTCGACATCAGCCGTAAAGTTGGTTTCATCGGCGACCACCGGTGTGGCGCCATTGGCCATGATGGCGATGGGATAAACCAGAAAGCCGTGCTTTGTGTAGATGGCTTCATCACCCGGCCCCAGATAGGCGTTGGCCAGCAGGTTGAGCAATTCATCCGAGCCTGAACCACAGACGATATGATCGGCATTGAGACCATATTGCGCAGAAATTGCCGCGCGCAATTCACCTGCCGAGCCATCGGGATAGAGCTGCAACTCCTTTGCTGCCCTTTGATAGGCGGCGATCGCCTTGGGGCTGGGGCCAAACGGGGTTTCATTGGACGACAGTTTGATGACCGGGCCGCTGCCTGGCAGTTCACTTTTACCCGGTACATAAGGGTCAATCTGCAAAATTCCGGATTTTGGTTTGGGTCGATCGCTTGTCATCAACTTCTTTCCTTCCTGCACCCCCGGCTTCTCTTATCACTGGACTGCAATTTCAGTTGTGGGACTTGATACCCCATCTTTTGAGGAAGGGAAACAGCAGAAACGGGTGGGACAGGAAGCGGATCTGTTTACCTCTCGTTCATAAAATCCCGCAATAGTTAAGGAGTTCCTAATTCCGAAATCGATGAACCTTACCTATCTATCTGATATTTAAGAGTTAAATTATCATTTTGGGGTGCGGTTAGAAGGTGTGCTGATTCGGTTGTTTCGCCGTTTTGAAGCAATCAAGCGCTTTTTCGGCTTCCCTCGGGGACCGGACCAACCAATATTGTCGTGTGTGAAATGCGTCTCAAGTGCGTCCCCAATGTCAGTATGATTTCAACTTTATTGACGAGACACAGCTCCATGGCCGATCAAAAAACGACTGCAAACAATTCCGGGCAATCCAGCGACAGTCGCGAGACGGCGCAAGATGCCAATCTGTCTGCTCTGCGCGACGCGAGTGCGGGCGACGGGCGGCTGATCGCCAAGCCGCCAGCTGGTGTCAGCGATGTGATCAGTGTGCGCGATGGCGAAAAGCTGTCTTTTGGCTTTTCCTTGAAAGATGTCTCGGTCGATCTGGTGGATGTGGATCTCATTTTGACGTTTCGCGATGGGGCCAAGATCATTCTGCTGGAATTTGGTCTGCAAATCATGTCAGAAATTCCTCCCGATATGGTGTTTGACGGGATGCCCACTGATGCGCAGGAGCTGGTCTCAAGACTTGGCACTGTGAGCATTAATGAGGACCATTCGGAGATTAATTTTTCCACGGCACAGGCCAAAAACGAAGCGGACAAGGACAAATCCTCGGAGAGTGAGGAGCAGGCAGAAGCGGCGGAACCTGTTGTTGAAGTGATTGAAGTGGAGGCCGAACAGTTTTCCTCTCCCGATTCAGCCAAGGCCAAAGGTCAGACCAAGGGCACGGGATCTGCTGAAGAAGAGCGCGCCAGAATTGATGAAAACCTTGCCATCAGCGATGAAGAGCGCACCCGGCTGGCCGATGATGCCGCCCCAAGCACGCCATCGATTACCAATGATTTCACCGGCTTTGGTGATTTTGATACGCC
>JAKIUO010000155.1 GCA_021647535.1 Hyphomicrobiaceae bacterium
CCCCCCCCTTGTGCGCAGACCGTTCCCTGGTGAAATCGAGGTTCAAAATGCTCATTTCACCCACCTGGCACGAGCGCCGTTCTCATCGTTATCAGCTCATATGGCAACCACGCAATAGGCTGATGAGGTGAACTTTACATCACATAAGCGCATAAAAAATATAAATGTAAGGAAAGATTAAGGTCTTCCTCCTACTCCTTCACCAAGGTATTTTTTTTATTCGCTTGTTAACCTGTTTTTGGGAGGGACTGATTAAATGGCGGCAAAGAGCTCTTTAATGGCCAATGGCTTTGGCTTTGGCTTTGGCTTTGGCTTTATGAACGGTATTTCCATAAAAAGCCGCCTTAAATTATTGGCGGGGCTGATGGTCACCGGCTTTATGGTGTTTGGTGCTGTTTATCTGTATTTCAATCAGAAGACGGATCTGGCATTTAACGACAATAACCACTACGCGATGACTGCCAAGTCAGTCCTTGACGCACAAATTTCTGCCCTTAAACTGGGCTCTATTGAAAGCCGTTTTCTGGCCGAAAGAAAACCCGCCATTGCGCAAAAGTTTGATCAGGCTGCCTTCAAACTATCAGCGGCTCTTATCATGATTTATGGCGACACGCCCAGTGACAAATTTCGTCGTGAACTGGAAACGACAGGCAAGTTACTAAACCACTACATAAAAAGTTTTAACGAGCTGGTCAAACATCAAAAAGCCCTTGGCTTCAACATTGAGTATGTCGCGGATCAAGGCAATGTCGATGCGCAGACCAGCTTGGGCGTTCTCGTCAGCAATGCTGCCACCGCTATGGCCAAACGCCTGGATGAGGAAATGGAATTTGGCGATGCGGCTATCTTGTTGCCTCTTGCCACGCGTTTTTATCGCGCCCGACAAATGTCCGCCGACTTCATGCAATCTGGTAATATGGAAGACTTGACGCGCTTTAATGGCGAAACTGCGCGCTTTGCGCTCGACCTTACCGCTTCAGAACTTGATGATGAGACTAAATCTTCGACACAAAAACAGATGGATGAATATCGTACCACCGTCAAGATCTGGGCCGTCGAATATCATAAGCTTGCCAATAATAGTGCACAGGTCGCCAAGGTTTCGACCAAAATACAGAGCCAGCTTTCCTATATCGTCAAATACGCAAAGAACAGGCATTTAAAAACCTCGAACCTGCTCAATAAAATACGCGCGCAAAGGGATATCAGTCTTCTCGTCGCCATTTTCCTCGTACTTGGTGCGGTACTCTTTTTAAATTTCATTATTTCACAGAGCATCTCAACCCCTCTGGCAAGCTTGACAAAGGCCATGCAACATCTCTCAAAAGGCGACACAACCATTGCCATTGACAATGGTCAGCGCCATGAAATCGGCGCGATGACAAAGGCCGTCGCCGTCTTTCGGGATAATGCCATTACACGCGAGCGCCTTGAGCGCGAAGCTGCGCAAAAACACCAGATTGAGCATCAGCGCCAGCAATATATAGAAGCGCTTCTCAATGACTTTTCTCGCGAAACCAGCCGTATCATGTCCGCCCTCGATGACGTCACCAATAAGGTCAAACTGACCTCTGATACACTGACGCAAGCCTCAAATGAAGCGACCAATGGGGCGAGCAGTGCCAGCGTGGCCTCTAATAATGCTTCGCAGAATGTGCAAACCGTAGCCTCGGCCACCGAGCAGCTCTCCAGTTCCATTCGCGAAATTTCCAGGCAGTCACGTTCCGTCAGCGAAATCATCGAGAGATCGACGAGCGATATTGAACATATTGATGAAAGCGTCAGTGAGCTTTCTGTCTCGGCTCAGAAAATCGGTGATGTCGTCTCAATGATCCGGGATATTGCCGACCAGACCAACCTGCTGGCCCTGAACGCCACTATTGAAGCTGCGCGGGCTGGGGAAGCTGGTGCCGGATTTGCCATTGTCGCCCAGGAAGTCAAGGCGCTTGCCGACCAGACAGCAAAGGCAACGGAAGAAATCACCACTCAAATCGGCTCGGTACAATCCTCTGCCGTAACCAGCGCTCGCGAAGTCAGCGGCATCACCAAAACCATGGAAGAGATCAAGAGCCTGACCGCCAGTATCGCTGCATCGGTTGATCAACAAGATGCTGCAACCCGCGAAATCGCCCATTCTGTCGCCACCGCTGCTGATCACACAACTGAGGTGACAAGCAGCGTCGACAGCGTCACCAACTCAATCAACGCAACAGCAGATGAGGCCGCCCATGTCATGTCGGTGGCCGAGGAGCTCAATGATGTGAAGGGAGACCTTGAGTTGACCATGTCAAACTTCACGAAAAACATCGTCGCCGATGTGGCTTGATAAAAATCATAACCTTGTGAAGTGACCCCCCTATCAAATTCATGTTAGGGTGGTCACTATGATTTTTAAAGGGCATATAAAAAGAGCACTGTTTGCAACGCTTGGCACCGTTTTTTTTGCCGCTGGGGTGATCGGTGTTTTTTTGCCGGTACTGCCAACCACGCCGTTCATGTTGCTGGCTCTGTGGGCTTTTTCCAACAGCTCGCAAAGGCTGCATGACTATATCTGGCACCACAAGCGCTATGGCCCGATGGTGCGTGCCTGGAAAGAACATGGCGCCATTCCCTTGCGGGCCAAAATCAGCGCCATATTTGTCATGACGCTGAGTGCGGTTTTCATGGTGTTTTTTTCTGGTGCACCGCTCTATGGCCTTCTGGCGGCCCTTGCTCTGATGCTGACAGGAGCGGTTTTCATTCTCACCCGCCCTACCCTGCAACAGCCGACCTCATAGGGCGGTTGGTATAAAACTATTGCGCCATGACCTGCTTGAGCCTTTCCAGGTTTTGGGCGGCGATCTGATGGCCTTTGCCAGCCGCCATTTCCCACAAGCGCTTGGCTTCACCATAGTCACGCTCGACACCATCGCCATTCGCGTAAATCAGGCCAAGATTGGCGATACTGTCTACATAACCTCCATTGGCTCCTTTACGATACCATTTGATGGCTTCCTCCATATCCTTGTCCACGCCCTTACCGGTGGCATAAATAACGGCCAGATTGTGCATGGCATCGGCATGTTCGCCTTCAGCGGCTTTCAACCAGAGATCACGTGCTTTTAAATAGTCCTGCTCGACCCCTTGGCCCTGCGCATAAAGCAGGCCCAGATTGGTCATGGCCGGATAATAACCACGCGCCGATGATTTTTCGAGATAGACCACAGCCTTTTTATAGTCCTGCTCTACCCCTTTACCCGTTGCGTATAGCGACGCCAGATTATAACCAGCCTTGGAATGCCCAGCACCATCCGCCTGTTCCAGATAGACCCGTGCCTTGTCATATTCTTCCTCGTCCAGATATTTCATACCCATTTTATAGGCACGGTCCTTGCTGGTATCTATGGGGGCTGAGAGAGACGTTGGCTTGCTGGTCGCCTCAGCCCTACCTCCAACCTCAAGTGAAGCAATCCTCGTATTGCTTTTGACAACAGGAATAGCATTGGCATTGGAGCCATTGGCTGATGATCCGGTAAGATCAAAATATTGCGCCGCGCCAAGACCAATACCAAGAGCCCCGACTATGCCGGTAATCATCAGTGCCATTTTACCGGCTCCCGATTTGGGCTCTTTCATTGCCACCTCAGCACGTGGCGGCAAAGCCGTCGTGCTTACGGGCACCAGCAATCCAGAAACTGGCTGGGGTGGCATTTGCCCGACAGGCATTTGCCCGGCTTGAGCCAAAGCCATCATCGGGTTCGCAGCCTGGCCATTCGACTGTTCTGGCAGATGAGCTGTGGGCGCCTGTGGCGGAGGGCTGAAAGCTGGGTTTGGCAAGGGAGGGGGACCGCCAGCAGCTGCCGGTGTAAAGGGGGTCGAAGCCTGCTCAACCGGCGGCATGGCCGGAGCCTGAACCTCAAAAGTCGAAGCCCGCTCAACCGGCGGCATGGGCGGAGCCTCCACTTCAAAGGTCGAAGCCCGCTCAACCGACGGCATGGCTGGAGCCTCCACTTCAAAGGTCGAAGCCTGCTCAACCGGCGGCATGGGCGGAGCCTCCACTTCAAAGGTCGAAGCCTGCTCAACCGGCGGCATGGGCGGAGCCTCCACTTCAAAGGTCGAAGCCTGCTCAACTGGTGGCATGGCCGGAGCCTGAACTTCAAAGGTCGACCCCTGCTCAACTGGCGGCGCTATTGGCGCGGGTTCTTCAATCTGTGCGACAGGAGCGCTCACTTCGGTCAGGCTCTCCTGTCCTGTCAGACCGGTCTCCTCCGGGGCAAGTGGTTGCTCAACCGGCGCAAATTCAGGCGCTGGTGCGGAGGCGATAAAAGGAGCTTCTGGCATGAGGCTGGTGGTCGGCGCGAAGGTTGCTTCCTCAGGCTCTGGAAGAGGCACAACAGGATCGGCCAATGACTGCGGATCCAAAATCGGCTGCCCTGGCAAGCTGGCGTCTGGCAAGCTGGCATCTGGCAAGCTGGCATCTGGCAACGCTGCCTTCATAGCCAGTTCTTCAACCGGTTCTGCTGCAATCTGCGTCTCAACAAGGTCCACTTTTGAAGCAAGCTCGCCCTCTTCATCCACTACGATATCAAGACCAGCCTGCGCGGCCAAAGCCTCGTCTTCCGTTGCCGCTATCTGGGCAACAGCTGCGATATTACTGATATCTTCTATGCTTTTGACTTCATCCTTATCAACCGGTTGGGCTTGCGCTTCAGCTGTCGCCTCAGTTTCCGTACTCACCGCTTCAGCGACCTCTTCAACAACCTCTGGCGGCGTTTGTTCGCCAGCCGTCTGTTGCGCCAGCTCAACATTTTGCGCGGCCATTTCCGCCCAGTCCGGCAAACCTTGCTGTTCGGCCAGCGTTTCAACACGCTTAAAGACCATTTCGGCTTCAGAATATTGTTGCATGTCGAACATCAGCCGACCAATCTGATTCCAGCCCTCAATATGATCGGGCTCCAGGGTCACGACCTGATAAAAAGCGGCAAGTGCGCCCTTTGGATCAGAAACAAACAATTCATTACCCGTTTGCAGATGGGTTTCGATACCCGAATTATTCTGCCCCCCGTCAACCATATCAATTGACTCCTTGTCTTGTTGCAAAGCTCACCATTCACCAATTAAGCACGACATATTGCCCCAAAAGTCTATTTTCCCAATATGCAGGCCCGCTATTGATCAGGTAAGTGTGGCCAATATTACGGATAAAGATGGAGATAAAAAGACCACACCTTGCCGAAAAAATGCTTTTTTCCGATCATTTTGGTAATTTACAATATTATCAAAGCCTTGGCCTTTCGATCGTCCAGCGCTTTACGCCAGGTTTTCACGCTCGTGCAAAAGCGTGCCAGCCCCATGTTTGGTAAACAGCTCCAGCAATACGGCATGAGGCACCTTGCCATTGATAATGACCACCGCATCAACACCGGTGTCCACCACCTTCAGACAGCTCTCGATCTTGGGGATCATGCCCCCCGTAATGGTGCCATCCTTGATAAAGGCGCGCGCTTCGACCCGCGTCATAACCTCAATGAGTTTGCCCTGCTTGTCGAGCACCCCTTCGACATCGGTCAACAAGAGCAGCCGTCTGGCGCGCAGGGCACTGGCCAGCGCCCCGGCAAATGTATCGGCATTGATATTGAAGGTCTCACCATCTTCAGACATACCAATCGGCGCAATCACCGGAATGATGTCACTATTGATGATGACATTGACAATATGCGGATTGACATGATGAGGCTCGCCGACAAATCCCAGATCAAGAGCCTTCATCAGGTTTGAATCCGGGTCTTCGACCTCTTTGTGCAATTTACGGGCAATCATCAAATTGGCATCCTTGCCCGAAATGCCCACCGCATTGCCACCGACCTTGTTGATATTGGCAACGATCTGCTTGTTGATGGACCCGGCCAGCACCATCTCGACAATCTCCACCGTCTCCTTGTCGGTGATGCGCAGCCCGTCCGCAAATTCGCTTTTGATCCTGAGGCGCTTCAGCATGGCACCGATTTGCGGTCCACCACCATGCACCACTACCGGATTGACACCGGCCTGCTTCAGCAAAACAATATCACGCGCAAAAAACTCGGAAAGCTCAGGGTCGCCCATGGCATGACCGCCATATTTAATGACCACGGTCTGCTGGTCATAGCGCTGCAAATGCGGCAGGGCTTCCGAAAGGATTTTCGCCTGGGCATGGGGAGAGGACAAAGCCTGCTGTACGGCTTCAAGTTCTGCGTTTTTGTTCTTGTTCATCATAAAACGATCTTATTAGTCCCTGATTGCGCGATGGTTCCAAAACTTGCATATACCTTATTCGATATAAACTGCATGACGGATACCTGACTTTGAGGGTAAGCTGACGGTAGCTCGAAAGAACGAACCAGCGCCCTAAAAAAGCCTGGAGTCTGTATATACAGTTAAGCGAAATAATTCCATGCCTTTTGTACCGGCTTTTTTGCGAGGGGAATATCAAAAGGCGGACGGGGGAAACGTATAAAAGGAAATGGGCTCGATCATGGGACTTGTTCAAGCTAAAATTGAAACTGCGATTGAGACGTCTCCGCAGCTCATAGAGAGCCTTCACATGGCGCGTCAGGTTGCCTTGAAGACCAAAGTTTCCCAGGTTTTACCAGAACATTTGCAGCTTGCCATGCTGGAAGACGACGAGTCCTCCTTTTTACTTGAAGCCTATGGCGTTGACTTCAAAAAAATCCGTGTTCAGCTGGCCAAACAGGCTAAAAAATACTCGCATCCCGGCACGCCAGGACAAAAGGCGGTCTTTTCCCCGCAAATCGAAACTATCATGCAACATGCCCGTGAGCAGGCCCAAAAAAATGCCCTTGGCGAAGTCGACAGCAATCTTGTGCTTGCCGTCATGCTCAGTGAAGAGGGTGGTTTTCTCCTGAAGCAATTGACCCCCTATGACCTCGATAGCTCCGGCGTCTTGCAATATCTGGAGCTGCGAGAAGGCAAAACAGTCACCATTACGCCGCTACCTAACCTTAAAAACATTATTCCTGTAGCAACGCTGGCACCA
>JAKIUO010000156.1 GCA_021647535.1 Hyphomicrobiaceae bacterium
CCGAGCGAAAAAGTTGGCCTTGCGACGCAGTTCATAGCGGCCGAAACATCATCGCCACATTGAGCTGCGATCCCCTCCCAGCCCCGCCGGCGAGGCGACGGCATCTTTTTATTTGTGTGCTATGGAGGCAACCGTTTGCCCCGCGTCACGGCTGGAGCAGTTGCTCACGCTGGATCATTACCTTGAGCGTGTGGCAAATCAGTTCGACCTCCGTTTCATCCAGGTTCGGATGGAACGGCAAAGCGATCGTGCGATCACCAATAGACTCTGCAATGGGGAAATCACCCTTATTAAAACCCATGTCCCGTTGATAGAACGGCTGAAGGTGAATGCACGGGAAGTAGTTGCTGGCTCCAATTTCGTGGCGGCGCAGGCCGGTGATGATGCGATCGCGTTGGACTTGGCCATAGACGTTGGAGAGGCGGACGACAAAGACAAACCAGGAGCGTTCGCTTTCGGTGCCCGGCTGACAGTTGGGAAGCATCAGATCATCCCAGTCCATGAGTCGGCGCATGTACATGCCCACGACTTCACGTCGTTTTTCAAGCAGCGTATCGAGCCGTTCCATTTGGGATGCGCCTAGGGCGGACGCGATTTCGGACAGCCGATAGTTGTACCCCAGCCGTTCGTGGTTGAGCCAAGTGCCCGTGTTGTTGGTGAGGTTGTCGGTCACCGAACTTTCGGAACGCCCTTGATTACGTAGACTTCTGCAAAGCTCAGCCAAGCGGTCGTCATCGGTGACGATCATGCCTCCTTCGCCGGTGGTGATTTGCTTATTGGGGTAAAACGCAAAGACGCTGCATCGGCCAAAGTTGCCGATGGGTCGGCCACGCAGTTTGCCCCCGAGTCCTTCGCAACTGTCTTCGATCAAAGGCAGCTCGTATTTGTTGGCGATCTGCTCGATCGTGTCCATGTGCTGGGGATTGCCAAAGACCTCGACCACGAGGATGGCTTTGGTTTTAGGGGTGATCGCTGCTTCGATCAGATTCGGATCCATGTTGAGGCTGTTGGGGTCGATGTCGACAAAGACAGGCTTAGCCCCGGCCATGAGAATGGCGTTGGAGGATGCGATGAAACTAAAGGGCGTGGTGACGACCTCGTCGCCGGGTCCGATGCCCAGTCCCAGCAGGCACAGGTGAAGTCCTGCGGTGCCTGATGAGACGGCGATGCCGTGGCGTCGCTTGGCGCGTGCTGCGACGAGTTGTTCAAACAGGTCACGGCGGGGGCCAATGCTCAAACGTCCCGAACGCAGGACGTCTACCACAGCGTTGATGTCGCTTTGGGTGATGTCGGGTTGACTCAAGGGGATGTCACTCATGGGATATTAAATTCACGGGCCAAGTTGGCCACGAAGGTGGGTGAGGGTTTCGGGGTTAAGGGCGAAAAATCGCGTGGATCACTTCGTCGTTGTGGCCGGCCCTTTTGAGGTAGGCCCACGCCGCTTGGGCGCGCAGGGAATCTTCGATCGAGCCTCCGCCACGCACGACCAATTCCAGGTCACGTTGTTGTGAGTCAGTCAGGATCGGTTGGCCTCGAAGGATGAGTAAGAGGCGTAGCGCCTGGGTATCGGGGTGGTCAAAGGCGGGCAAGCCTTCCATGATCGCATCGGCGCCGGAGGTTTGCGAGCGAATCAATCCTAGGAGAATGCCTTGTCGCAATAGCGCGTTGGTCTTGGGGTTGGAGAGAATGGGGCGCAGCAGATTCGCCGCCATGTCAGGCGAACGTTCAAAAAGGATTTGACTGGCGTTGACTGCGTTGTCGAGTCGTTGGGTTTGGCCACGCGGGTTGCCGCCACGTTCGTAGGCGTCGATGAGTCCCAGCAGGATCAGCAGAGCGTTTTCGTCATTCGCTTCTTTTCGGGCATAACTGAGCGCCCAGCGATTGGCGATCGGATGCTGCAAAGCGATCAGCGCGACCACAATGGCAATGGTCGACATTAATCCAAAGGCCAGTTCGCCAATCATCTGGTGGCTGTTACGCGCCGATATGGCGGGCAATCCCGTCACAGAGAGTTGGTAGTCGGGGTGCGCGACCCGCAACAAACGCAATTGCCGATCTATATTATGGACCACAGGCAGCAGGCTGGCCGCATCAAGATCAGCCATGCGCCCCGTCACCAGAGCCGTTTTTTCATCCGCCGCAATAAAGCGGGCGGTCAGCGTGCGCGGCAGCTCTTTGACATATTTGCGCAAGGTCTCTGTGTCGATTTTGCCCTTATCCACAAGCCAGCGCCGCAGCACTTCAAGCGACCAGACATTGCCCAACGGCTTGGCGCTTTCCATTATTTTCTGGGCTTCGGCAATAATACCAAGCGTTTCTCTTGAATAAAGCCGTTTATTCTGTCCAAGCTCGATCATGATATGTATGGGATTGGCCCCCGTCAGCTTTTCATCAAGGCTATTGGAGGCTGAAATGGCTTCTTCGCGGTCGGGCACCTGATCGGCCAGCCTGTAACGTGGTTCAAGCGACAGGTAGGCGGCACCCAGCATCAGCACCAGAAAATAGCCCGCAAGCGCAGTGCCCACACTGTGTTTTTTAACCGTGCGCGCCACGCGTTCAGAGAGGCTGGAGAGCCCTCTCCCGAACAAAGGCTGTCTGGTGGCCTGCGCCGCAATTTTCTGCTCGTCGCGCAACAGTAAGGTGCTCAGCAATGGCACCACAATGATCACCGCCAAAAAAGAAATAAGGGTAGAAATAGCCGCGACAAAGCCAAAGGTTGCGATCAGCGCAGAACTGGCAAACATCAGCGAGCTGACCGCTACAGCCGTCGTAAAAGAGGTCAGAACACAGGCCGGACCCACTTCAGCAATCGCAGCCTTTACAGCCTCATGGCGCCCCAGCCCCCTGGCCAGTTTGCGGCGGATGGCAAACGTCATATGCATGGCGTCACTATAGGCAATCACCATGATCAGCGGCGTGATGACATTGAGAAACAGGTTAAGCTCGATACCCATCAACCCCAACGCCCCCAGCGACCATAAAATGGCAATGGCCGGCGCGGCGATCGTCACCAGGGTCAAGGACAAGGAGCGAAAAAACACCAGACAGACCAATGTGCCCAGTAAAAAGCCAAGGCCGTTATAAATAATCCGGTCCGCCAGTACCGCATTGCGGATCTCCAGCTGCATAACGGGGGGGCCGGATAAACGGGCGCGCAGTTCCGTATCGCCGATCATCTCGTCCACTGTTTGCCGCACTTGCTTAATGAGCGCGCCAAGCCCCTTTTTTTCGACCTCTTCGCGCTTCAGTGCCATCACAATGAGCGCCAGCGTGCCGTCTTTGGAGATCATTTTTTCGCCAACGATCTGGTCCGTCAAAATACGCTGTTTGAGCGCTTCGAAATTTTCACCCTTTGGCAGTTTTGCGGGGATCAGGGGCGGGGGAATATCCATTTTACCGGGCGGCTCTCGCCCTGAAAAAATGGAAATCAGTCCGCCATTACCCTCATTGAACTGCAATTCAAGTGTCAGCTCGCGCAACAGCTCAATGCGCTCGCGCGTCAACAGATCTTCATGCTCAACGACAATAAGAACATCATATTCACTGGCCGGAAAACGCTTGGTGAGCGTTTCATATTTTGCAAATTCTGGTGTATTGGAGCGAAACAACTCGGTCAGGCTGTCATCAACTTTGATCAAACTCACACCAAAAACAGCAATCAGCGAAAGGATCAAAAGCGCCACCAGTCCCCGCTTGGGACGTCTTATGGCAAACTCTCCGATACGCTCCAGACCCAAACCAAGCCCCAGGTCAGGCACCTGTCCAGATTTGGGCTGCTCGGAATTTACGAAGGCCTCATCTCTCAAGACAGGGTTCTCCCCTTCACTCAAAGGAATATTTCTTTGCTCGTTCATAATTCCATTTCCGTGTCGTTCGCGCTCAAGCCATCAGAAAGCTGTAAAAAAATCAGGATCATATACCGAAAAAGTGAAACAAAAAGCGGTGTCTTATCCATCATGGCCCCTGCTCCGTTTCATTCTATCAGCCCCCCCTTATCGCTTTACTTTCTATCTCAAAGTGTCAAAGTCCACTCCATTCTGCCCTTATCACACCTGTTTTTTACTGTATACTCAAAACACTCGAAGATCTGACAAGGTTTGCGAAAAACCGTTGTCCGATCAACGAGGTTCACCCGTCAGCAGCCAAATCGCCATAGCCGCTGGCTATAAATCCAATCAACAGGGCTCAAAAAAACGTAATCGGTTGATCCTTGCCCCTCAGAGCGCTAAAAACCGGTTATAAAAGCAATCCAACATGTGGAAAACCCGGACAGAACATGACGAATACCACACCACCCGAATATCTTCTTATCCTGAAATGCCCGGACAAACGCGGCATTGTCACGGCTGTTGCCGGTACACTTGCCGATCTCGATTGTAATATAGAAGAAAGCTCACAATTTGGCGATCCTGATACCGGCCATTTTTTCATGCGTCTGCATTTTTCAGCCCCCGCCAACACCGATCTGGAAAAAATGCGCGAACGCTTTCGTCCGCTGGCCCGGCGCTATTCCATGTGGTGGGAAATGCGCCCGCAAAGCCAGAAAACACGCGTCATGATCATGGTCTCCAAACAGGACCACTGCCTGGCTGACCTGCTCTATCGCTGGCGCATTGGCTCCTTGCCGCTGGAGATCACCCGCGTTGTTTCAAATCACGAAACCTGCCGCCAGATCGTCGAGCGCGAGGGCCTCACCTATAACTGCCTGCCCATCAGCAAATCCAGCAAAGCCAGGCAGGAAAAAGCGGTGCGCGAGATCATCGAAAAGGATCAGGTTGATCTGGTTATTCTGGCGCGCTACATGCAAATCCTGTCGAACCGCTTTGCCAATGACTATCTCGGGCGCATCATCAATATCCACCACTCCTTCCTGCCCAGCTTCAAGGGGGCGCGCCCTTACCACCAGGCCCATGCCAGAGGCGTCAAGATCATTGGCGCCACCGCCCATTATGTGACCCCCGATCTTGACGAGGGGCCTATCATCGAGCAAGAAACCGAGCGTGTTTCTCATAATATGTCAGCCAATGAACTGGTGGTCGCTGGCCGCGAGATCGAGCGCCGCGTGCTGGCCCGCGCTGTCAAATATCATATAGAACAACGCGTCCTCATCAATGAAAGCAAAACCGTTATTTTCCACTAGGGGCTGTTGAGTATCAGACCCTAGCCACACTGACCATCGGCCCAAACAAATCTTTGCTTTACCAAGGCCATACAGTTGAGTATTACAACCACTAATGCCCAGACAGAGCGTACAAACCAACGCCCCGAATGGCCAATCGGCCCCAAATCAGAAAGTGTTCCCATGATCCCCCGTTATTCCCGCCCCGAAATGACAGACATCTGGTCCCCGGAAAGCAAATTCCGCATCTGGTTTGAAATCGAAGCCCATGCCGCTGATGCCCTCGCCGATATGGGCGTGATCCCGAAGGAAGCTGCCAAGGTGATCTGGGAAAAAGGCAATGCGGCAACCTTTAACATTGAGCGCATCGACGAGATTGAGCGCGAAGTCAAACATGATGTCATCGCCTTCTTGACCCATCTCTCGGAGATTGTCGGCGACGAAGCGCGCTTCATTCACCAGGGCATGACCTCATCCGATGTGCTCGACACCTGCTTTAATGTGCAGCTCACCAAAGCCGCCGATCTGCTGATTGCTGATATGGATCAGCTGCTGGAAGCCTTGAAAGAGCGCGCTTACGAGTATAAAAATGCCGTTTGCATTGGCCGCTCCCACGCCATCCACGCCGAGCCCATGACTTTTGGCCTCAAAATGGCCCAAGCTTTTGCCGAGTTCGACCGCAACAAGCAGCGCCTCGTTGCAGCACGCGATGAAATCGCCACCTGCGCCATATCGGGAGCCGTTGGCACCTTCGCCAATATCGACCCACAAGTGGAAGCTCATGTCGCCGAAAAAATGGGTCTCAAAATAGAGCCGGTATCAACGCAGGTCATCCCGCGCGACCGTCACGCCATGTTCTTTGCCACATTGGCCGTGGTCGCCAGCTCTGTAGAGCGCCTCGCCGTTGAAATCCGCCACCTGCAACGCACCGAGGTTCTGGAAGCCGAGGAGTTTTTCTCACCGGGCCAGAAAGGCTCCAGCGCCATGCCGCACAAGCGCAACCCGATCCTCACCGAAAACCTCACCGGTCTGGCTCGCATGGTCCGCGCTTACGCCGCCCCCGCCATGGAAAATGTCGCCCTGTGGCACGAGCGTGATATCTCCCACTCCTCGGTCGAGCGCATGATCGGCCCCGACGCCACCATCACCCTCGACTTTGCCCTGAAACGACTATCCATGGTCATTGAAAAGCTCATTGTTTATCCCGCCCGAATGCAGGAAAACATGAACAAGCTGGGCGGCCTCATGCACTCACAGCGCGTTTTGCTGGCCCTGACACAAGCCGGTGTATCGCGTGAAGACAGCTACACATTCGTGCAACGCAACGCCATGCGGGTCTGGGAAGAGCAAAAAGATTTCCTCACCGAACTCAAAAACGATAAGGATGTTATGAAGGCGCTTTCAGTCGAAGAACTCGAAGACAAGTTCGACCTCGACTACCACACCAAACACGTCAACACGATCTTCGAGCGCGTGTTTGGCAAGGGCTGATTGCCGATCAAATTCGATTTGCCCTGCCCCGATTTCAACACTGGACTTGCCAATCAGCCAATGATAGCTTGGCAAACCTATCCAACAGGGGCGTCGTTTTCTCACGCCCCCTCCCTTGTGGGGCGCATAGCTCAGTTGGTAGAGCAGCTGACTCTTAATCAGCTGGTACGGGGTTCGAGTCCCCGTGCGCCTACCAAGGAAATCAATGACTTAGGGTAAAATCTCATTTTTATATTTCGCTCTTAGGTTCTGTATAGGTTCTAGGAACCGGCCCGTAGTGGATGGTTTTTTTCCACATTTTTTTGTTCACCCTTCCCCCTATCGAGGCA
>JAKIUO010000157.1 GCA_021647535.1 Hyphomicrobiaceae bacterium
AACGATTAAGAAAAGAAACTCGTGTGAGTTGACGCAAAAAGTTGATGGAAACGTTACAGATCAAGGCTCTAGCCTTGGAAATAACCCGAACTGATGACGCTTTTTGTCGCGCTATGACCGGGCAGAACCATAGTGATTACATCGACGATTTGATCTCGAAATTTACGAAATTCTTCACTCTCTAAATTGTAGCACTCCAGAGCCGTTTCAAAACTTTCAAATTTGTAGATGATCATATTGGAATATGTAGTCTTGTCTTTTAGCATTTTAACGGGACTGGCAACGATGATCTCACCGCCGCACTTCTCAACGCCCGGAAGGGACATTGGTCCCAGTTCATCAACACGCGATCTGTCGATGATGTTGTAGTAGTGTAAAATATATCCAGCCATTTGTGATTCCTTGTTACCCGCCGAGCCTGATGCCGGGCGGGGTTTGCAACCCTACCTGTTTGTTCAAGCCTGCGCTGAGTGCATCAGGAACCCTAAAATGGCTTTACAACCAAAATACGGCATGAAGCCTTGCCAGCGCTTGCATGAACGCATGGTCGGGGCTGCAAACCCCGACCGACCAGATATTTCTTCCAAAAGATTGGGATTGTTAAGGGTCTGGACCCTTAACCGCTGTCCGCGCAGGACATTCTCTTGCTTTAGCCCCTCACCCCAACCCTCTCCCAGAGGGAGAGGGAGAGGGGGCAAGAGGCTCTTCCCTCTATCCTTCGCCGTTACGCGCGGTTTTGGCGGTTTTCTATGAGGTCTTCTACTACAGTAGGGTCGGCCAGCGTCGAGGTATCACCCAGCTCTGCGAAATCGTCTTCGGCGATCTTCCTCAAAATGCGGCGCATGATTTTGCCGGATCTTGTTTTGGGCAGGCCGGGGGCGAACTGGATTTTGTCGGGGGTGGCGATGGGGCCGATTTCCGAGCGCACCTGTTTGACCAGTTCGGCTTTGAGGTCGTCCGAACCTTCCAGCCCGCTCATCAAGGTGACGTAGCAATAAATGCCCTGCCCCTTTATGTCGTGCGGATAGCCAACGACGGCAGCCTCGGCGACTTTTTCGTGGGCCACCAAAGCGCTTTCGACTTCGGCGGTGCCCATGCGATGGCCCGAAACATTCAAGACATCATCAACGCGCCCGGTGATCCAGTAAAAACCGTCTTCGTCGCGGCGCACGCCATCGCCGGTGAAATAGACATTCTCATAGGTGGAGAAATAGGTTTCTTCGAAGCGCTTGTGGTCGCCATAAAGCGAGCGCATCTGCCCGGGCCAACTGTCGGTCAGGATCATATTGCCCTGCCCCGCGCCCTCGACGATTTTACCATCAGCATCCACCAGCTCGGGTTTGACGCCAAAGAAAGGCCGCGTTGCCGAACCTGGTTTCAGCCTGGTTGCGCCGGGCAATGGTGTGATCATGATGCCGCCGGTTTCGGTCTGCCACCAGGTATCAACAATCGGGCAATTTTGCTCGCCAACGACATTATAATACCATTCCCAGGCTTCCGGGTTGATGGGCTCACCCACCGTGCCCAAAAGCTTCAGCGAAGAGCGGTCGGTCTTTTTGACGAACTCATCGCCAGCTCCCATCAAAGCGCGAAGCGCCGTCGGTGCCGTGTAGAAAATATTGACCTTGTGCTTGTCGCAGACCTGCCAGAAGCGTGAGGCGTCAGGATAATTTGGCACGCCTTCAAACATCAAAGTGGTGGCGCCATTGGCCAGCGGCCCGTAGACAATATAGCTGTGACCGGTGATCCAGCCGACATCTGCCGTGCACCAGTATATATCAGCTTTTTTGCTGGTCCCGGCGTCCGTAGGGCCAGCCGGTTCGTTATGATAATCGAAGACATATTGATGGGTCATGCTGGCATAAACCAGATAGCCGCCGGTGGTGTGCAAAACGCCCTTGGGCTTGCCGGTGGAGCCAGAAGTATAGAGGATGAACAGCGGGTCTTCGGCGTTCATTTCCTCTGGCGGGCAATCCGCGTTGACCTCCTGCACGGCCTCATCATAAAGCACGTCACGACCAGCGACATAATCCAGATCGGCCTTGGTATGGCGCACGATCAGCACCTTTTCCACCCTATCGCATTGCGCCACAGCCTTATCGGTATTGGCTTTCAGCGGGATGGGTTTGCCGCCGCGCAGGCCCTCATCGGCGGTGATGACAAAATGGCTGTCGCAATCAATTATGCGCCCGGCCAGCGCGTCAGGCGAAAAGCCGCCAAACACCACGGAATGAACCGCACCGATACGCGCACAGGCCAGCATGGCATAAGTCGCTTCAAGGATCATCGGCATATAGATGGTGACGCGATCACCTTTTTGCACGCCCAACCCCTTCAATACATTCGCGAATTTACAGACGGCCTCATGCAACTGCTTATAGGTGATGTTCTGATACTTGTCCGGGTCATCACTCTCCCAAATGATCGCCACCTGATCGCCGCGCGTTTCCAGATGCCGGTCGATGCAGTTGGCGGCGACATTCAGCGTGCCGTCCTCATACCATTTGATCGACACATTGCCCGGCGCATAGCTGGTGTTTTTAACTTTGGTATAAGGGGTCATCCAGTCAAGGCGCTTGCCCTGCTCGCCCCAGAAGGCATCGGCGTCGCTGATACTTTGCTCGTACATGGCAAGATATTTGTCATTATCGACAAAAGCCTTTGCCGCCCACTCGCCCGGCACTTCATAAACTTTGCTATCAGACATACTCAAAAGTCCCTTTATTACCTCATTCGCTTTGCGACCGGGCTGCCGCCCAGACCCGCTTGGGGAAAAGTGCTCCCCCAAACCCCCTTCTTTTTAATATTTAACAAAGGGTGGGTTTGGGAGGTCTCCTCCCAAGCGGGTGTGGGCGGCAGCCCACTTGCGCAGCAAATCCCACATCTCAATACATATATGCTATCTGGTATAATCACCGCGCACCAAAAAAGCAAAGGCTTGCCTCAGTCCTCAAACTGAGCTGGGTCATAAAAGATTTTTCCGTCAGACACCGTCGTTTTGACAGGGCGCAAAACATCACCGCGACACGGCCCGCTCGTACATTCGCCATCCGACACATTAAAGCGCGCCCCGTGGGTCGAGCACACCAGCTGCTCGCCAACTTCATCCAGAAAACGGTTGGGGAACAGCTCCAGCGGCAGGCGCATATGGGGGCAGCTATTGACATAGGCGCGCAGATCCTTGCCAAAATGCACCACAACAATGCGCTGCGGCGGCCCCTCAAACGAGCCGGGTGGCGCATTGACAAGCGTCCGGCGATCAGGGGCATCAGGGCGCTCCACACCAAACGCCCCTGTGGCCTCAAGATCGCTCATGGCGCACAAATATTCACCCGCTTGCGCACTCTCATTACTTTTTTCGTTCACAAATCACACTCCAAACAAGCCGACCACAGCGCCCATTACCAGCAAGACAACAAGCCAATGCCCAGCATCAATAATTGTCAAGGCGAGAGGCCTCATCTGAAAGGAATTATTGACACCATTGGTCGTGAGCACAAAGCCCAGCCAGACGAAAAGCGCCACCAACAGCCCCTTGACCAGACTAATCTCACCAGCCGTATGGCCGATGACCCCGGCCAGCATCCAGGCCATGAGAAAATCCGCCAAGCCAGCAACGACAAATGACAGAGGCGAGCCGCCCTTAACCTGCTCGTTGCTCAGTCCAGCCGCCTTCATCCAGCGCTCGCCAAACAACGCCCCATACCAGACACCACCAACCATAAACCCGGCAATTGCCGCCACAAAAACAGCGAGATAGTTTATCCCTGCAAATGACATGATAAAGTTTCCCTCCCCCTTTGCTTTCCACCGCTGACAACATAGCACTACGAAGCGATTGCGAGAACCATTTCTTTATTGTAGGGTCACCATGCCGATGTCGATTTGCGCCGCTAACATAAAAAGCGGTGCCCAGGCACCCGTAGCTCAGCTGGATAGAGCGCTGCCCTCCGAAGGCAGAGGTCGTGAGTTCGAATCTCGCCGGGTGCACCAAAAAACACCAAGAGAAACAGCAAGTTATAAAGTCGTCACTCATGATGACTGGCACAGCTTTATTTATTGGCACAATTCTGGCAGACTTGGCACAAATCCAGGGAGAGAAGTGGCTCGGGAAATCTGTACAGCTGCTATAAGTGGATTTTTGGCCTGTAACGCGGCATGATTGCCGTGCAACAGGAGAGCTTATATGACGAGACGACCACGCAGAAACCGTACGCCCGCATTCAAATCCAAAGTGGCGCTTGAAGCGATCAAGGGAGAGAAGACCCTGAGTGAGCTGGCGCAGCAATTTGATGTGCACGCCAAGATCGGCGAGCTCACTTTGGAAAATAATTTTTTAGAAACGACGCTCACCAAGGCGGGATTGCTGAGCGCAAAGAAATGATCAACCGAGACCACAAATTGCCGCTGACCCATCAGGCCAAAGTACTTGGTATGAGCCGGAGCAGTGTTTATTACAAGCCTCGCCCGGTGTCTGAAGCGGACCTCAAACTGATGCGCCGGATCGATGAGTTGCACCTGCTTTATCCTTTTGCGGGCAGTCGTATGCTGCGCGATTTACTGCTTGGCGAAGACTTCAAGGTGGGACGTTTGCATGTACGAACGCTGATGAAATGCATGGGAATAGAGGCGATTTACCGTCGCCCCAACACCTCGAAACGGCAACCGGGACACAAAATATATCCCTATCTGTTGCGCGATCTGGCGGTCACAAGGCCCAATCAGGTGTGGGCGACCGACATCAGTTATATCCCGATGAAACGAGGGTTTGTCTATCTCGTGGCCATCGTCGACTGGTTTTCAAGACGGGTTTTGGCGTGGCGATTGTCGATCACGCTGGAGGTCGATTTTTGCATCGCCGCCCTCAAGGAGGCGTTGTTTCACTATGGCAAACCGGAGACTTTCAATACTCCCTCTCATTGATTGCTCTGCAATCAACTGCCGGGCAAAGGATCAGGGCAGCCAGTTCACCAGCATGGCCGTCACGGACGTGCTGAAAAATGCCGGGATTAAAATATCGATGGACGGCAAGGGAGCCTGGCGCGATAATGTTTTTGTCGAACGGCTGTGGCGCACCATCAAATATGAGGAAGTCTATCTGCATGCCTACGAAAACGTGCCGCAAGCGCGTGCGGCCATCGGTAAATATCTGACCTTCTACAACGAAAAAAGACCCCGCTCATCGCTTGACCGGCAAACCCCGGATCAGGCTTACTTCAACCCGCCGTAACCCATCCCGGTCGCAGCATGAAAAAGGCCAGAACCCACTTATAAAACCAACCCAAACTGTCCAAACAAACCGAGCCACTTCTATGCCACAAAGGGCATCAAACAGTGTCGCATTGCTCATAGATTGAGCCTCCTCATCTTCATGAGGAAAATATGAAACCCATTTACCCACTCATTCAATGCGGTGAATTGAATCGCCCTGGATGCTTTCCCCGAATGGGCTAGAAAGAAGGTGGAGCGCGATAGCCCATTCGCGTAGCGAATTTATAATGCATCGCTAGGGGATAGGGTCAGCGCCGGTTCATGCCCTCCTATGCGAGACCTCTGGACAGCATTTTCGAACCGGCGCTTCATGTCTGCTCCCCTGTAAAGGGGGCAGACAAAGTCTGACTGATTTCTTTTGCTGTCGTTTGTTTGTGGCAGCTCATCAGTTCTTAATCTATTGTTAAGATACTACCTGATTCGTGCCAAAATAAAGGCAGGTGCGGAACTATATCCAGTCTAAGTCGGGGCTTGTACTGATGATTGTAATGGGGTGCTTGCTGAATATAGCTGTGCTGACTGGCGCTTAGCTGAAGGGAAATTTCAGCGACCATAAGAATTTTGTTGGTTCTATATCCTGATGTTTTTCAAGACCGATTTCCATATCCGCATGCCCCCTTTCCGGTTGCCAGGTATAGGTGCCGAATATGCGGTCCCAGAGGGAGATCGAAAAGCCGTAATTGCTGTTGAGCTCTCTGGGGATAATCGAATGATGAATACGGTGCATATCGGGGGTGGCGATGAACAGGCGGATGAAGCGATCGACCCAGAACGGCCATTTGATATTGGAATGGTTGAACATGGCGCAACCATTAAGGATCATCTCGAACAAAATGACCGCAAAGGCCGAGGGGCCAAGGATAAACACCAGAACGATTTTCCACAACATGGAGATAAAAATCTCGATGGGGTGAAAACGCAAGGCCGTCGTCACGTCAAACTCGACATCGGAATGGTGTACTTTGTGAAACTGCCAGAGTATCGGCACATAATGTGCGGCGACGTGCTGGCCGTAAATGGCCAGATCGAGCAGGATCAGCGACAGCACAATTTCCAGCGTCGGGTCCAGCGAGAGGATATTAAACAGCCCCCAGCCCTTTTCGCCAACATAAATGGCAGCGGAAACAGCGGCAATCGGCACGACCAGACGGGCCGCCAGCCCCATGACAACGCCGTTAAACACTGTCAGCAGAGCATTGGTCGAGAGGCGCTCTTTGCTGTCTCTGGCCGTTTTGCGGCGCGGCATCAAGGTTTCAAGGATGAGCAGGGTGATCAGCACCCCGAAAAAAACAATAAGCCGCCAAGATCCAGCTTCCCCTAATGTGGCCATGTGTGTCGTCCCCCTTATAATGGCTTTAAGTCTGTTTGCTGTATAGCCGATGAGCCGATCAAATGCAGTTCACAATATTGTAAAGGCGTGCGACAGATCGCAGGTCTGAAAAGCTTGCTCTGCAAGTGGGCTGTCGCCCATTATCCGTTTTCTGGCCCACTTGGGAGAAGACCTCCCAAATCCGCCCTTTTTTGAATTTCAAGAAGGAGCTGGGGAATCCTTCCCCCCAAAATGGTTTCCAAAGGCTCGCCTTTGGTGCGATCTGCAAAAATGCCTGCCCGGCGAGGGCCAGCCGCGCCAGCGGCTTATTG
>JAKIUO010000158.1 GCA_021647535.1 Hyphomicrobiaceae bacterium
ACAGCAGGAAAATCATCCGCCTCAATGCGCTTGGGGATCTCCTTCCGGGTCATGATGTTTCTGATAACATTGTCCCCTTCGCTGCCGTCCCCCCGGGTCGCCCCTCCCACCAGCCTGCCGTTTTCGTAACGCAGGGAAATGGACAGACCATCAATCTTGGGTTCCGAAGTGATTTCCAGCTCTTGCGCTTCATCAAACCCTAAAAAACGGCGGATGCGTTCAATAAATTCGGTCACATCCTCATCCAAAAAAGCATTGCCCAGCGACAGCATAGGCACGCTATGCGCAACTTTTTCAAAGCCAGCTACTGGCGCCGCCCCCACCTTGAAGCTTGGACTATCAGGACGTTGCAATTTCGGGAATTTGGCTTCGATGGCCAATAATCGTTGGCGCAACCTATCATAACTCGCATCATCCATCAGCGGTTCATCATGCTGATAATAGGCTTGGTCGGCTTTGTTGATCTCCTTGGAAAGCTGCGCCAGTTCGGCCTTTGCCTGCTTCATGTCAAGCTCTTCAACGCCCACTTTTACCTGCCCGTCCGCCGCTTTGTCGCTCACACTTCATTCCTTATCAAACGATCTGCCGCCGCTCGCGCTTCGCTTGTCACCGTACTCCCGGCCAACATACGGGCGATTTCTTCACGTCGTTGTTTAACCGAAAGAGAACTGACTGTCGTCACGGTTTTTTCTTTGCCCCCAACCTTCTCGATGTTTTTGGCAATCTTCATCTGACCATCCGCCAGCGCGGCGATTTGCGGAGCGTGGGTAATCGCGAACACCTGCAGCCCTTGCGACAAACGCAACAAACGCTCGCCAATCGCAGTGGCCGTTGCCCCGCCAACTCCTTTGTCAATCTCGTCAAAAACCAGTACAGGAGCCGCACCATTTGCAGCCAACACCACTTTCAGGGCCAGAATAAAGCGCGATAATTCGCCACCAGATGCCACTTGCAACAAAGGCCCAGGCTTCGAGCCCGGATTGGTTCTGACATGAAAAACAACCTTGTCATAGCCACTGGCCCCCCCATTTTCGGGGTCACTCACGACCTTGGTGATAAATCTGGCCTTTTCGAGTTTCAAAGGGCCTAACTCTTTTTCCACCACCTTATCGAGACGGTTGGCGGCTTTTACACGCTTCTTGCTCAACTCATCGGCTTTTGTCGTATAGTCCTCAAGTGTTTTTTCCACAGCTTCGCGCAAGGCAGCCAATTGTTCTTCATTGGCATCAAGCGCAGCCAACTCCCCTTTGATCTTGTCATACATTTCCGGCAGCATAACCACCGGCACCTTGTATTTGCGGGCCGCTTCGCGCAAGGCAAACAGGCGCTGTTCGGCTTCATCCAGATCGCTGGCCGCAAAGCGGGTGCGCGACAAGGCATTATAGATCTCCGCCCGTGTTTCACTGACTTCCAACAGCACTTTTTCGATGGCGCTGGTGACGGGGTCGAGCAGTTCTCGGGCTCCCGCAGGCTGGCGCTCAAGCTTGCGCAAGATGGTCGCCAGACCTTTCAGCCCTCCTCTTTCTGACAGGGTTTTTTCAGCTGATGTCAGGTCTTTGGCGATTTTTTCGGCGCTCATCATCATTTGGCGACGCCCCGCCAGTTCTTCTTCTTCATTGGGCCGGGGATCGAGATCTCGCAATTCTTCCAGTACATGGGTCAAATAACCGGCGCGCTCGCGGATCAGTTCGATACCTTTGCAATGATCATCAAAAGCGCGGCGGGCGGCCTTCATTTGCTCAAAACTTTTGGCAATCTGTCCAAGCTCGCGCCCCAGCCCCGCATGGGCATCAAGCAGCGATCTATGGGTGGTGATATCAAGCAGCGCCCGGTCATCATGCTGTCCGTGAATTTCCACCAGCTTTTGCCCAAGCTCACGTAACAGAGCCAGGCTAACCGGCACATCATTGATGAAAGAGCGGGTACGACCGTCATTATTTTGTACACGGCGCAACACAAGTTGATCATCAGCTTCAAGCTCGTTTTTTGACAAAAATGCAAACACGCCATGATCTAAAGGCAGCTCGAAAATAGCTGTGACCTGCCCCTTATCGGCCCCCTCTCGCACCAGCCGGGCATCTCCTCTGGCACCAAGTGCCAAGCCCAGACTATCCATCAAGATGGATTTTCCAGCACCGGTCTCACCCGTTAAAGCCGTAAGGCCAGTGGTGAAGTCGAGGTCGAGCTGTTCAATGAGTACAATATTGCGAATGGATAAAGCTGCCAGCATCTCCGTCCTCGCCTGTTAAAAGTCACTGCTCTAATGCTGGAGCAGCTCCCTCCTTCAGATTTGTAAAGAATCAGGAGGGTGTTTTCTGCCCTGTCATTTCATCATAATACACAAGAACATAGAAAGAACAACCTTTAAAAAACGGCACGAACACATGCTTTGGTGAAGACTAGCCAGGAAGAACGGCTTTGCTCACTGTTTTCCATGTGCGGCTGATCCATGAGCCTTTATGTTCGCGTGGCAATAATCCGCCCGTTTTTAACAGAGCATAGCTGTCATGATACCATTTCGAACTGGGGAAGTTGTGGCCAAGTATGGCAGCGGCGCTTTGCGCCTCATTGGTGATGCCCATGGCCATATAGGCTTCCGTCAATCGTGACAGAGCTTCTTCAACCTGTTTTGTCTGTTGATATTCCCTGACGACAGTTTTGAAACGATTGATCGAGGCCAGATAGCTGCCATTGTTCAAATAGAAGCGCCCGACTTCCATCTCGTGGGCGGCCAACACATCATTGGCAATCTTGATGCGGTTTTTGACTTTTTCCACATAACGACTATTGGGATAGCGCCGCACCAGCACTTTAAGTTCTTTGAGCGCTTTTCGCGTGGCAGTTTGATCATTTTGCGGATTTTTGATGCGATCAAAATAGGAACTGGAGATAATGAATTGCGCCAGTCCAGCTTCCTTGGTGCCGGGATGCAGGGTCACATAGCGTTTTGCGCCGGAGATGGCTTCAGGATATTTTCTATCCTTGTAATAGGCATAGGCAGCCATGACAATTGCGCGACGGGCCAGCGGTGAATAGGGATGTTGGCGGTCAACTTCTTCGAAATATTTTTCGGCAACCGTATAATTACCTGATGTCAATCGGGCGTCCCCAAGGCGGTAAAGCTCTTCTGGCGTTCCTTTAATATCTTTTGGTGCTGTTTTACTCTCTAAGAGAGAGCCGAGCGAGGTCATAGACGAACCACACCCTGTCAGAACCAGAGCCGTACCCAGCAGCACACCCACATGAAGCAGGCTTTTACCACAAGAGCGCCCTTGAGCGCCGCGCACAAATTCTGATCCATTTATTATCATAGTAATCAGGCTAAGCATTTTTTTATTTCGCCTCAAGTCCTTTTAAATAGGAAGCAGCTTTTTTTCAGAACGGATCAACGAGAAAAACGACATACACCGACCCCAGGATAAACGCCTGGCTGGTTGCCCTCTATTTCCACTCTAAAATTCAAACCAATGAAAACGCATATTTTCTCATAAAAACATCTACTTATGAGAGTTCCTCATTACAGATATGAACAAAGCTCATTTCAAAAAACAGCAGCACATCATCACATTGACCTGTTGAATATGTTGCTTTTATGCTCCTCATGGCGAAAAGGCTGACTATGAGGCTAAATCTAAAGAAAAATGGCCCATCTGGCAAAAGTCAGATGGGCCTTAGATAACATGATTGGGGACAATCAATTCTTTATGGCGGCGAAATTGGCCGCAACAAGTCCGTCTCCCATTTCAGCATGGGCATATTGGCGAGAGCGTGGAGCCTCTACATAAGTCCAGGCACTTTTGTCGCCCAGCAATGTCTCGACGGCCTTGAAGTTAAGGCTATGGCCACCGCATACGGATTTATAAGAAGCCAACAAAGGGGCACCGGCCAGCGCCAGATCACCAACGGCGTCCATGGCTTTATGGCGAACAAATTCGTCGGTGTAACGCAATCCTTCAGGATTGAGGATTTTGTCTTCACCAAGGGCAATGGTATTTTCGAGGGAAGCCCCAAGCGCCCGTCCGGCAGCCCAGAGTTTTTCGACATCGCTCATAAAGCCAAAGGTTCTGGCTCTGGCAAGGTCTGCGGCATAACTGGAGGGGGTCACTTCAAGGGCGATCGACTGTTTGCCAATCAGCTCTGATTCAAAATCAATCGTCACATCGAGATGAAAACCGTCATGGGGGCGAAATTCTGCAAAAGCACCGTCTTCTTCGACACGAACCGTTTTAAGAACCTTGATATAGCGGCGTGGTGCGGTCTGCTCCTTGATGCCGCTTTCCAGCAGAACATCAACAAAAGGAGCGGCACTGCCATCCATGATCGGCACTTCGCCGCTTTCCATTTCAATGGTGATATTATCGATGCCAAGGCCACGAATAGCGGAGATCAGATGTTCAACTGTCGCGGCAATCGCGCCATATTCATCCCCAATGATTGTGCACAAGGTCACATTCTTGACGACTTCGCTTGTGGCCTGCAATTCGGCAATAGGCGCACCGTTTTTGGTGATGATGAACTGTATCCCGGTATCAGGGTCAGATGGTGAGAGAAGTAATGTGACTGGAGATCCGCTATGAACGCCAATACCATTCAAAACCGCATCTTGTTTTATTGTCGTCTGCCTGACGCTCATTATATTGTGAGTCATTTTACGCGCCGTTCCCTTTATTTTGAACCCGGGCAGAAATTGTCTTTCTGCTCCCCTTTATTTCAAGATCGCCAAATTATCTGGAATAATGGTTACGAAACTGCAAAGGTCCCACGCTGAGCTATTCTACCATTACCGAATCAATATTTTTGATCCAACCTTGATTTGCAGACTACGCAGGAGGTGGATAAAGGCCAAATCACGCTTTCTTACGCAGTGTTACGGTTTATGTCACAAACAAAGCCACCGCCCTCTCTTTCAAAGAGAAGACGGTGGCCCAAAATGATATTTTTTATGTCAAAAACAGCTATTCGAGAACGGCTAGAACTAACTATTTTTCCTTAAAAACGAAGGGAAATCAGCACCTTCGCTCACATCTACCGGCGTTAACCCCTTTGTCACCTGTACCCCAGACAAAGCGCCTCCTTTCACATGGGGATCCATGAAAGGCGTGGGGCTCAATTCGGCCTCACTCATCATTTGCCTCGCAACTTGTGGCTGTTCTGCAACAGTTTGTCGCGTGCGCTCCTTTGTCTGCCCTCCAGTGGCCAGATCTGCCAATCTCGAAAAGAAGCCTGCGCGATCCTTATGAGCTTCTATCCCGGCGCTTGGCATACCCTCCTCGACAGCCTCATATTGTTCGCGCAACAAAGCCTGACCGACTGGTGAAAAGTCATCAATGCTGGGCATACGCAAGGGAGGATCAACATAATCCAGCTCAGCCGGACTCCCGCTCTTGGCTGTAGCGCTTAACGGCTCAGCCGCAAGTGAAGCTTGCCTTTCAGGCTCTGGTAGCGTTCTTGATGGAACGATCTGTGCCTCTTGCTTTTCACCAGGCAGGCCTGTGATGCCAATTGCCGGTTCTGGGGAAGGCGCTGGCGCTGGAACAAGGGCTGCATCAGCTTTGACTGGTCCAGGCGTGATATCCTCAAGCCGGTTGGCCAGACTTTTATCTGGCTTGCCTGGCAGGCCCTGATGGTTTGTGCTGCCAGCCTTTACTTCGTCAGTCTGCTGGCCAGACACAAGATTTTCATCCAGACCCGTCGCCACCACAGAAACACGGATAGCCCCGCCCAGCGATTCGTCAAAAGCCGTGCCGACTATAATATTGGCATCTTGTGCAACCTCTTCGCGCACCCGGTTCGCCGCCTCATCCACTTCATAAAGGGTCAGGTCACTGTGGCCACCAATGATGGAGACCAGCAATCCTTTTGCCCCGTGCAGCGAAATATCATCGAGCAGCGGATTGCTGATGGCCGCCTCTGCAGCTTCGCGACCGCGATTTTCACCGACCGCATCGCCAGTCCCCATCATGGCCTTGCCGGAACCGCGCATAACAAGGTTTACATCGGCAAAATCCAGATTGATGATGCCTTCCTTGACCATAACATCCGTGATGCAGGAAATGCCGTCATGCAGCACCTGATCGGCCATGGCAAAGGCTTCGGAAAACGTCGTCTTCATGACGGCGACCCGAAACAGGTTCTGGTTTGGAATGACAATCAGCGTATCGACCTGCTCGGACAAAAGCTCAATGCCAAAGTCTGCCGAGCGCATCCGGCGCTGGCCTTCAAAGTGAAAGGGCTTGGTGACTACCCCAACGGTGAGCACCCCTTCGGCGCGCGCAGCCGCCGCAATGACAGGAGCAGCGCCCGTTCCTGTGCCCCCTCCCATACCGGCTGTGATAAAGACCATATGCAGGCCAGCCATGTGCGAGCGAATTTCATCAATGCTCTCTTCAGCAGCCGCCGCGCCGATTTCGGGCTTTGAGCCTGCACCAAGACCTTCGGTGATATTCACGCCGAGCTGAATGATTGTATCTGCTTTGGAATGGGTGAGCGCCTGAGCATCCGTATTGGCGACGATAAAACTGACGCCTTCTAGATCTGCCGCAATCATATTGTTGACGGCATTGCCTCCAGCTCCCCCGACGCCAATCACGGCGATCTTTGGTTTAAGCTCGGTCAAATCAGGCTTGTTCAAATGGATCGTCATCGCGGTCCATACTCCTCAAATACGCTTTACTACGCCCTTCATATTAACAATGGAGGGTAACTATATATTCTCCAATATGCCCATGCTAAGGTTGACAGAAGATTAACAAGCTCCACTTTTTTCGGTTTTTTATGCGCCCCTTCAACATTGAAACGCAACATCTGTGCACGTCTTTGAAAACACCTCATATGGGGTTTTGTAGTTGAGACATTTTCTGGGTCGTCTGTTCAGCCTGTCTTCAATTATCTGAATTTCAGCCTG
>JAKIUO010000159.1 GCA_021647535.1 Hyphomicrobiaceae bacterium
CCGGGGAGAAGTGGTGTATTGTCGGTCATGGCGGTGTGAGGTTTCGTTGGGGGTGTCAGGTCTTGTGTAAGCACCAAAATCATACGACATTACAACAGCTTGATCCACACCCGCCAACCAGATCAGGTTGCTTCATGAATAATTGGGGCTAGATCTGAACATCAGAGTTGCCTTTCTTGTAAAATCAAGTCTTGATAACCTGACTTTACTCCAAAAGATTGGCAACTCTACTCTTTTCCAAGAGTGCAAACCCCTTAACCGGACACTAGTGCGCGAAGGCGGGAATGACGGATAGAAATATCTAAACTTAGCACCGTTAGGGACTTGTCCCCAAACCCCAATCCTGAAGATGGGGATGAAAGGGGCGCGCCCTTTTCCGCTGTGCGCGCAGCACGCCAACCTTTACAGGAAAGAGGGCCGGCGAGGACAACCGCGATAGCGGTTTTAGCGGCGCATCAGATTAACCACGCCGCCTGTAAAGCTGTAAAAAAAGCACGCGGGCTCACACCAGCTCTTGCCGTTTCATCCCGTTGCCCCTATAGATCGGTTTTTAATGAGACAAAAAAACAAACAATCTCCCTTTGCCCTCTCCAGGCCTCATCTTCTTTCAATCGAAGATCTGAGCCGTGAAGATATTATGGGGCTTTTGGATCTGGCTCAGACCATTGCCGAGCTGGACCCCCATGAAGATAAGAAGAAAAGCGTTCTCAAGGGGCTGACGCAGATCAATCTGTTTTTTGAAAGTTCCACCCGCACACAAAGTTCATTCGAGCTGGCTGGCAAAAGCCTTGGGGCCAATGTCATGAATATGGCGGTCAAAAGCTCTTCGATCAGCAAGGGCGAAACCTTGATTGATACGACAATGACCCTCAATGCCATGCGCCCGGATGTGCTGGTTGTGCGCCATTTTGCTGCCGGGGCCGTTGAGCTGTTGGCGCAAAAAGTCTCGTGCAGTGTTATAAATGCCGGAGATGGCAGCCACCAGCACCCGACACAGGCCCTGCTTGATGCCCTCACCATAAAACGTGCCAAAGGGCGACTGGAAGCGCTGACCGTGGCCATTTGCGGAGATATTCTGCATTCACGGGTGGCCCGCTCCAATATCCAGCTGTTGAGCGCCCTCAATGTAAGGGTGCGCATTATCGCCCCTTCCACCCTGCTGCCGCCCTTCCCTGATCGGCTTGGGGCGGAGGTCTTTACCAGCATGGCCGAGGGGCTCAAAGGCGCGGATGTGGTGATGATGCTGCGCCTGCAACGCGAGCGTATGAATGGCAGCTACGTGCCCTCAGAACGCGAATATTTCCGATTTTTTGGGTTGGATGCGGAAAAGCTGGCCGTCGCCAAACCGGACGCCATCATCATGCATCCTGGCCCCATGAACCGGGGCGTTGAAATCGCTTCCAGCATAGCGGATGACCCGCGTTCGGTCATTCAGGAACAGGTGCAGATGGGAGTTGCCGTGCGCATGGCCGTACTCGAGAGCTTATCCACCCGTATGCACGAGAAACAAAGAGGCGGCTTCTGATGGCTCAAACCGAACAACAGCCGATCGCCCTTATCAATGCCCAACTGCTTGACCCCGCGAAGGACAACCTTGAGCATGGCGGTCTGCTGATCCGCGATGATCTCATTGAACAGATCTCTCCTGAGTTACGACGCAATGCCCCCAAAGGCAGCAAAGTCATAGATTGTGGCGGCAAAATCCTCGCCCCCGGCCTCGTCGATATGCTGGTCTATACCGGTGTGCCAGGACAAGAACACCGCGAAACACTGGCAACCGCTTCACAAGCGGCTTTGGCTGGCGGTGTCACCAGCATGGTCTGTATGCCCAACACCAAGCCGGTGATTGATGATGTCGCACTGGTTGATTATATCAAGCGTCACGCCACCGACCCGGGCAATGTGCATATCTATCCCATGGCGGCCATGACCAAGGGGCTGGCCGGGGTCGAGATGACCGAAATCGGCCTGTTGAAAAAAGCCGGAGCCATCGCTTTCACCAATGGCAAGGACAGCATTCCCAACGCCAAAACCATGCGCCTCGTGCTGTCTTACGCCAAAGACTATGACGCGCTGATCGTCCATTTTACCGAAGATAACGAGCTCGGCGATCCTGGTGTGATGAATGAGGGGCTGGTTTCCAGCCGCCTTGGTCTGCCGGGACGCCCCTTTGAGGCTGAGGTCATTATGCTGGAGCGTGATATCCGGCTGGTCGAGTTGACGGGGGCACGCTACCACGCCGCACAAATCTCCTGCGCCGCCTCGCTTGATGTCATCCGCAAAGCCAAGACGCGCGGCCTGCCGATCAGCTGCGGCGTTTCCATCAACCATCTGACCCTCAATGAAAACGATATCGGCTCTTATCGGACCTTTTTCAAAATGCGCCCGCCTTTGCGCACAGAAGATGATCGCATCGCGCTGATTGGCGGGGTCAAGGATGGCACGATTGATATTGTGGTGTCGGCCCATGATCCCCAGGATGCCGACGTCAAGCGTCATCCCTTCGAACAGGCTTCTGATGGGGCGATTGGCCTTGAAACCCTGTTGCCCGCCCTTTTGCGGCTTTATCACAACGGCTCCTTGAGCCTTCCCGAAATTTTCCGGGTCACCTCCACCAATCCCGCCAGCCTGTTGGGGCTTGATGCTGGTCAGCTGAAAATTGGCACGCCCGCCGATCTTGTGCTTTTTGATCCGATGATCCCGTGGCTGGTCGATTCTTTGTTGTTAAAATCCAAATCCAAGAACACACCTTTTGAAAATGAGCGTATGCAGGGGCGTATCTTGCGTACATTTGTTGCAGGACGCGAACTCTATCGTTAGTCTTGAGCGCACACCCTTTGTCATTATGTAACAGGATCCGCCCGCTTCATGAGTATTGACCTCACCTCAAATATTTCCATTCTGGCCTTCATATTTGGCTATCTGGCCGGAGCCATCCCTTTTGGCCTCTTGCTCACCAAAGCCTTCGGGATGGGCGATATTCGCTTGCAGGGGTCTGGTAATATCGGCGCAACCAATGTCCTGCGCACCGGCAATCGCTGGTTAGCGGCGGCAACCCTGTTCGCAGATATGCTCAAAGGCACGCTCCCCGTGCTCATTGGGACCAAATATGGTATCGAAACCGCCATGCTGGCCGGGCTTGGCGCTTTTATCGGTCATCTGTTTCCCGTCTGGCTGCGCTTTAAAGGCGGTAAAGGGGTGGCCACCTATATCGGCGTGCTCATCGGTCTCTACTGGCCCTTCGCTCTTCTGTTTTGCGGCGTCTGGCTGATCGCTGCGCTGATCTTTAAAATTTCCTCGCTGTCGGCCCTCATCGCCACAGCCATTTTACCTCTTGCCGCTGCGACCACCGGCCAGAACGCACTGGTGTTCATCATTCTGCTGATGAGCCTGCTGGTTTTTTTCAAACATAGAGACAATATCAAACGTCTGGTAAGTGGCGAAGAGGGACAAATTGGCAAGAAGGAATAAGGACAAAAAACCGGTTTCTCGCTTATTGAGTGAAGAACAGAAATTGAACTGGCTGCGTCTTATTCGCACGCGCAATGTCGGCCCGGTGACCTTCTGGCGCATGGTCAATCATTTTGGCGGCGCGGCACAAGCGCTGGAAATGTTGCCGGAATATGCCCGTCGTGGCGGCAAAAAAACAGCCGCACCGATCACGACCGAGATGGTGCAACGCGAGCTTCAGGCCGCGCGCCAGCCAGGCGCAACTCTGGTTGCCAGAGGAGAGCCAGGTTATCCGCTGCCGCTCTCCCACCTTGATGCCCCGCCACCACTCTTATACGTAAAAGGCAATCTCGATCTCGCCCAACTGCCAGCCGTCGCCATTGTCGGCTCAAGAAATGCCTCGGCCATTGGGCAAAAATTCACACGTAAAATTGCCGGAGAGCTGGCAAATGAAGGCTATGCCATTGTCTCTGGACTGGCGCGCGGCATTGATACCGCTGCCCATTCCGGGGCGCTGCAAACCGCAACCATTGCCGTCATCGCCGGAGGCATTGGCAATTATTACCCCCCGCAAAATAGCGATCTGCAACGCCAGATCGAACAAAACGGGCTGTTGATAACTGAAAATCCACCCGGATTTGCACCACGCGCCCAAGACTTTCCCCGCCGCAACCGCATCATAGCTGGCAGCGCCCTTGGCACCATCGTTGTCGAAGCCAATCTGCGCTCGGGCTCCTTGATCACGGCACGTCTGGCCAACGAACAGGGCCGCCACGTCATGGCTGTTCCCGGACACCCCCTTGACCCGCGCGCCAGCGGTCCCAACAGTCTGATCAGAAACGGCGCTTCATTGATTGGTCGGGCCGCTGATGTCATTGAAGACCTCACCCCCATGTCGACAATCAATCACACGGAGCAGCCCTCCCTTTTTGAAAACAATAAGTTGTTCGAGGGCGATGAGCAGCAGCCAGAACTTGAAAGGCACGATGCCGACCAGGACAGCCGCGAGATTATACTCAATGCCCTCAGCGTCACCTCTGTTGAAATAGATGAACTCATACGCGCAACAAAGCTTCACCCCCGCATGGTGCGCGCCGTTCTCATCGAATTGTCGCTGGCTGGAAAAGTACAAAATGACAGTGCCCAGAATATCCGTCTGGCTCCGCAGTAACATATTGGAGTGAAATGTTTACCCTCTCGCCACTTTTAGCCGCAGCGTTAGAGCAAATTGCGCCCACTCGCATTCATTTCAACTGATGTTTTATTCTGTGTCCATGTAAAGACATCTGAAAATATCCAGATATATCCAGCATTTATTTACTTGAAACCGAAGGAAAACGGCTCAGTTATTTCTGTTTCCGAGTGAACGCAATCTGCTCTATCTGTGGAGTTTCGACAGGTGCTTTAACTCCGACCTTCCTTTGTATCTTCTGTCTTTTGCAATTCCTGGGCTTCGACTTTGGCCATCGACAAGAGGTAAAGCAGAATGGAACTATCTTTTTTCGCAGCGATTTTCATGAGCGCATCAAGCATATCAACAATAAATTCGCTCACATCCTTGGTGTCCACCTCACCATCCCCAGGACCAGAAGCTCTGGGCCTATGGTCTAGCAACGCTATAACATTCGTTTCGCTTCTCTTATTCGCCATATGCCGCCCTCAAATGCCCATATTATACTGGACTGGTCCTACCTTAAGCCTTTATCCACATCGCTTTCATTTCGAGCTTTTTCCGCTATAGTGATATAAAATCAAACCGCAGCTCGAATGCAATTTATAATTTTAGACACGAGTAATTGCAACCATTAATGGTGCGAAATTCAGTGCGTTTCGCCAACTATCTTTTTTTAGGCAATTGACAGAACGCAAGTGATTGCCCATTTTCATACGGCAATTGACGTGATCAACTTTGGTGGGGAGATCATCTCAGCCAGAAAATTCAATCTGAAAGTAGGGCTGAATCTGTTTTGCTGATCAGCTGACGCACCTTGCCATCAGTGCATTTAACATTCCGAAGAACGAGAAACGGACAGCAATGAATATTGTCATCGTGGAATCGGCTGCTAAAGCCAAAACCATCAACAAATATCTGGGGAAAGATTATAAGGTCATTGCCTCCATTGGCCATGTCCGCGATTTGCCCTCGCAAAATGGCTCGGTGGAACCGGACAATGATTTCACCATGCACTGGGAATCAGATACGCGCGGGGCCAAAACTCTGAAAGAGATCACGGCCGCCGTCAAAGGCTCTGACAAACTGATCCTCGCGACTGACCCCGACAGAGAGGGCGAAGCCATCTCGTGGCATATTTTGCAGGTGCTCGAAAAACGCAAAGCCCTGAAGGGTGTTGAAGTCGAGCGCGTCGCCTTTAATGCTGTCACCAAAAGCGCCATCCTGGAGGCCCTCGCCAATCCGCGCGAACTCGATATTCCGCTCATCGATGCCTATCTGGCGCGGCGCGCCCTTGATTATCTCGTTGGTTTCACGCTGTCCCCCGTTTTGTGGCGCAAACTGCCCGGTTCGCGTTCCGCAGGAAGGGTGCAATCAGTAGCTTTGCGCCTCGTCTGCGACCGCGAGACCGAGATCGAAGCCTTCAAGGCGGAAGAATACTGGTCCATTGACGCCAATATGCTGTCGGAAAAAAAGGACAAGTTCCTGGCCCGACTGGTCTCCATTGAGGGCAAGAAACTCGACAAGCCGGACGGCAAGAAAAAGAACCCGTTTCTACTCAATAATGAAGCTGTCGCCCTGCCGGTCAAAAAAGCGCTGGAAACCGCTTCGTTTGAAATCACTTCGGTGGTCAGCAAACCGCAGATCAGACGCCCGCAACCGCCCTTTGCCACTTCGACCCTGCAAATGGACGCTTCGCGCAAACTTGGTTTTGCCGCCTCACGTACCATGCAAGTGGCGCAAAAACTTTATGAAGGCATATCGCTGGGTTCCGAAACCGCTGGCCTCATCACCTATATGAGAACGGACGGCGTCACTATTGTGCCCGAAGCCATTGATGAGGCCCGCGCGGCCATCAAAGCCCGTTACGGGGACAAATACCACCCCGATGCGCCGCGTGTTTACAAAACCAAAGCCAAGAATGCACAAGAGGCGCATGAAGCCATCCGCCCCACCAGCTTTTCACGCCACCCGGATGATATCGCCAAATATCTCGACAAGGATCAGATCCGTCTTTACACGCTGATCTGGCGACGCGCCATCGCCTCGCAAATGAGCGATGCCGTCTTTGATCGCACCAGCGTCGACATCACCGCCAAAGGCGGCGACAACAAACCTTATGGTCTGCGCGCCTCTGGTCAGGTGTTGCGCTTTGATGGCTTTTTGACGCTTTATCGCGAAGGCCGCGAAGAGGATGACAAAAGCGAAAATGATGATGACCGCCGTTTGCCCGCACTGCGCGAAAACGAAAAACCGAACGCTGAGAAAATCA
>JAKIUO010000160.1 GCA_021647535.1 Hyphomicrobiaceae bacterium
TCGCCGTGATGAGGAAACTGCTGGTTCTGGCCAATGCGCTGATTCGCGATGATCGTCTGTGGAGTGCAAAAGTGCCAGCGCTATCGTAGTCAAAAAATATCAAAATAGGTGCGAAAAGCCATCCTCCCGGAGCCGCATATCGGTCGCCCTCACCTCGCTGCCGGGGGAGCGATATGTGGTGCAGGGAGAAAGGCGGCCATCCTCCTGGTGAGCGTAAAAGGGAGTTTTTTATGCTTGACCATCAACACAGATGCTCCAAACCACCTGTTTTTCTATTTGAAAGTGAAAAAAGGGTGGGTTTGGGAGGCCTCCTCCCAAGCGGGTGCGGGCAGCAGCCCGCTTGCGAAGCAAAGATTTCGAGAATTGAATTGCCCTGGGCCGCTATCCCCCACCCATCAAAGCCGCTCGATCTCTGGCGCTGTTTGAGCGCATAGGGGGCCGGGTGCTTTTTACCAGCAGCGACAAATTGCTCGGCTAATGGTAACCACCTCGCGCTCCAGCCCTGCTGGGGGAAAGCGCTCCGGTGCAATGGATCAATATTAAGGGCGGTTGGTATAAGCATTCGCAGTATACGGTTTTCACTGCATACCGGGATGACATATCAAAAACCCCACGCCCTCTATAAATTGAGGGCGTGGGGTTTTCAGGACTACAAAAAGTCTATTTGACAAATGGCGACCAGCCTACGATCACCGACCGCCCGTCCAGACATATACATTACGGTCATGAAAGCCGACAATATCGGCGCGTTCATCGCCGTTAACGTCACCGATGACGCGCGGGTGCTTGCTGGATTTCCAGCCTTTGTTACCGCCAAAATCCCTGACAACCAATCGCGGCTTGGAAAAGCGTCCACGTCGCGCAATAGACGTATAAACACCTTTTCCTGCAATGCCAATAATATCGGCGCGACGGTCGCCATTAATATCAGCCAAAATCCGCGGGTTTTCGCTGATATCCCACCCGGCACCATAACCCTTCACCCAAAGTTTAGGGGCACTGAAACTCCGGCGACGGCTCAAGGAAACATAGACGCCCCGATCTGCAAATCCGACCACATCGGCGCGACCATCACCATTCACATCCGACATCATGCGCGGATGTTTGCTGGTCTTCCAACCGGTTCCATATCCATGCACCCATAGTTTGGGCCTTGCAAAGCGACCACGACGGCTCAGGGAAACATAAACCCCCTTATCAGCAAATCCGACCACATCGGCACGACCATCACCATTCACATCCGCCATCATGCGCGGATGTTTGCTGACCTTCCAGCCAGCTCCATATCCCTGCACCCATAGTTTGGGCTTTGTAAAGCGACCACGACGGCTCAGGGAAACATAGACCCCCTTATCGGCAAACCCGACAATATCAGCACGGCCATCGCCATTGACATCGGCCATTTGCCGGACATGGCTGGCCGTAGTCCAACCCTGTGAATAGCCACTGGTCCAACGCTGAGGGCGAGAGAAACGACCACGACGGGCAAGCGCAACATAAACGCCATTATCGGAGAAGCCTACTACATCGGCACGCCGGTCACCATTCACATCCACCATCATGCGCGGGTGTTTGGAAATAAGCCAACCATTACTGCCGCCAAAACCAGTCACCCAGAGAGAGGGTTTGGCAAAACGCCCGTTGCGACTCAGGGACACATAAACACCTTTGTCCGAAAAACCAACAATATCAGCGCGACCATCGCCATTGACATCGGCCATCTGTCGAATATGACTTTTCGTACTCCAGCCGCTTTTCTGACCATAGCCGCTTAACCATTTTTTTAGACCAGGGGCACGACCACGACCACGACCGCGACCACGACCACGACCACGATCATAGTCCACATTATCATTGTTGTCATTATACTGGTCATTGCGTGGATTTCCATAGTTCCCATTGCGCGGCGCATCGTAATTGTCATCCACCGGATCATTAATCGGGTCATTATATTGATCGTTACGAGGACCGCCATAACGATCATCTCGGGGATTCACACAGTTGCTGATCAAATCGTCGCGCGAATGCGACAATTGTCGCCGTTGAGCACGCGTTGCTCCCAGGCATTGTCTCACATGTCGTAAAAGAAAACTGTGCCACAGCGCTCCGCTGTAACCACAATTATTATCTTGATTTTGACGATTCTGCTGCACGGCCTTCTGGGCAAAAGCCTTACAATCTGCCATTCTGCCTGCATCAGCCTTCGAAGCCAGCAGCGGCAATAGCAAACCAGCCGCCAAAGATGATACAAAACAAAAACGAATACTTCTCAATTGCAAAGGCATTCAGGGTCTCCCTTAGAAACCAGATCTTTTAAAACTGCCAGATCTGCTAAAACTGGCAGTCAGACTATAGATATAGGCAGTATGAACTACACGGATGATACGAGTCTACACAAAATTAGGATGAAATTTCGACATATTAATGTTATTTTTACTTTTTGAGCTGGCAATAAAGGTCAAGACCAATAATTTTACCAAATTTCAGGACCGCCCGACGGGGAACAAAGCCCCGTGTACCAATGTTTTCACCGGTAATCTGGCAGCCTGAAAAGTCCCGGCACATAAGAGCCAACTCTTTTTTGGTGACGAACTCTGTCTGAGGGGCCGCTTCCCCGTCGCCATCCGTATCATAGGACCCTCTCGATTTTTGGTCACCATCTGTTTTGCCAATCAGCTCCGCCGATTGCGGCGAGGACATCAGTCTTTTCACGGTGGCGACCGGAGAGGTCAGGAACTGACGGTAAGAACTGGCGCTATACACCATAATCATGGCCTGCCCCCCTGGTCGCAACAAAGCATGAACCGATTGAATGGCCTGGGCAAGGTCTCCAGTATGATGCAGGCAGCCAATGGCCACAACCCAGTCAAAACTCCCCTCGTCAAAGGGCGGCTCAAGTATACTGCCCTGAACAGCCTTGCCCTTCAGGCCTTTTTGTTTGATCCGGTGATTGACCATGGCAACTGGCCCGGCAGCAATATCCAGCCCCGTATAATCGGCTTCTGCCTGCGCTATTTCCTGAGAAACCGTTCCATAACCAAGGCCAACTTCCAGGACCTTCTGCCCCTTCAGCGCCTTGAAGGGAATGTGGGTGAAAAGATAAGGATAAAAGTCGAAATACCAGTCATCAAATTTCTTCAGGCTTTGCGGACTGTCATCTGTAATGCCCAACCGCGTGGCCAGTGTACTGCCACATAGTTCATCCCAAAAAGAGGCATTTTCCTGATTAATGCGCTGCTGACCCTCGTCCACATCCTGTGTCATTCTGTTTTAACTTTCAAAATCTTCTCAAGAACCAGGTCAGTCTATTTTGTTTTAGCCTGGTGATATTATTTCACCACATGACAATAGAGATCAAGCCCTACAGCCTTGCCAAATTTCAAAGCCCGCTGCCGCGACATTTTTTTGAACAGACTCTCTTCGCCGATATTTTCCGCAACAATCGAACATTGAGAAAAATCACTACACATGGCTTGCAGCTCCATTGTGCTTACAAACTCCGTCTGCGGGGCCGCATCGCCCTCGTCATTCGTATCATAGGCACCGCGCGATTTGCTATCTCCAGAAGTGTCCGCAATATCTGCAATTGTCTCGGGTTTGGCGTATAAGCGCTTCAGGGTGGTAATCGGGCTGTTCTGAAGCTGACGGTAAGAACAGGCATTATAGACCATAATCATGGCCTCTCCCCCCGTTTTCAACAATCGGTGAACCTGCTTGATGGCTCCCGTCAAGTCTCCCGTATGATGCAAACAGCCGATCGCCACAACCCAGTCGAATGAGGCCGCGTCAAAGGGTGGCTCAAGAATGCTGCCCTGCACGGCTTTGCCGTTCAGTCCCCCCCGGCCCATCCGCTGATTGACCATACCAACAGGCCCGGCAGCAATATCTAGCCCGTTATAGTCAGCGCCGCTTTCTGCTATTTTCTGAGAGACTGTCCCATAGCCAAGCCCCACTTCAAGAACCCGCTTGTCTTTCATTTTTGCAAAGGGAATATGAGTATAGAGGTACGGATAGTAACCGAAATACCAGTCATCGAATTTCTTCAGGCTTTGCGCTGAATCATCCTCAATACCAAGCTGTTGCGCCAGCTGAGAACCGCACAAATTATCCCAGAACGCAGCATTTTTACTGTCAATATTTTTCTGAGGCTGTCGTTCATCTTGCGTCATTGCGCTTTTGCCTTCCACTCTGCAGCTTTATCATGGAACAATTGATGCCAGATTTCCAGACTGAGCAAACCCCAGGTTTTTCTTGAAAAACGCGCTTCATTGCCAAAGCTCTCCAAAACTTTATCACTGCGCATAAAGGCGCGGGACTGGGCCTGCTTGCTGGAAAAAATATCCTGGACAAACTCTTTGAGATCGTCGGCGAACCACTCTTTCAAAGGCACCGGGAACCCCATTTTATCCCGGCGCTCCAGCAATTCTGAAGGCAGCGTATCATTAAAAGCAACTTTCAGCATATGTTTCATGTTACCCGCTTCAAATTTCACATTAGCTGGAACCGTTGCGGCGAATTCCACCAGCCTGTGATCAAGCAGAGGCACTCTTGATTCCAGACCATGTGCCATGCTCATGCGATCTTCCACATGTAGCAGGGCTGGCAAAAGACACTTGAAATCGAAATGGGTCATCTTGTCGAAATAGGCCCCGTCCCGCACATTCATTTCATTGTTGAAGATGGCATCAAAACGCTGGTACACACCCTCCTTGTCGAGTTCCGACCAATCCACCTCATCGGTCATGTCGGCAGAGCGATCAATCAGCCGGAAATAGCGTTGATCCAGATCGCCAAACAGCCCCTCGCTCCATAATTGCCGCATCATCGGCTTGTATTCACGCAGCATCCCCATATTTGGCAGGATTGATTCCAGCGTCACAACATAGGTGCCGTCTTTTGACGTGCCATCCAGAGCCGCCTTGATACATTGCTCCAGATAAGCCACGAGATAACGGGCATAGCCGCCAAATATTTCATCACCGCCCTGCCCACCGAGCACAACTTTGACCTTGCTGGCCGCCAGTTGCGAAACCATATATTGCGGAAAGGACCCCGGCCCGGCGATGGGAAAGTCGAGATGATAAATGATGTTCTCAATATTATCCCGGAAATCATCAGACGTGATGTCCATTTGATGCAGTTCTGCGGACGCCGCTTTGGCGGCAATGCGGGCATAGTCACTTTCATCATAGCCCGGATGATCGGTGAATTTACCATGGAAACAATGCCTGTTTTTGGGACTGAGCTTGGCCGCAAGAATTGAAATCAGGCTTGAATCAATGCCTCCCGACATATAGCCGCCAATGGGAACATCACTGCGTAAATGGACATCAATGCTGTCATCAAGCAGCTCGCGCAAATGGCGGTAAAAATATTGTGGCGAATGATCCCAGTCGATTTTATAATCAACATCCCAGTAACGCCGGATCTGCACGGAGCCGTCTTTCAAGGTCAGGAGGTGCCCTGGCATTAACTGCTTTATGCCCTTGAACAGGGTCAATTCGTCAATACCATATTGAAAGGTCAGATATTGGGCGAGCGCATCGGGATCGGTTTCGATCTGCTCCAAAAAAGGCACAATGGCCTTGGCTTCCGAGGCAAAATAGAAAACGTCTTTAATCACTGCATAGTAAAAGGGCTTTATGCCAAAGCGGTCGCGAACGGCAACCAGTTTCTGGTTCTTCTCATCAAAGACTGCAGTGGCAAACATGCCACGAAGATGAGTGACAAAATCATCGCCATAAATCGCATAGGCCGCCAGCACGCTTTCTGTATCGCTATGCCCGCGAAACGGCCATTTGTCTTTCAGCTCGTCCTTCAGTTCGAGATAGTTGTAGACTTCGCCATTATGAACAATCGCAGTCTCGTTGGGGCCTTTCATGGGCTGCGCGCCGCTGGGCGAGAGGTCAAGAATGCTCAAGCGCCGATGTGCCAGCCCGGCATTGCCTTTTGACGAACACCATATACCGTGGTCATCAGGCCCTCGATGGGCAATCAATTTACCCATAACACCCAGCTTGTGTTCCAGCCGTTCGATGGGAGCGCCTGACAGGCTGACAATTCCTGCAATGCCACACATATATATAAACCTCTTAAATCTTGGCGATGGCCAAAGACGAATAAAATATCTCGCGAAAAATGCATGCTCGTCGCAAATGCCAGCATATCCATTTTTCATGTTGAAACTTCATAGACTGAAATAGTCCAAGAAACAACTGTCGATCAGGCCCTCAATAAAAGTTTTCGCAGCAGGGGTTTGATTTTCCGCGAAGCCCCCTGCGCCATCCGCAAAACAGGGCGAGAGATTACAGCTGGCATTTTTTTGTCGATAAATTCATAGCTAACAACCCGTGCCTTGTTCAGCAGCAGCACAAATTGCATCCGCTTCTGGAGCTTTTGCACGCCCTGCGAGTTCGACACTTCCAGACGCTTGAACTCTGCAAGTTTGACCACCTGTCGGCGTTCATATTCAGCGCGTTGCTCCGCTTCCCATTCGGCACTGGCAATCGGTTTTCCGCTTGCCAGGCGTCCCTCCATTGGCTGCATTTCCTGATCGAGGACCTCGTCGAAATGTTCAATAAAACTTTTATAGGTCCATGTCGGCGAACAGGCGATCTCCTTATAGGCATTTTCTATGATTTCCCCGGCTCTCTCGGGATCGCGCAAAATCGCGACCACCTCGTCCATATTGGAGTGATCGGGCAACAGTTCCACATAGTGACGCCCAGGCTTGGCAACACCGGAATAGGTCCCAGGATAGAGGATCATCAACACCCGCAGGGCGGCCGCCTCAAACACGCGCGGCGAAATGACATGGATGACCACCTCATTGTCGCGTCCCTCCAGATATTTGTCGCGCACCTCTTCAAAGGACGCCTGCGGGTTGG
>JAKIUO010000161.1 GCA_021647535.1 Hyphomicrobiaceae bacterium
TGATGTGGGAATTGTGCAAAGCATGAAATGAAGGGTGAGACGCACTTTGCCGCCGGTAAAATCAGCACCGTTGGCGGTGAGGCGCACCGGCGTATCAGCATAAAATGCGGTGGGGCCGGTGACGCCGGAATTTGTGCTGCCCGCCGCCGCGCCAAGAGCGCCACCATATTTACTGATGTCGCCCGCTATGCCGCAATCATAGGAAGCGGCACCCGTAATAGCCTGGGTCGTACGGGTGGTGATGGCAAAGACAATGGCGCGATCGGGAATGAGAATGGTGCTGTCTGTTGACGGACCAGACAGGATGAGCTCTTCTTCGCGCAGTTCGAAAACAGTTGTTGCGCTGCGAGTGCTGGTATTAAGGGTATTTGTCAGGCCGCCACTAATGCTGGAGGAGATCACGTTCCATGTTGTGCCATCGAAGGCCAGCAGTTTGAGCTCATTTGCCACCCAGCACAACCAGCCCACTTGTGGCGGGTAGAAGCTCCAGACATTGTCCTGAAAGGCGGCGATCTGCCCGTCCTTTGCCAACCAGTCGCCGGTCGCCGCTGGCGCGACAATATAGCGATCACCATTTGCCGGTGAAGCGGGAGCAGAAACCAGGCTGCGATCCAGGGCTGAAAGCTGGACAATGGCGTCCAGATTGCGGATGGCCTCATTGTGGGTGACGTGCTTTTGCGCCTGCGCCGCGATAAGATAGGGCAGCTTCAGATTTGGCGTGTCGTTCGGCATGGTCACTCATCTCCTTGTTTTATATACAAGAAGAATGATATGTCATGCGTGCCGGGCGGGGATTATATTCCTATTTTTTTATGGACCGCAAATGTCAGAATGATCCATATCAAACCTGAAACGCTCTAATCAGCAATATTTTGCAGATACCACTTATAGGCATCGCGCAAGCCATCTCGCATGGGAATGGCGGGTTTCCAGCCCAGTGACAGCAATTTATCAGCCTGCATGAGTTTACGTGGCGTGCCATCTGGTTTGCTGGAGTCTTTGACGATTTTGCCTGTAAAGCCAACCACTTCATTGACAGTTTCGACCAGTTCAAGAATGGTCAGGTCGCTGCCGGAGCCGACATTGACATGGCTGTCATCGGAATAGTTTTTCATCAGATGCACCATGGCATCGGCAGCGTCATCAACATGGAGAAATTCGCGCATGGGCGAACCGGTGCCCCATATGGTCATTTCGCGATCGCCCCTTTGCTTGGCTTCGTGGGCCTTGCGGATCAGCGCCGGGATGACATGGCTTGTCTCCAGATTATAATTGTCACCTGGACCATAGAGATTGGTCGGCATGGCGGAAATGAAATCGCTGCCATATTGCCGCCGATAGGCCTGGCACATTTTAATCCCGGCAATTTTGGCAATGGCATACCATTCATTGGTTGGCTCCAGCGGCCCGGTGAGCAGGGCGTCTTCGGGGATCGGCTGAGGCGCCATCTTGGGATAGATACAAGAAGAGCCCAGAAACAAAAGCTTTTCGACCCCGACTTTATGAGCGGAATTGATGATATTGGCTTCGATCATCAGATTGTCATAGATGAATTCAGCTGGATAGGTTTCGTTGGCCAGAATACCGCCAACCTTGGCAGCCGGCGCAAACACCGCTTGCGGCCGCGTCTTTTCCATCCAGCGTTCAACTTCTTCCTGCCGCGTAAGATCGGCATCCTGGCGGGTTGCGGTCACCACATCGCAGCCCTCGCTGGCCAACCGACGCACCAGTGCCGAACCGACCATGCCACGATGGCCCGCCACAAAGACCCGCTTGCCCGCAAGGGAATAGGTCTCTTTCATCTGTTGTTTGACTTTTTTAGTCATTGCGGTCCTTGCGGTCTTTTTCTTCAGCGACGATCTTGAGATCACTTTCCATCATCATGGAGACCAGCTCTGGAAAGGTCGTTGTATGTTTCCAGCCCAGAACTTCGAGCGCCTTTGAGGCATCGCCCAGCAGTTCCTCAACTTCGGTGGGACGGAAATAACGAGGGTCAATCTCGATGATGGTTTTGCCGGTGTCAGCATCAATGCCCACTTCGTCAAGCCCTTCACCCTGCCATTTTATGGTGCGTCCGACATGGGCAAAAGACAGTTCGACAAATTCGCGTACGGAATGGGTTTCACCCGTGGCCAGACAATAATCATCGGGCTCGTCTTGTTGCAGCATACGCCACATGCCCTCGACATAGTCGCCAGCATATCCCCAGTCGCGTTTGGCGTCGATGTTACCAAGATAAAGTTTTTCCTGCATGTCTAGCTTCATGGCGGCGACGGCTCGGGTGATTTTGCGCGTCACAAAGGTTTCGCCGCGCATCGGCCCTTCATGGTTGAACAAAATGCCATTGGAGGCGTGCATACCGTAGGCCTCGCGATAGTTGACCGTGATCCAGTAGGAATAGAGCTTGGCGGCGGCATAGGGTGAGCGTGGATAAAAAGGGGTTGTCTCCTTTTGTGGCACTTCTTGCACCTTGCCAAACAATTCAGATGTTGAGGCCTGATAGAAGCGCGTCTTGTCCTGCATATCCAGAATACGGATGGCTTCCAGCAGACGCAAGGTGCCAATGGCATCGGCATTGGCGGTATATTCGGGTGTTTCAAAACTGACCGCAACATGGCTCTGGGCGGCGAGGTTATAAATTTCGGTGGGTTTGGTTTCCTGGATCAGCCGGATTAGATTGGTGCTGTCTGTAAGATCCCCATAGTGCATGAAAAAGCGGGTTTTGTCCTCATGTGGATCAATGTAAAGGCTGTCTACCCGTGACGTGTTGAATGAAGAGGAGCGGCGCTTGAGGCCGTGAACAATATAGCCCTTTTCCAACAGTAAAGGCGCCAAATGAGCGCCATCCATACCTGTAATACCGGTAATCAATGCAATTTTTTGTGTCATGTTTTATTTTCAATCTAAAATCTGGTTGTACAAATTACAATCATCTTTAAGCCTATCGTCAGGTGTTTTTCAAGCTTCTTTATCGCGGTTAAGGTCATCCTCATGGCAATTCAATTCTCATGCAAACTCGCTACGCGACGGGGTCAGCCCTTTTATATTTTGCGCTACCGCTACGCTATTTGAGCGCTGGACCCCGTTGGAGGGCCACCAAACCACCTGTTTTTCTATCTGAAAGTAAAAAAGGGTGGGTTTGGGAGGTCTCCTCCCAAAGCGGGTGCGGGCAGCAGCCCGCTTGGGAAGCAAAGCTTTCGAGAATTGAATGGCTCTATTTCACCAAGATCTGTTTGGCGCGGGCAATTCGCTCGGCATCGCTAGGCATGGGCGGGATCGTGACGCCAAGGGCAACAGCGGGGCGCTTGCTCATCAGATCAAGCCAGCGTTGCAGGTTGGGCAGGTCGTTCGTGAACAGGCCGATCATTTCATGGCGCGAGACCCAAGGGTAGGTCGCCATGTCGGCGATGGAATAATCTCCGGCCAGATATTCAGCTTCGCCCAGCCTTGTGTCGAGCACGCCGAGCAGGCGTTTGCTCTCGTTTTTATACCGATCAATGACGGCAGGCAGGGTCTCGTCGAAATAGTTGAGAAAAACCACGGCCTGGCCCATCATCGGCCCGACCCCGGCCATCTGCAGCATCAGCCATTGCAGGACAATGGAGCGCCCTTTGGTGTCACTCGGCATGAATTTTCCGGTTTTTTCGGCCAGATAGACGAGAATGGCTCCCGATTCAAAAACGGCAAAATCATCATTATCGCGGTCGATGATGGCGGGGATTTTGCCGTTGGGGCTAAATTGCAGATAATCCGTCTGCTTCTGTTCGCCTTTGCCAAAATCAAGGGCGTGCATCTCGTAAGGCAATTGCATTTCTTCAAGGGCGATGGAGATTTTATGGCCATTGGGCGTAGCGGCGGTGTAAAAGTCGATCATGTTACATCATCCCGATGGCTGTATAAATGAGGGCAAGGCCGCCTATCGTGCCGACCAGAGCTGTTGCGGCAACGCCAAGCGCGCGTGGTATGCTGGAGCCGGATGTTTTGAACAGGCCAATGGGGTGCAGCAGGCGACCAATGACAAAGGCAGTGGCGGCAATGATGATCAGCGTCTGGTTGGTGCCAGCCATTTCCAGCAGGGCCAGAACGAACAAAACAATGGCAGCATTTTCGGCGAGATTGCCATGCGAGCGCACGCGGGCCAGCAATTCGGGCTGATCATCGCCAATGCCGAGCCCTTGTAAATGTTTGTAACGGCTCTTGCCGGTGATCGCCATGAGGATCATTTGCAAGTTAATAATGATGCCGGCGGCAATGGCAGTGATAACTGGATAGTGCATGTGAATTTCTCTCCCCTTTTGGTTTTCTTGGTGGGGACAAGCTAAAACAGACTAGTTGGTCTGTCAATTGTAAAAGGATATAAAATGGCGGAGATGACAGCTGACCACTTCTTGTGGCGCTCTGTTATTCAGCGCCAAAATTAAGCGCTAGGGATAGTCGGGTTTCATTGCTGTTGTTTTGGGTGACTTCATGGGGCAGGGCAGGATCAAAGAAAATAGCCTCACCGGCTTTGGGCCGGATTATTTTTTGACCAGACGTATTTTGAGGAGGCGTATGGAGGATGAGATCGCCGGAATGGGGCGGTACTTTGAGATAGTAGACGGCTGAGAGCAGTTCGTTATCATCGTCATGGGTATGAAGGCCGGTTATGTGGCCAGGTTGCATGTGATTAAACCAGTGTGCGGTCATTGTCCGCTTGAGAGGCCGTTCTAAAATTTCAGTCGCAGTCTGTCGCAATGCTGCAAGAAGTGGGGGCAGGCTGGCAAGTAAATGAGGATCGAGATAGATATTTTCATAGCGGCCAGAAAAAAAGTGGCTTTGCTTGAGCGGCACAAGTGAGGCTTGCTCGAACTCCTGAAGAAGGCGCTTATTCAGGTTTGTGCCAGAGGTCGGTGCGGCGCGCCAGTAATCAGTAAAATGGTGAAGTTCAAAATTCATACTTGATCAAGTGGCTTTTATCTTTGGGATCAATCCAGCTTGAACTGCATCAGCAAGGTGCGTTGCAGGCCGGATTTGTTGAAATTATCATCGGACATCAAGGTAATGATTTGCTCGCCTTGGTGGTTTGTGTGGGCGCTGATGCCTTCCATATTGTCGATATTATAGCGCATGGTGGCAGTGATCAGAATTTCACCATCAAGTACGGCATTTTTTTTAATATTTTCGGCCTTGATCTCGCGAATGCGCATCTGCACGCCAGCGAAATAGCTGAAATAGCGTTCCAGCACCAGCACATTGCCATTGGCCAGGGTGGCCATGCCGGTCACTTTGAAATCATTGCGGCTTTTCAGGTAGAGAGGCCATGATTTTTTACCGCGAATCAGCCAGCCCCTGTGCCTGTTTTTTTTCCCATGATGGCGCTCTAGAAAGGTCAGGACAGTGCCATTATTATTTTTGTCCGTGAGAACGGTAAGGGCTTCCAGACCCTTGTTTTTAGTAGTTTTAAAAACACCTCTGGGTAATTTTAGATAGCTAAAGGCTTTCAAAATGCCGTTTGAGTTCAGGGAGAAACGACCAATTCTGTGCTTGCGCTCAAAGGAGATGAGCGCATAGACGCCTTTCTTGTTTCTCCACAGGGCAATGTCTTCAGCATCAGACTTTTTCTTTTTGCGCAAAACTTTGCCGCTTTTTTTACGCAAGGGGCCGATGTGGGGCTGTTTTAGTCCGGCCAGTGCGCCGTCTTTATATTTGACAGAGGCTTGCAACCAGGTGCCTTGATCGGAGACAGCAATCAGTTTGTTGCCTTTGTCGGTGAGGACGAGACCCGAGTAGCCGCCAAATTTTTTCTGATCCGAAGAAAGCTCCAGCCCGCCGCGCCAAGTAAGGCGACCAAAACGCTTTTTATCTGGATTAACCTGGTCAAAACTGATGATTTTCGACTGCACCTTGATGTCGATATTTTTTTGCAAAGGGCGCGAACGGCTGATGGCATCGCTGGTCAGCAGGCTGCTGAACAAAATAGCAATGAGGAAGGCTGGAAATGTAGATTTCATGTGAAACAGGTCTTTTAAATTATAGCCAGCGGCTATGGCGATTTGGCTGCTAACGGGTGTACTTCGTTGTCATATCAGCGAGGTTCATATGTCTATAATTCGGATATCCATAGCCACGGCTATACCATTGAAATATGGTGTCTCCAAGGAAGAAATCGCCTGTGTGGTTTCATTGCACAGACCCCTGTTTGGCGTGGGCGGCGTATTCTGCGAGTTCCGGGTGGCTTCCAAAATATTTTTCTGAACATCCAATGACTATTGGTCGTCAAACAGTTCGGCCAGTTTTTCGGTCATGGCACCGGCCAGTTCTTCGACATCGGATATGGTGACGGCGCGGCGGTAATAGCGGGTGACGTCATGGCCGATGCCAATCGCCAGCAGTTCAACCGGAGATTTGGTCTCGATCTCCTCGATGACGTGACGTAAATGGCTTTCCAGATAGCCGCCTGAATTGACTGATAGAGTGCTGTCATCAACCGGTGCGCCATCCGATATCATCATCAAGATGCGCCGTTGTTCGGGGCGCGCCAGCAGGCGAGAGTGCGCCCATGTCAGGGCCTCGCCGTCAATATTTTCCTTCAAAATGCCTTCGCGCATCATCAGGCCGAGCGAGCGCCGGGCGCGCCGCCACGGGTTGTCGGCACTTTTGTAAATAATATGGCGCAGATCGTTGAGGCGGCCTGGATTATTCGGTTTGCCTGCCGTGATCCAGTCGGTGCGCGAATGGCCACCCTTCCAGGCTCTGGTCGTAAAGCCTAAAATCTCGACCTTGACGCCGCAGCGCTCCAGGGTGCGCGCCAGAATATCGGCGCTGCAGGCGGCAATCAAAATGGGGCGACCACGCATGGAGCCTGAATTATCAATCAGCA
>JAKIUO010000162.1 GCA_021647535.1 Hyphomicrobiaceae bacterium
TGCTGTCTTCGAAATTATAGCCCATCCACGGCATAAAGGCGACGAGGATGTTTTTACCAAGAGCCAGATCACCTTTATCGGTGGATGGCCCATCGCATATAATATCCCCGGCTTCAACCTCTTCTCCGACATGTACCAGCGGGCGCTGGTTGATGCAGGTGTTTTGGTTGGAGCGCTGGAACTTGCGCAGATTATAAATATCGATACCCGGCTTGGATGGATCTTTTTCCTGGGTGGCCCGTATAACAATACGCGTCGCATCAACCTGATCGACGATACCCGTACGCCGGGCTGCAATCGCCGCGCCACTGTCTCTGGCCACGACTTCTTCCATACCGGTGCCAACCAATGGGGCCTCAGCAATCACCAATGGCACAGCCTGGCGTTGCATATTCGATCCCATAAGGGCACGGTTGGCATCATCATTTTCCAGGAACGGAATGAGCGATGCGGCAACAGACACCAGCTGCTTTGGCGATACGTCCATATATTCAATCATGTCAGGAGTGACCTGATGAACATCACCGGCAAAACGACTATTGACGATTTCCATTGCAAAGGAACGGTCTTTGTTCAAAGGCGCATTGGCCTGCGCGATCTGGTGACGCCCCTCTTCCATGGCTGAAAGATAGGTAACATCACCAACGACCTTGCCGTCCTCAACTTTCTGATACGGACTTTCAATAAACCCGTATTTATTCACTTTGGCGAACGTCGCCAGTGAATTGATCAGGCCAATATTTGGCCCCTCCGGCGTTTCAATCGGGCAGATCCGGCCATAATGGGTTGGATGCACATCACGCACTTCAAAACCGGCGCGCTCGCGCGTCAAACCACCAGGCCCCAGAGCTGAAAGGCGACGTTTATGCGTGATTTCAGAGAGCGGATTGGTCTGATCCATAAACTGCGAGAGCTGTGAAGAGCCAAAAAACTCACGCACAGCAGCCGACACAGGCTTCGCGTTGATCAAATCCTGTGGCATCGTATTGTCGATTTCAAGAGAGCTCATACGCTCTTTGATCGCGCGCTCCATGCGTAGCAGACCGATACGATACTGATTTTCCATCAGCTCGCCAACCGAACGCACACGGCGATTGCCCAAATGGTCAATATCGTCGACTTCGCCAATGCCGTCACGAAGACCAATCAGCGTTTCAAGAACCCCAAGGATGTCTTCCCTGCGCAAAGTACGCACAGTGTCTTCACATTCAAGCTGCAGACGCATATTCATTTTGACGCGGCCAATTGCCGAGAGGTCATAGCGTTCCGCATCAAAGAACAGACCATTAAACAAAGCACCAGCCGTTTCCGGGGTTGGCGGCTCACCAGGACGCATAACACGATAAATATCGTTCAGCGCTTCTTCCTGGTTGCTGTTCTTGTCGGCAGCCAGCGTGTTCCGCAGGAATGCGCCCTTGCTGACATGGTCAATATCAAGCAGTGGGATTTTCTTGTAGCTAAGACTACGCAGTTTGGTGATCAGCTCTTCGGTGATTTCCTCACCGGCTTCAGCGTGGATCTCACCCGTTTTCATATTGACGAGATCTTCAGCAATATACAGCCCAATGAGCTCCTCATCCGTCACCAGAAGATCGGTGATTTTGCGTTCTTCAGCAAGTTTGCGCAACAGTCGAGGCGTGACTTTGCGGCCCGCTTCGATAATCACCTCACCACTGTCGGCGTCAACAATATCGACAGTCGGCTTCGCGCCTTTCAGGCGCTCCGGCTCAAATGGCACGCGCCAGCCACCCTTGGCCACCTTATAGTCAATTTTGTCATAATAGCGATCAAGTATTTCTTCCTGATCAAGGCCAAGCGCATAAAGCAGCGTTGTCACTGGCAATTTGCGACGCCGATCAATACGAACGAAGATCAAGTCTTTTGGATCAAACTCAAAATCAAGCCAGGAACCGCGATATGGAATGATACGAGCAGCAAACAACAGCTTGCCACTGGCATGGGTCTTCCCCTTGTCGTGATCAAAAAATACGCCAGGCGAGCGATGCATCTGCGAGACGATGACACGTTCCGTACCATTAATAACAAAGGTGCCGTGATCCGTCATAAACGGAATATCACCCATGAAGACTTCTTGCTCTTTGATATCCTTAACGGATTTGGCGCCGGTATCTTCATTAATATCAAAGACGATCAAACGCAGCGTCACTTTCAGCGGCGCCGCATAAGTCATGTCACGTTGCTGACACTCTTCCACGTCAAACTTTGGTTGTTCGAAATGATATTTTACAAATTCCAGCTGTGCCTTGCCGGGAAAATCATGTATAGGAAATACAGAGAGAAATACAGACTGCAGCCCCTTATCACCCCTGCTCTCAGGCAGTTCATCGAGTATCAGAAACGAATCATAGGAATTTTTCTGAATCTGAATAAGATTAGGCATCTCGGCGATTTCATCAATCCGCCCAAACTTATTACGCAACCTTTTGCGGCCCACATAGCTCTGCGCCATTTCTGCTCCTCATTTTTATGATTTGCTGCACCGACTGGAAAATCATATGGCCCAGCAGCCGATTCTCCACATCATCCCCAAACACCTGTCAAACCGAACCATCACTTGCAGCCTTGAGCGCTAGTACAAGGACACAATAACGGCTTACCTGAAACCCGCACTATCGGGGATCAGGAAAACCGTTTGGAATTCTCATTCACTTGTAAATTCATATGCAGTCAAAGTCCTGCACTCCGCCTTTTCACTCAACACCGCACAAACAAAAGCCTCCATCCAGAAGCCCTTGCAAGCTTCTGGATGGAGCAAAGGCTATTTGATCTCGACAGTTGCACCAGCACCTTCGAGTTTTCCTTTAATTTCGTCGGCTTCAGCCTGAGGCACAGCCTCTTTGACGGCCTTGGGTGCACCTTCAACAAGCTCTTTGGCTTCTTTCAGGCCAAGCCCTGTGATGGCGCGCACTTCCTTGATGACGTTGATTTTCTTTTCGCCAAAAGAGGCCAGAATAACGTCAAACTCGGTTTTGACTTCAGCTGCTTCGCCGCCGCCACCAGGTGCTGCCGCCATAGCAACAGGAGCTGCCGCAGACACGCCCCATTTATCCTCAAGAAGCTTGGCGAGGTCCGCAGCTTCCATAACTGTGAGACCCGACAGGTCCTCGGCAATCTTTTCCAAATCAGCCATTTCTTACTTTTCCTTGATCAGTTTGTTTGTTCTGTAAATTAAAGTGTATGATCGACCTTAAGCCGCATCGCTTTTTTCCGAATAGGCGCTTATGACACGAGCCAGCTGACCTGGCGGTGTTGAAATAACCCTGGCAACTTTACCAGCTGGTGCCTGCAACAGACCAACCAGCGTTCCTCTCAATTCATCAAGAGTAGGCAAGGCAGCAAGTGATTTCACACCGTCTATATCAAGGTACATTTCACCCATCGCTCCACCGAGCAGAACGAGTTTTTCGTTCGTCTTGGCGAATTTGACAGCAACCTTGGGCACAGAGACAGGATCATCAGCATATGCAATTATCGTTGGCCCTGTGAACAGATCGCTCAGACTTTCGGCTGGCGTATCTTTCAGGGCAAGCTTAACAAGCCGGTTCTTCGCAACTTTGACAGCACCGCCAACTTCACGCACCTGAGCGCGCAAATCGGTGATTTCAGCCACAGTCATACCGGTATTGTGCGCAACGACAATTACGCCTGTGTCGGAGAACACCTCGTGAAGCGACTTAACGAGCTCTCGCTTCTGTTCTCTTTCCACTTAACTTTCTCCAAAGGGTAAGGTGAGCATAGTCCCCATCAGGAACCACCCCACATCTTCAATTCGTCGCCGATGCTTACAGCCTGCACATGACAGACCAGTCCCAAAAGCGACCCTTATCTGCCTGTCCACCAGCCCAATTGTAAATCAAAAAGGCCTTTGGTCGATATTTGGTTCAAACTGATCAAATGATATGTTCGGTTGACACCAAAGCCATATCAAGCAATCATTTCCTCCTATCTCATGCAGGCATCAAGCAGAACACGTGGTTCCACAATCAACTTAAGTGAAAAACAGCCAACCAAAAGGCCAAACCATTTCCCACACCCACAATCTCGGACAGGTTTGAGCCATGCAACCAAGGCGAACCCCTTTCGCACAGCTCAAGCCACCGGCCACGACAGCCGGAACTCTCCAATCTTCTCTCTTAGGACATTTCCCCTAAGAATGTAAAGACTATTTTTATAGTTTTCCTATTCGCCAACAATTGAAGCCAAATTCAGCTGCATTCCCGGTCCCATTGAAGAGCTCAGCGAAATCTTCTTAACAAAGGTACCCTTGGCTCCAGTTGGCTTCGCTTTGAGCACAGCACCGGTCAAAGCTTTTATATTCTCTTCAAGCTTATCAGCAGAAAAGCTGGCCTTCCCGATCCCAACATGAATGATACCGGCTTTCTCAACCCGAAATTCGACAGCCCCGCCCTTGGAGGACTTCACAGCCTTGGCGACATCAGGTGTTACCGTGCCGACCTTTGGGTTTGGCATCATGCCACGCGGGCCAAGCACCTTACCAAGACGACCAACAACAGGCATCATGTCAGGCGTTGCAATACAACGATCAAAATCGATATTGCCTTTTTGCACTTCTTCGGCCAGCTCTTCAGCACCAACGATATCCGCTCCAGCCTTTTTGGCCTCTTCCGCCTTGTCACCACGCGCAAAAACAGCGACGCGCACTGAACGACCCGTACCATTTGGCAATTCACATACACCGCGAACCATCTGATCCGAATGACGGGGATCAACACCAAGATTCATTGACAGCTCAATGGTTTCGTCAAATTTTGCTTTAGCATTCAGCTTGACAATCTTGACAGCGCTCGGCAGGTCATAAACCTTGTTGCGATCTATATTTTTACGTGCCGTTACTGTTCTTTTTCCTAGCTTGGCCACCTTACATACCCTCCACTTCAATACCCATGGAACGGGCTGATCCAGCGATGATCTTCATGGCCTGCTCAATGTCATTGGCATTCAAATCGACCATTTTGGCCTCGGCAATTTCGCGCACTTGATCTTTGGTCACCTTGGCAATCGGCGCTGCTTTGCCAACTTCACCAGAGCCTTTTTTGACATTGGCGGCTTTCTTCAGAAAGTAAGATGCCGGCGAGGTCTTCATCTCATAGGTGAAGCTTTTATCTTTATAAATCGTGATACTTACCGGGATGGGGGCACCCTTTTCCATCTCGGTTGTTGCCGCGTTAAACGCCTTGCAAAATTCCATGATGTTGATGCCGCGCTGCCCGAGGGCCGGACCGATTGGCGGGGACGGGGTCGCGCTTCCTGCAGGCACCTGCAATTTGAGGTAACCCTCAATCTTCTTTGCCATTTTAAATTCCCTTCTTTGTGCTCACTTCAAGAGCAACAATTTACTGTTTTAGGGTTTGTGGTACGGTAAGCATGAGACTGGCAGATCCCCCTTACCTCCCACAGGAGATCCAGAAAAAAGTCAAATGACCTTTTCGACCTGGGTATATTCCAGCTCTACCGGTGTTAACCGGCCAAAGATGGAAACGGCAACCTTCAACCTTGAACGCTCCTCGTCGACATCTTCGACGTGACCATTAAAGGAAGCGAACGGCCCCTCGCAAACGCGAACCTGCTCACCAATCTCGAAGGAAATTGTAGACCGGGGACGATCAACCGTCTCATTGGCCCGATTAAGGATATTATCAGCTTCGGCCTTGGTAATCGGCATCGGCTTATTGTCATTGCCAAGAAAACCAGTGACCTTTGGTGTATGTTTGATCAAATGGAATGTTGTGTCGGTCATCTCCATTTTCACCAGCACATAGCCGGGAAAAAACTTGCGATCCGCATTGACCTTCTGACCACGACGCACCTCCACAACCTGCTCGGAAGGCACAATAACTTCTTCGATCTGCTCGTCCAGACCTTCAGCTTCAGCGCGCTCGCGGATGGCCGCAGCAACCTTGTTCTCAAAATTCGAATAGGCATCAACAATATACCAGCGCTTTGCCATCAAAAATCACTCTTTCCTGGAGATCGCCTAAAACAAATAGCCCAACTACCAAAGCCAGACAAACTCTCTAACCACCAAAACCCAGTACAATTTTAACCAGCTTGCTAATCACCTGATCAGCCAACATAAAGAAAATCGCCGCCGCAATAGCCATAATGAAAACCATTATGGTGGTAATGACCGTCTCACGGCGCGTCGGCCAACTGACCTTACTCACCTCTTCCCTGACTTCTCGCATGAAATTCAGCGGGTTGGCCATATTCTATTCCTCTAGCTTTTTAGATCAAAGCAAAAAATCTACACCGCAGACCGTGGTAAATAAAACCCCGTCCCTGGCAGGAGTGGAGGGGTTCGAACCCCCGACACCCGGTTTTGGAGACCGGTGCTCTACCAGCTGAGCTACACTCCTAATTCTCAAAGCGGGTCCGACAGCCTTACTAGCCACCGGACCCACCCTGTAATTCTTTATTCAATGATGCTGGCGACGACGCCAGCACCAACGGTGCGGCCACCTTCACGGATCGCAAAGCGCAGGCCATCTTCCATGGCAATCGGCACAATGAGATCAACATCAACGGTGATATTA
>JAKIUO010000163.1 GCA_021647535.1 Hyphomicrobiaceae bacterium
TCGGAACAACAGAAAATGCGGTCAAAACGCAGCTATGGATCGCCATCTCGGTTTATGTGCTCATCGCCATCATAAAAAGGAGACTTGATCTGCCTGCTGAGCTCTACACAATTCTGCAAGTGATCAGCGTGACGATTTTCGAAAAAACACCATTGGATCAATTGCTTGCAAACGCGGAGTGCAAAAGCGCGAATTCCGCTTCAGATAACCAGTTGAATCTATTCAATTATTAACCGGACACTAGTGGTGCGATATAGCGTTTGTTCTGCTATGCAATCAGCAAGAGACGCGATATTGTGTCCTCAACTTCGTCTCAAATTGACCCCAAGCGGACTTCAGAGAGGGGATTTCTCTCATCTTACTCTCTTCACATTCTGAATTGCCTAGAGTGTTGAGCGGTCACCGGCAGGGCAGCAGGATTTTTTCTAGCTGGCTATAATTAAGTGGTTTTTCCAAAGCACCTAGAAAGAAAAGCCCATATTGTTTTGCTAAGGATTCTGACGCGACAAAAACCGATTTGGTTGTTCCGCTAACAATCAGTACAGGAATATCACAATTGGTATCTTGGAGGTATCCAAGCAATTCAACACCATCAAAGTCGGGCATATTGAGATCGACCATAAGCAAGTCCATTTGATCTGCATATTGTTCAAGTTTCTTCACCGCCTGGTTGCCATCATTTGCAATCACGATAAGTGTGGCCCCCGTCTTCTCGAAAAACGATCTGGCAATCTCACAATGAAGAGGGTCGTCATCGATGATCATGACTTTGCATACTGGATTTACCAAACGCTTCATCCGCCTAAATTCCGTTTTATTGTATTATCTATGCCCGTTCGCATGAATTAACTCTATCTGTTGCAATGTCAAACAGGGCTTTGAGAAATTGAATATCCTGCAAAGTCTGCGATGAACTTCGGTTTATACCATAACTTTTGGCAGATTACGCTCAGTGGCAACTTCCTCGATGCGAACTCTTACCCGGTCCAGTTCCTCTTTGATCAGGGGAATGAAATCTTGTGGGTTGAGATTTTCCTGTTCTTGAGCGGCAAGTTCGAGGTCGTTACAGGCGTTGGACAAGCGTACAGCACCAATATTTCGGCTCATTGATTTGAGAGCGTGTGCAGCAGCGGCGAGTGCCTTTTTATCCAGTTCCGTTGCTTTTTCTTCGACATGCGACAAGGCCCCTGGTGCGTGCTCCAGAAATAGATTGAGTAGGCGAGCAATAAGCTCAGCTCCACCGTCTTCTTGAAAATCACCGTAAGAATTCATGACCTCGTCATCAATGATCGGAGGTAGGCTTTGCTCATCAACCGTGATCATCGAAGAGGTTTCTGCTGGTGCTTCAATCGGCTGAGCAAACACTCCTTCTTTTGGCACTAGAAAAGCGCCAAGAGCCTCTGCCAATTCTTGCAGACGGAACGGCTTGGTGATGTAATTATCCATGCCGACGCTTTGCCAGTCATTGTCTGGTAATCCCGCGACATGGGCGGTGAGGGCAATGATCGGATGGCGCTGGCGATTGTCGACCTGCTCAAGTTCGCGAATTTTCTTCGTGGCCGTAAATCCGTCCATTTCTGGCATACTGCAATCCATGAGGATCGCGTCATAGTCTTGCTTTGTCACAGCTTCTAATGCGAGACGTCCGTTTTCGACAGTCTCGCACGTTATATCGAGGCGTTTCAGCGCTTCAATCACCACTTCGCGGTTAACGGCGCTGTCATCCGCGACCAGAATATGAGCACCAGTAAATTGTGAAAAGCTGTTTTGTGTATGGCTTTGTTGTTCCAGCAACGTGGTTCTGCGAGGCTCATTTTTATCCAGTCGGTGCAATAGCTGTGAGATCTCGTTGCGCGATACTGGTTTCGTTAGAATATCATCGACCGTACCAAGCTTGACGAGCGTTTCATAGTTTTTTTCACCCATCGATGTCAGGCAGATTATGTAGGGTGATTGACCGTGCGAGCGAAACTCTTGCAGATATTTCATTTCTTCAATGACCCGCGCATCGGCAATGAACAAGCTGCTCGCTTCAATGTCTTGAAGCGTGATGTCAGCAGGCGAAAGCATTCGCGTGGCAATGTCAAAATCTTCAAGATAACGGCACGTGATCTGGTCAAAGGCTGGACTGCTGGCACTGATCAAGGCGGTTTGTAACCGGTCTGGCAGCACAAAGGCAGGGCTGGCAAGGCTTGAGGCGATCTCGCTTTCAACAATAAACGCAAAGCGCGAACCTTGACCCGGTTTACTTGTGACGAATATTTCGCCCCCCATGGCCCCCACCAGGCGTTGACAGATCGCAAGTCCAAGCCCGGTGCCGCCAAAATTACGTGTCGTTGACTGGTCTGCCTGAGAGAAGGCCTCGAAGATGGTTGCACATTTCTCTTCGGGGATGCCGATACCTGTATCGATCACGGCAAATTCAAGCGTCACTTTGTTGTTGGCAGGATCGAGGGACCGCATCAGTATCTCAATGCTGACGCTGCCATTCTTCGTAAATTTCAGAGCATTATTTACAAGATTTGTGAGCACCTGATTGAGGCGCACGGGATCACCCAATATTCCAGCAGGAACATCAGCAGCGACATAAGCGGCAAGCTCCAGATTTTGGCTTGCAGCTTTCTCCCAAAACAGGCTCATGACATCATCGACAATGGTAGAGGGGTCAAGCTCGATATGCTCTAATTCAAGCTTGCCCGACTCGATTTTCGAGAAATCGAGAATGTCATTGATGATCGTTAGCAGGCTTTGCCCTGACTTGACGATGACATCTGCGTAGCGACGGTTCTGATCGGTAAGGCGCTCGGAAGCCAGTAGCTCCGCCATCACCAGCATGCCATTCATGGGCGTGCGGATTTCGTGGCTCATGGTAGCGAGAAAATCGGATTTTGCGGCATTGGCCTGCTCGGCTGCATCGCGGGCGAGTACCAGTTCGCGCGTTCTATCCTCAACAGTTTGTTCCAGATTTTCCAGATGGTCGGCAAGCTTACGGTCCCGCAAACGAATATTGCGCTGCATATCATTAAATGCATCCACCAGATGACCCGTTTCATCGTCGGTTTCGCTCGATACATGATGCGTAAAATCCTGTGTCTCCCTGATTTTCATCATATTGTCGGTGAGAGATTTTATCGGGCCGGTAATTTTTGCCTGCATCCGTAAGCTAAGCAGGATACCAGCCCCTGCTGCAAGCAAGGCGGCCAGAAATGTCATTCCGATATCATTGAGCAAAAGGCCGTACAAATGATCTGTTTTGACAACAATTGTCAGTTTGCCGATGTGCACTCCCCCCTTGATGACGGGAACAGTAATGGTCAAATTTCTGCGAAACAGGAAGCTGTCATTTTTATTGCTCTTTAAAACAACAGCAGAACCAAGTTCGGCAAAAGCCCGGTTCTTATGATCGCGTACAAGTATTTTGACAAAATTGGGGACGCGCGAGATCGCCCGCAGGGAGCGAAGGACCGCGATTTTATTGCCGTTGGCAAGATGGTCAGCAATTGTACTTGAGAAAATAAATGCGGTTGCCCGTGTTTGCGTCGCGGTTTCCTCGTTGAACTGATTGACTTTGCTGACCAGTGAAACGGCAGAAATAAGCGCTGTCGTGGCAAACACAGCGGTTAGCACGACGATCAGAATTTTTGTTTTTATGCTTTTGCGTATGGTTTGCACAGAGGCATCCCGACTATTGGCTGTTTTCTTCAAAGATACGCAGCACCTTGAGCATGATCTAACCCATGATGGTTAATCGAGCCTTTCTTTTAATGATTGGATTTTCGACTGAGTATAGAAGGAATGTTAAAACAGTTGCTGTAGATTTGATGAAAGTATTCAAACAATACCCTTGAATGATTTCAAATGACAGCCAATGGCTCGAAAATAGGATGGTAACAAATGTATCGAGTGGCATTCAAATACATAAATAGTTTTTTGCAATCCTTTGCAGCATGCCGCAGAGGCAATACTGCGATTATTTTCGCGCTGGTGTTTCCTGCCCTTTTCCTGCTGGTCGGTGGCGGTATCGAATATGGCAAAGTCCTCAATCAAAAAAGCAAGTTGCAGCAATATGCTGATAGTGCAGCCCTAGCAGCTGCAAAAGAACTGAGTCTCGCGCAAGGTGATGATGCTCGTATTGTTGCCGTTGCGCGAAGCGTTGTCGATGCGGCGTTGCGCTCGACAAAAGCCGTTAAAGGCACTGCTGACTTTATGCTTTCCGACATCAAGGTCGATGTAAAAATCGACGAAGAGAATAAAGCCGTCAAGGTGCATTTGACACAGGCGACCATTAAAGATTTTCCGATCAATGGTTTCGAAATTGAAACAGTGAGTGTGGAAGCCGAAGCACGAGTCGTTGGATCGCTTAACGTGTGTGTTGTAACGCTTGATGAAAGCAGCAACAAAGCGATATTTCTTGAAAATGAGGCGAGGCTGACTGGAAGAGGCTGCGCTGTTTATGCTAATTCGACCCACGCTCAGGCTATTACTTCTGGAGATAGTGCCATGATGACGGCCTCGCTTATCTGCTCCGCTGGTGGCAAGGTCGGTGGAAAGGGCAATTACAATCCCTTGCCCATGACCGACTGTCCGATTTTTGATGACCCACTCAGTGAGCGACCCGCACCGGATATTGGTGCCTGCGACTATGGATCAAACTCTGAGAAAGACAAATCCGTCAAGCTGGCAAAAAATATCAATACGACTTTAAAGGGTAAAATAAAGATCGACAGCGATTCGTTCACTGGTATCGTGGTCGAGAATGATACTGTCCATTTGCAACCCGGCACCTATTGCGGAGGTCTGTTGATTTTAGGCAGTTCGCAAGTCAACTTTGCTTCGGGTACCTACATCATGAAAGGTGGCCCCTTGTTAATACTGGATGAATCAACTGTCATCGGGGAGCATGTTGGTTTTTATTTCACGGGCATAAATGCTGTTTTCAATTTTGCTCCCAACACGGATATTGACCTGTCGGCACCTCGAGATGGTGTTATGGCCGGACTTTTATTTTTCGAAAACAGAGGCGCGTCTAATAAAGGTATTCACGCCATACTCAGCAATAGCGCACGCAATTTGCTGGGCACGATCTATCTGCACAACAGCACCCTGCTGGTGGATGCAAACGCACCCGTTGCCCAAGAATCTGCTTATACTGCCGTTGTGGTGCGCAAACTGAATTTGCGAGCCGGTCCCCATTTCATTCTCAATACACGTTATGACGAAACAGATGTTCCGGTTCCAGAGAATATTCAGGGCCTCGCATCCAATATCAGACTGACAAAATAATTCATTTTTTGACGGTTCACTAGGGTAGTTGACGATATTTTAACGGCAATAAGGGTAACTGGAAACTCAAGCGACATTGGTTTGTCGTTGCAACAGTCAATTCCAACTGTCAGAGGTATTGTATGACCGCTCAGGCCCTCGCCCCATCAGATGTTCTTATTATTGATGATGATCCTTTGTTGTTGGTGGTTGCAGAATCTTATTTTAGAGCCAAGGGCAGTAAAAATATTCGGACAGCGCAAGATGGACTTGTTGCGCTCAAGGTCCTTGATGAGCTTGAAGTGCAGCCGGGTTTGATCCTGTGCGATCTCAATATGCCAAATATTGACGGCTTGCAGTTTTTGCGTTTATTGAAGCAGCAAGACTATGACGGGCCCGTCGCGATATTGAGCAGTGAGCATCAATCCATCATTTCTATGGCCGAAAAACTTGCCAAAACTCATGATCTCAACATTGTTGCCGCTTTAAGCAAACCCTTGAAGCCCATTGAACTTGATAATATTTTGTTGACGCTGAAAAAACCTGTGTTGGCCAGCATGCCGACTGCCCGACAACAAATTTCAAAAAAAGAACTACAATGCGCCATTGCCTCGGGCAATATTATCCCTTGGTATCAACCAAAAGTAGACGCACAAACAGGACGTATTGTGGGCGTTGAGGCTCTGGCACGCTGGGTGCTTCCAGATGGTGACATTATTGAGCCAGATAATTTTATACCGCTCGCTGAACAAACCGGCCTCATAAAACTTCTGACACAAAAAATCATTCGCCAGGTGATCAAGGATGCCAAACGGCTCACACGCCTTCGCTTGAATCTGGGTATTGCCATTAATCTGAGTGTCAATGTGCTGGATGATGTGGAATTTCCTGACCAAATTGCTTTTTTGATTGATGAATCGAACCTTGCTTCTTCCATGTTTACGTTCGAGATTACCGAAAGTGGGATCATTGAAAAAGGTGCGGTTCCCATCGAAGTGCTGGCCCGCCTGCGCATGCTGCGCTTTGGTCTCTCGATTGATGATTTTGGCACCGCCCATTCAAATCTTGAGCATCTCATACAGTTCCCCTTCACGGAACTGAAAATTGATCGCATGTTTGTCAGCAATGCCAGGGCAGACGAAAAAGCCATGGCCAGCGTCGAAACAAGCATTACGCTCGCCCGCAAGCTCGGCCTGTCGATTGTCGCCGAGGGCGTTGAGGCACAAGAAGACTGGAAATATCTCGACAAGCTCGGCGTCGACGAATTGCAGGGGTTTTTGTTTTCCAAAGCCCTGCCATTCGACGAGTT
>JAKIUO010000164.1 GCA_021647535.1 Hyphomicrobiaceae bacterium
CTTTCGGGGCGTTCTATAGTCCGTGTCATCCAGAAATGCTGATTGGAACCAAGCCATGGCCAGATATCGTACAAAGGCGCAGCGTCCCCTTTCCCCTCATTTGCAGGTCTATCGTTTCACTATGACCATGATGATGTCGATCGCTCATCGCATATCGGGGGCGGCGCTTTATTTTGGCACCTTTCGGTTGGCCTGGTGGCTGATTGCGGCGGCTTCCAACGAGCGCTATTTCAACCATGTCAATGAGTTGTTTGCCTCCAATGTGGGACGTTTTATCCTGCTAGGCTATACGTGGGCGCTCATTCATCACATGCTGGGCGGGATGCGTCACCTTTTATGGGATACTGGTGGCGGATTTGGCAAGAAAACCCTCGATATTCTGGCCTTTGGCACGTTGATTGGCTCTATCGCCCTGACCATTCTGATCTGGTTTGTGGCCTATTGGGTGCGCGGGCAAATATAAGGAGAACGCCATTATGAGTATGCAAACGCCTTTGGGGCGCGTTCGGGGGCTCGGGCCAGCCCGTTCGGGGACCAGCCAGTTCTGGTGGCAGCGCCTCACCGCCGTCGCCAATATTTTTCTGACCTCTTTTTTGCTGTTTTCCATCGTTTTTCACGTCGGAGATGATTATAACTCTGTGCGGGCCTATCTGGGCTCGCCTTTTGTCAGCATCGGCCTAATGCTGTTTATTCTTTCTGTTGTCTTTCACATGTATCTCGGGTTCAAGGTCATTGTCGAAGATTATGTGCAGCATGAGGGCTGGAAAATCCTGTTGCTGATGGGCAATACGTTTTTTTCGATCTTTATCGGTTTCGCCTGCCTGTTCGCGGTGCTGAAATTAAGTTTTGGGAGTTAGAGAATTGAGTTCAACCTATAGTAAATTTGGCGATATCATCATCAAGGATTTTTTGGGTACGCCTGAAGCAAGCGATATCGCGGCGTTGGAAACCCAGCTGCAAACAAAGCTGCCAGAGAGCTACAAGGCCTTTTTACAGGTCGCCAATGGTGGCAATCTGGATGGCTACTATATTGATGTCGATCACCCGGACATGAAAATCCCGCGCAGTTTTTCGCTACTTTATGGCACTAAACCGCGCCTTGAAGGCAGCCCGTTCGGTATGTTTGCCCACGAAATCGAGCTGTCACGAGAAGCGGCGCAATTGCCACCGCAAGTGCTGCCCATCGCCCGCGACAATTCCGGTTGCGAGCTTTATCTTGATCTGACTGACTATGAAATAAGCGGCGAAGATCGCGTTGTCGCCTTCATTCATGGCATCCCCGACATCGAAGACCAGCCCGAGGCCAACGCCTGGGTCACGGTTGCCCTGCATTTCGAGGATTTCCTCAAGGCCCTGCAAACCGACGAAGAATATTATATCGAAGTCCTGCAAGAGACCCTCGACAAACCCAACCCCGAAAAACAGACCGCCATGATCGACTTCCTCGATCAGGCCCTGCCCGACTGGCGCACCCAGGAAAGCTTTGCCGCGTTTAAGGATCTGCAGGGGACGCAAAGGCACTGAGGGGGATACGGCGTGCCTTGCTGGCTGCTGCGAGGATGACTCTGTCGCCCTTTTCTTTAAGCCTTGAGGTCCACCTGTCTACAAAAGTCATCGCCTACCATCGCGGTGCTAAGTTTTGCATTCTGGTTCCCAAGCTCTGCTTGGGAATCTGTGGTCGGGGACGCTCTGCGTCCCTTGATGAGCCTCATATTAGCCTGAAACGCGACGCAGAGCGTCTTGGCCACGCAATTCCCACGCAGAGCGTGGGAATGAGAATGTTCCACCCACCCATAAGGAAGACTGCAAATTTTATTTTGGGGTGAGGTCGTTTTTGTCGCACCTGTGCAGGAACGGAAATTTTTGGGCCTTGCGTAAAGTTAAACATTAGGAAGCCAAAGACAGGAGACAAGGCTATGAAGAAAATGAAGACCATTACTGCGATTGCAGCGCTTGTGGTTGCCGGTGCTTTTATCGGGCAGTCAAGCGGATATGCCCAGGGTATGATGGGGGATGGTTATCGCGGTAGTCATCAGGGCCATCAGGGCCGTGGTATGGGAAAAGGCCAGGGCATGGGGCGTGGTCACGGTATGGACAAAGGCATGGGGCAGGGAAAAGGGCGAGGTATGGGCAACCATGTGCGTCATCGGGTGATCATGAGAGGGGCCGGCGTTCCGGCCGCCTATCAAAATGCCAAAAACCCTTTGCCAGCCACTCCGCAGAATATCGCAGCAGGCCAGCAACTCTACGCGAACCAATGCGCTTCGTGCCATGGGGCCAAGGGCGTTGGCGACGGTGAGGCCGGGCGCGGGCTCAGCCCCAAACCGGCCAATATCGCCTTTGTCATGGATAAACCGATAGCCACCGATGCGTTTCTGGCATGGACCCTTGCCGAAGGCGGGGCGTCGCTGAAGACAGCCATGCCTGCCTTCAAGGATGTGTTGAGCGACAAGGAACGCTGGCAGCTTATCCATTATCTGCGTGCGGGTCTTGGAAAGTAGACAGCGTATTTTTCTTCCGGCCCGCCTCTTTCTCATGCGCGATTTCATGTCGCGCCTGAGTGATGATCTGGCGGGCCGAGTTGAGAAACAGCGTGGCCATGAGCGCCGCAACAATGAGATCCGGCCATGGCGTCTGGCTGAAATAAACCGCCAACGCTGCGCCCAGCACAGCCAGATTGCCAATGGCGTCATTGCGCGAGCACAGCCAGACCGAGCGCACATTGGCATCGCCATCACGGTAGTTCATCAGCACCACAACGCTGGCCAGATTGGCCACCAGCGCCATCGTGCCAATAACGCCCATAATCTGCTCATCAGGCGCGCCCAGCACAAAAAAGCGATAGAGCGTTGCGCCGAGCACAAATACCCCCATCAATACGAGGGATATGCCCTTCGCCATGGCGACATTGGCCCGCACCAGTCCGGATTTACCGATCGCCCACAAGGAAATGGCATAGCTCACCGTATCGCCAAAAAAATCCAGCGCATCAGCTTTGAGCGCCATGGACTGGCCTTTGAAACCAGCCAGCATTTCAATAATGAACATGACACCATTAATGGCAATAACAATAAGCAACGCCCGCTTGAAAGCCCGGCTGGCCCCATCAAACTGCGTCGAACAGCTTCCGCCTCCGCATCCTGCACCCATGGTTCGATCTCCTTATAATTGGCGAGCTGAAAAGCCTCTGCGTGGCTTGCCCTCGCCGGGCGGGCAACCTGTTCAGCTGGAACCAAAGGCGAGCCTTTGGAAACCATTTGAAAATTGGGGTTTGGGGACTAGTCCCCAACGCCATCTGCGAAGATGCCTGCCTGGCGAGGGCAAGCGTCGTTAGACGCTTTTGTGAAACACTCTGAACTCTGTTATACAGTCTCTAGTCACTAGAGGTTCAAGAGGTTTTTTTTATGTCAGGTTTAACAATTGGTCGTGTCGCTGCAAAAACCGGCGTGAAAGTGCCGACGATCCGCTATTATGAACAGGTTGGGCTGATGCCGGAGCCAGAGAGATCGGCGGGTAATCAGCGTGTTTATGACGGGCAGGCGGTCAAAAGGCTGAGCTTTATTGCTCATGCGCGCCAACTTGGTTTTTCGCTGGAGCAGATCAGGCAATTGCTCAATCTGGCCGATGCCCCACACCAGACCTGCGAGCAGGCCAATAAGATTGCCCAGCAGCATTTGCGTGAAATCGAAAGCCGCATGAAGCGCCTGCGCTCTTTGAAAAAGGAACTGCTTAATATGGTGGATGTGTGCCGCGTCAATGGCACTATTGCTGATTGCCGGGTGATCGAGACGCTGGCGGATCATGGCAAATGCTTGTCGGTTGAGCATTGATACGGGCTGGTATGATTGGCGCAAAATCCCCTGCGTGGCTTGTCCTCTCTGGAAATAAAAAGGGCACCTGCTTACGTGAAACAGATGCCCTCTTGGAACCTTGGGAGTTCCCGCTGTAAATTTGTTTTATACTCAAAACACTTGAAAACCCGAAGAAAGGTTGCGAAAAACCGTTGTCCGATCAAAGAGGTTCACCCGTCAGCAGCTAAATCGCTTGTAGCCGCTGGCTATATGCTGATCTATTTGAGCAAACCACGGGTTGCCATGCCGATGAGGTCGTCGGCATAAGAGCCATCGCCATCACGGTCGAGCAAGGAGCCGAAAATGCCGGTTTTTTGCTTTTTTGCCCCACCAAATACAGATTTGATAAGCATTTTGCCGATGAAGGCACCGATCAGTCCTTTGCCGATGCCGCTGCCAAGGGCTTTGCCCGCCAGATTGCCGAGCATAGAGCCGCTGCGCCGCGAGGCTTTGTTTATAACGCTATCGGCCAATGAGCGCGATGAGCCACCGCCGCCCAGCGCTTTTTTGGCCAGTCCGCCCATCACCATGGTGGCGATGACGGGCAGCATTTTTTTGAGGATTGCCGCGCCAATACCGGTTTGTGCGCTGGCATGTTCGGCGACACCGCGCGACACCTGTTTGGAGCCAAACAAATGGCCAAGAATGCCATTGCCATCATCCTGGGTGGCTTGCGCCCCCATCAATCCGGCATCGTCGGCATAGCGTTCATGCTGACCGCCGGACAAGGAGCCCAGCAGGTCGGCGAGGCCTTTGCCATTGCTGGTATTGCGATTCAGACCGGCACCAAGCGCTGGTGCAAGCTGGCGCACGGCCTGCTCAGCCTGCGCTGGTTCAATGCCGAACTGGCTGGCCAGATTGCCGATGGCGTCGCCGCCCTGACTTTGTGAAATCATGTCAAAAAGGTTCATGAAGGGCCTCCCGATAAAAACAACTCTAATTACTGCTAAAGGCAAATAGTCAGACAAGATGGTCGTCTGACTCTACCTTTTTTAACCGGATATTGCCCGGATATGACTATGAGGATCTATAGTCTCGCTACCCGTCAGGTGCAAGTGAGGAATTGGTAATCTTGGGGAGATTCCCAGGAAAATTTCTGTATCAAGGAGGTCGCTCTGCTTGAAGCTCTGGGAGAGTCATAGAGGAGGGCCCATCGAGAGGTTCGTCAAGAGGTTCGTCGGGGCAATACTGTTATTGTTTTTTTACAGCTTTGGTTTTTTTGCCCTTCTTGCCTTTAAGTTTGACCAGTTTTTTGCCTTTGCCCGCGTTTTTTTTCTCGTGGAAATAGCAAAGCGTGGTGTCGGTTGTGCACATGACGAAAAAACTGCCGATCAGATCATCGCATTTGGATTTCTCGTGCAAGATGATGGCGCGCCCCGAGGCCAGATCTTCTTTTTCGAATTGTACGGTTATTTTGCGCGAGGCATCAAGCGTCGTCTCACGGCCAAAAAACGGCAGAACCTCGCGATAGGTGATGACATCCTTGCATTTCTTCTTCTTGGCCAGCTTTTCGATCTCTTTTACATTGATATCCCAGTCCTTGTTGCGCGCGTCGGTCGCGGCATCGGCGAGGGCCGGGAGGGGGGCCGCAAAGGCACAAAAAAGAACGCCAGCAAGGGCCAGGGCAAGTTTGTTGATCATCTGATTTTCCTGTTCGCAGGGCTGGTTGAGCAGCCATTATATTCAAAACCAACGCAGATAAGTGATTCGTTAAGCAAAACTTAACCATAATTGTTAAGGTGATAGAAGGTTTCAGCCTGTGATAGAGGGGAAAACTGTTGATTTTTAGGTGAGTGCGTCGCATTTGCCACGGGCAGTGAAGGGTTGTGAAGGGAGGGGAGGGGTCAGGAGAGCTTGGTTTTGCCCCGTTCAGCCAGATAAATCCCCGCCATGATGACTGCCAGCCCAAGCAAGGCGCGGCTTTCAAAGGGCTCATCAAGGGCGAGGATCCCCAAAAAATAGGCAAAAGGCGGTAGCAGATAGTTGACGATCGAGACAAAGCTGGCATCAGTGCGATCCAGCAGGCGAAACAGTAGAAGCGCCGCCAGCGCCGTTGGGAATAGGCCGAGCACCAGCGTCGACAGATTGGCCAGCTGATTGTCCAGGCGCAGACCAGTGGGGTCAAAAACCAGCGCGAGGGAGACGCCAATAAGGGCCGAGGCCAGCATGACCCCCGTTGATTTTTGCAAGGCGTTCATGGGGGGGAGTTTGCGTGCTGTGACAGCTTGCACGGAATAGGCCGCAGCAGCGACCAGCACTGCCAGTTGGGCAAGGGGCACATTGCCGGTCAGTTTGAGCTCACCCAGAAATTGCGGACCGACCAGCAGGACAAGCCCGGCAAAGCCAATCAGAAACCCAATAAGCTTACGCGGGGTCAGCGGCTCGTCAGGCAATATGAAATGGGCCAGCCCAATGGTCACAAGGGGCATCACCGCCATGGAAATGCCAACCAGCCCGGAGGGCAGATATTGAGCGCCACAGCTGATCAGAAAAAACGGTATGATGGCGCCAACCGTCCCGAGCCAGCTGAACCAGAGCAAGGCCGTCTTGTCGGTTGGCAAGCGCGGGCCATAGATGCGCATGACAATATAGAGCGCAACAGCCCCGCTGGCCAGCCGCAATGCCATCACCCC
>JAKIUO010000165.1 GCA_021647535.1 Hyphomicrobiaceae bacterium
CGATCAAGGCGGCATTGTCATTGTTAAAGATGGACAGACCTCTTCTGATGGAAGTATTGCCGCGCGCAATTTTCTTGAGACCCAGTATCGGGTGATCAGAAGTCGTGCTATGGCAGAACGTGTTGTTGTAAAGCTTGGTCTCGCGAAAAATGGGGAATTCGCTGAGCTGCGCAGTCAATCCATGACCCGATCGATCAAGAAATTTATTGTCAGCAAGGAAAAGGGCACTGAGTCGGCCAAAGAACAGCAACAGCACGCAGCGGCCATTGTAAAGAAAAATGTTGCTGTTAAACCGGTAGGCCTTTCGGCGCTCGTCGACATTTCTTTTACCGACCGCTCACCTGAACTGGCGCAACGCATTGCCGATACCTATGTCGCCAGCGTTATTGCCTCTAATATAGACAAAAGATTTCAAGCCAATTCCTATGCCAAAACCTTTCTGGAAGACAAAATCGGACAGTTGAAACTACGACTTGAAGAATCCAGAAAAGCACAAATCGAATTTGCCCAAAAAGAAAAAATTGTTGAAGTGAATAAAAGCGCTTCCATTGCCCAAACCAATCTGGCGGCGGCAAACACGGCCCTTGGTGTTCTGATTTCGCAGCGCATCAAGAAGGAACAGTCCTGGCAACAGGTGCAAGCTGCCAAAGGCATCAATCTTTCGCAATTTCTGGCTAACAGTGTGATCGACGGATTACGTGGTGCACGCAACAAGCTTGCCACCGAATATCGTGAAAAACGAAAAATATTCAAACCGGGTTATCCCGATATGGTTCAGATCAGTGACAAGATAAAAGAAGTTGATCGCCAGATCGCCACAGAAGTCAGTGCTATCAAACAATCGCTCAAGGCGGACTATGAATCAGCCCTGTCTCAGGAAAATAAGATGCAAGATCGGATCAAAGTCCTGCGGGCCGCTGTTCTTGACTTCCAAAAAAGAAGCATCCGTTACAATATGCTCAAGCGCGAAGTGGAAACCAACCGCTCCTTGTATGAAGGGCTTTTGGATCGCTACAAGAAAGTAGATATTGCCGCGGGTGTGAGCTCAAATAATATATTTGTCGTCGATAAGGCCAGCTATCCCTACACACCCTCGTCGCCAAAACTGAAGCTCACACTGCTGATGTCTTTGGCTCTTGGATTATTCGCAGGGTTTGGCGTGGCATTTGTAATTGACCATATGGATGATACCATAAAGTCACCAGATGACCTGCAAGAGATTACCGGCCTGACAACGCTTGGCATCATTCCTGTCGTTGCTGAGGGGGCCGATTTCGAAGAAGCTTTCCACGACCCGCTCTCGGCGGTATCAGAAGCCTACCGAACCCTGGCCACATCGCTGCAGCTATCAACGGAAAACGGTCTTCCCAAAACATTGACAATCACAAGTGCAGAAGCGGCGGAAGGAAAGTCCAGCACTTCAATCGCAGTGGCCCGACATTTTGCTTCCATGGGACTGAAAGTACTGTTGATTGATGCTGATTTGCGTAAGGCTTCGCTTCACCAAAAACTTGGCTTATCAAACGGAATCGGTCTTTCCACCTATTTGACAGGTAGTTGTACACCACCTGAAGCGATGCAACCGGCTCAGGCCATTCAGACAAACCTTGTCTTCATGGCCTCAGGTCCACTGCCGCCAAATGCTGCCGATCTGCTCAGCAGCTCACGCTTCCATTCGCTGATGACGACGAGCCTGGAAGTGTTTGACTTTATCATGATCGACGGGCCTCCCGTATTGGGGTTGGCCGATGCACAGCTATTATCCAATGTGACAGAAGCCACCCTATTTGTTGTGAGTGCTGGAAATGCGCCAAAGAGCCGTGTTTTGGGAGCTTTGCAACGGCTACGGATGGGACGCGCCAAAGTTATTGGCACAGTGATGACGAAATTCGGCTCAAAGAAATCTGGCTATGGATACGGCTATGGATACGGCTATGGAGGTGACCAGCTGTCATATGGTCAGTCACAACCCACCGATCAAGATGCGCTTGAAAAACAAACACCACCCCCAACCGGGCAGACTTGATGATGAATGTTTCTCCCGCTTTAAGATTAGCAATAACCCTTCACTTGATGCCCATGCAATCTCGCATCATCAAGAAAGCCCCCTTGCCTGAAGGGATTGTCGATTTACTTAATATTGCCTCAGGGGATGATCAGGTCATCGCAAAAATGGCAATTGCAACCGATCGTTCTGAAAAATTCATCAAGCAGGCAGCCATTTTTTTTATCGAAAATATATTGCTCGCACAAGGGACCAGCAGCTACCGTGTGTTGGGGACGAATTCAAAGGCATCAAGCCGTGAGCTGCGGCGCAACATGGCCTTGATCACCAGGTTTCTACACCCCGATCTGGATGAAAATGGTGACCGGGCTATTTTCATGACACGGCTCACAGCTGCATGGAATGACCTCAAAACCCCGGCAAAACGCGAAGCATATGATCGTCAGCATCGCAAAGCGAAACCTGTTCGAAAAAGCAAGAGGTCTGCTCCTCCAAAAAAGACAAAAAAATCTCCTCCTAACTCACACAAGCAAAACAGTCTGATCCCTGCACAGCCTCTGAGCCCGGCCAGACGGGGACGGGGAGCTGTTATGCGGCATCTCACCCTTATACTCATGAAAATTACTGGCCGCTAAGCTCGGCTTTTGTTTAGTTGAAAAGGATTTTATCCGGGTATGCCAGTTTCAAAACAACACCAAACGAAACCAGGTAAAGTCGCACTTATCACACTATTGGTTCTGGGCACCGTATTGGCATGGCTTGTCATGACAAGAAGTTTTGTTGCCTGGCTTGCTACGAGCTCGCCGGACACTGCTTTATCCATCCGCTCAAATGAGGCTTTGGCCCTGATGAAGCGTGCAAAAAGAAAATTTGAACCCGGAAAAACGCAACAGTCTAAAAACAAAACACAGAAGATTGATGCAGACCAGGTCAGGGCATCGGTCAAGAAGGCCTTTCTCAACGAACCCCTTAATTCAACGGGTTTTCGTATACTTGGACAGCTTGCCGAAAAAAGCGGGGACAAAAAGCAGACTAAAAAATTCATGCAGGCCGCTATCAAAATGTCAAAAAGGGAAAGCACAGCGGCTTTCTGGTTATTGATAAATGCCTACAAAGAAAAAAACTTTGCCGCTGTGTTGAAATATACAGACATTCTGCTCTGGCATCGCCCGAAACTGACAAAGCATATTACACCAATATTGGCAAATATTGCCGAAGACAAGGAGGCCAGAGAGATACTCGTCGCGCTACTGGCCAAGAAACCGATCTGGCGAAAACCCTTCTTTGCCTTGCTTCCTCAATCCATGACCGATGTACGAACACCTCTCAATCTGTTTTTCGGCCTGAAAAAAACATCTGCTCCGCCAACCGAATTGGAGCTGCGCAGCTATATCTCTTTTCTGAACAAAAACAGTCTGTATGATCAGTCATATTATACATGGTTGCAGTTTTTACCGCCTGAACAACTTGCCAAAACAGGTTTTCTTTTCAATGGAAGCTTCGAGATCCCACCGGATAGGATACCGTTCAACTGGACGATAAATCCGGGTGTAAATGTTACAACCAGCATGATTTCACGGCCAGATAGCCCCTCAAAGCACGCCCTTAATATTAGAATGTCAAATGGTCGTGTTGATTTTGGCAAAGTCTATCAGGTCGTCGTCCTCGCCCCTGGTCACTACAGACTTGAAGGGCGCAGCAAAGGCCAGCTGCAGGGCCAAAGAGGATTAAGATGGCGTATACGCTGCCTTCTATCAAAAGGCGGTCGCCCGATGATTGCACAAGGCCCCATGTTTATCGGAGAAAAGCGCGAGTGGAGACGTTTTTCCACCTCATTTCAAGTCCCTGACAAGGACTGCGCTGCACAGTATATTGCTCTTGTTCTGGATGCAAGAACCACCTCGGAAAAACTCGTTTCTGGTGAGGTATGGTATGACGATCTCAAAATCAGGCCCAGCCTCGACACGTCAGAAAAATAGAACGGCACATTTTTTTATTCGGCGCTGCCTATCATACCAGACCGCCAAAACGCCACTCCCTTTGCACATAGAAGAGCGTTTCTGGTTTGATATGGACCAGAAATAACGAAGCCGTTTTGTTTGGGTTTCCAGTCAGAAAATGCAGATCAAACTTGAAATGCTCTAGAGACACATCAATCAACAGGAAGACCGTCTCTTGTGGATGAGTTATAGCCCAATCCGAGCCGGCCTTCCTAAGCTGAATCGCTCTATTTGGGTAGTTCGCTTTTCACTTCATTACAATCATTGACGATCCATTCGTTGATCTTCTCCATAATCGAGCTATCGGTCGTACCAAACAGGCTGTTGAACTTGGATATGGTCCACAAGCCACCCTTGGCCAGTGCTGAGCCTTCTATATCGGACATATTTAGCGCCACCTCGACTGCCTTGCCGTCTTTCCATTTGACCTTCGGCATGACCGAGAAACTCATCTTATATTTGCCGTCACCACTTTGTTGGAACAGGTCGCATGAAACAGCTTGTTTGGGCAGCGCAGTTTCATACGCAGCTTCTGCCGCTGCCTTCACCAGCTCATCATGCTTCATGTTGATACTGACATCGCAACGCGCCTTGCCCCATGGCCAACTCACCTTGTTTTTCAGATATTTGGCTTCAATCCGCGATTTCCGCCACGTCTTGGTGACATCGCAGCTAATATCTGATCCGCTCATTTTTTTATTGATAAAGGCATTGCAGATCTTGATTTTACATCCTCTGCGATGGGCCTTTTCGGCCTTTTCTTCCGCTGTCATCGGCGGTTCTGCAGCTATGCCTTGCGACGCTGTGACAGTATTAGCCAAGCCGCCTGAAACAAAACATACGGCACAAAACACAAATGTTTTACTTAAATCAATTTTCATAATGTTTCCCTTTTTAAAAAAATAAATTAACTTTTTTAAAAAATTGCCATTTTCGGTACAACTCTTCAACCAAAAAAACATAATATACAAAATAAAAACAGAGGTATACTGATCTTGTCTGCGGTTTTCAACAAAGCACTTGACACCCGCCACACGTCTGTTCACGAGTATGAAAAAAACATATTCTTAAGGTCAGGATTTTTTATGAAAGTTGTTATGATTGGCACCGGCTATGTCGGACTGGTTTCGGGCGCTTGTTTCGCTGATTTTGGCCATGATGTCACCTGCATTGACAAGGATGAGCAAAAAATCAAAAGCCTGAAAAAGGGGAAGGTGCCGTTTTTCGAACCAGGCCTGGACAGCCTTGTGGCTTCCAACATTCGCTGGAACCGCCTCTCTTTCGATACTGACCTTAGCGGGCCTGTGAGCAAAGCGGATGTGGTGTTTATCGCTGTTGGCACGCCTTCAAGAGAAAGCGATGGCCATGCGGATCTTAGCTATGTGATGACGGCAGCCGAAGAAATCGCTAATATGATGCAAGACTTCACCGTTATTGTCAATAAATCGACTGTTCCGGTTGGAACGGGAGATGAGGTTGAGGAACTGGTGAAAAAGACCCGACCAGACTGCGATTTTGCCGTTGTCTCCAATCCGGAGTTTTTACGCGAGGGCTCCGCTATCTATGACTTCAAACATCCTGACCGGGTGATGATTGGCACAAATGATGAGCGTGCCCGCGAGGTCATGCGCGAGCTCTACCGGCCACTTTATCTGAACGAAACGCCTATCCTCTTTGCCGACCGGCGCACATCAGAATTGACCAAATACGCCTCCAATGCCTTTCTGGCCAACAAGATCAGCTTCATCAATGAAATGGCTGATTTGTGCGAGGCCACCGGGGCAGATATTCAGCAAGTGGCACGCGGCATCGGACTTGATGGGCGTATCGGCAACAAGTTTCTCCATGCAGGGCCTGGTTATGGCGGCTCCTGCTTTCCAAAGGACACACTGGCGCTTGTCAAGGTCGCCGAGAAATTTGGCGCATCGGTGGAGATCGTCGATACGGTGATCAGAACGAATAATAAACGCAAGGAACGCATGGCGCAAAAGGTCATCCATGCCTGTGGAGGGGATGTCCAGGGCAAGCACCTTGCCGTGCTTGGCCTGACCTTCAAGCAAAATACCGATGATATGCGTGATTCGCCCAGCCTGACCATCATCCCGGCCCTGCAAAAGGCCGGAGCCAGAATTTCCGCCTACGACCCGGAAGGCATGGAAACAGCCGCAAAGCTGTTTGAGAATATTACTTTTGAAGACGATCCCTATACGACGATGGAAGGTGCCGACGGCCTTGTTATCATCACCGAATGGGATCAGTTTCGCGCCCTGGATCTTGAACGCATCAAAGCCACATTGAACAAGCCGATCATCATCGATTTACGTAATATCTACAAGCCAGAAGAAATGGAAAAACACGGTTTCAAATATGTCAGCATAGGGCGCGCGCCAATTGGCTATTGAGAAAAATTCCCGATGCATCTGGCTTATGCCATATCCTTATAGCCATATTCTTCCAG
>JAKIUO010000166.1 GCA_021647535.1 Hyphomicrobiaceae bacterium
GGAGGAAATTATTGATCTTGAATTTGAAAAATTCTGGCGAGCGTTTCCATCTGGTCGAAAGCAGGGCAAGTTCAAGACCAAGCGAAAATACCAGAAAATCATCTCAGGCAGAGATCCTGATTTCAAGGCAACAACAGCCGATCTGCTCACCGGAGCTGTGCTGTATGCCAGTAAAATGGCAGGCAGGGAGGCCCGGTTTACCAAGATGCCCGGCACCTGGCTGACCAATGGCTGCTGGCTGGACGAAGATGCTGGTGCGCCCCCAGTTTTTGGTTTGCAGGAAAAGCCAAGAGCCAAAACCGCCGATGAACTCTGGTTCGAAAATGCCACCCGCCGCATTCTTGGCGAGCCAAAAGCGCAGGCTGCTTTGGCAGGAGGAGGATCATGACCACGCAAAACCCCCTGATCCCTTTGGGAAGCGCTGAAATTGATGGTGTCGATGGACAGCAGACAGTGGATGCCCGTGACCTGCATGCGTTTCTGGTGGTTGGCACCCAATTCAACAAATGGATTGTCCGCCGCATCCAGGACTATGGATTTGAAGAAGAAAAAGACTTTTGCCCAATTTTGACCAAAAGTTCTGGCGGCCGTCCATCGCGCGAATATCACCTCTCTCTCGACATGGCCAAAGAGCTGGCCATGGTTGAGCGCAATGAGCGTGGCAAACAGGCGCGGCAATATTTTATTCGCTGCGAGCGCCAGTTAAAAAAACAGCTTCATCCAGATTTCACCGATCCGGCAGAAGCTGCGCTAGCCTGGGCCGAACAATATAAACGACGTGAGGCTCTTGAGCATGAAAACGTCCTCATGCTGCCCAAATCCCGGTTTCATGACCGGATTGCTCACGCCGATGGCACTCATACGGTTGAGGAAGTTGCCAAGATGTTGCGTACTGGCCGCAACAAGCTGTTCAAATGGCTGCGTGAAGAGAAATTTTTGACGCCCGGCAATCTGCCCTATCAGCCATATCTCAATCAGGGCCTGTTTCGGGTTGTCGAAAAACCTTTTAGCAAGGGCGGCACAACTCATCTCAATCGTCAGACATTAATCACCGGCAAGGGGCTGATTGTCATCCAGCATCGTCTCGACAACAATCTGCTCGGAAAGATGTTGTGAGGCGTGACAGGTTTTTTCGGGGTGTTTCATGGGAAGATTCGGGGCGTGAAAAAAAAACATGAAAGGTTCAAGCCTGTCGAAACTGCCCCCATTCGAGTGCTGAATGAGGACAGTTGCCAGGCGAATGCGGGTGTGTTGCTTTGGCTGGCCCGGCAGTGCTCTGTCAACTGCATGATTATGTTAAGAAAACTGCCGCATAACCTTGTTGAACAAGGGGTTTGCAATAGGAGAGCTGCATGGCGAAAAAGAAACGAAAAAGCAGTCGGGCGGTAAAACTGGTGGGGGAAGGCAGTCTGCGCTCTATGGTGCCAGCCCCGGAGGTCATGCAGGCGCTGGAGCGACGACGCAGGGCCTATCACAATATGCTGGATGAGATTTGCAAAGCGGCGCTGGGGTTGGATCTGCCAGGGCGCGATGGTACTCCATATCAAGAAGCACGGATCGACGATGGCAGCAAAGAGCCAGCCAGACGCAATGTGCTCGCCCACGCCTTTGATCTGATGGCCTCCAAAAAGCAGATCAAGCCGAACGAATGGGCGGCCGGGACGCGCTTTCGCGATGACTGGGAAATGGCGCAGATCTCGCCGATCAAAGCCGCCTCCTATGATGATCTCTATGATGTGCGCTCTGGCCCGGGATTTTCCAAAGCAACGCCGCCCAAAGGGCTGTCGCACGACAAGATGAAAGCATGGCTTGAGGATCAGGTGAGGCGCACGGCACAAGGCTGGCAGCCCAAAGCGGCCAAAATGAATGTTGTCTGGCGTGATCTCAAACCATCAGTCATCGATGCGCAGGATCGGCTCAAGGCCGTGCGCCGGGCAACCGGCCGTGAAGGCTATGCTATTCTAGAGGCTGTTTGCGCCGAAGGGCGGACCATTGCCTCGCTGGCCGGGCAGGGGGGCTATGGCAACCGCAAGACGATCAGCAAGAAGCTGCGCACCGCCATTGACGCTCTCGGCCGTCATTATGGCATGTGGATCACAGCAACCGGCAGGCGGGCCACACAGTCTGTGGAATATGCATAAGGCATTGAATAACAGACATAAAGTTTTAGACAAGTGATGGCATCCTTGGGTCATGACTGAATTGCCCCAGGGGGCACCGCGACACAAGGAAAAAGCAAATGTCTACCCACTCACTTATCGGCATCCTCTTTGACGACAATATCGAATATGTTTACTGCCACTTTGATGGCTATCCCGAACATATGCTTCCCATCCTCACCCAAAAATATGCCAATAACACGAAGGCCTTTGAACTGGTATCGCTTGGCAACCTTTCATATATCAGCCAGGAGGGCGCAGAGGCTTTCCACATCGATCAAGGAGAGGGCTGGGAGGGAAACCAGCCCGTACAGGGGGCCAGCATGGGGGAATTCAAATCCGATATGGAGCGCCTGTATGCTGACCATGGCTATCTTTTTGACTGCCAGAAAAAGCAGTGGCTTCACATCAAGCGATAGAGCAGGCGAAAAGAAAGGGAGAAAAACCATGACGAACGAACAAAAGAAACAGACCGCTCTCGACGCCTTCATGGCCCGCAAGGCGGAGATTGACGAAATGCTGGCCCGCTTGCAGGTGCTGAGCGATGAGCATTTCAATGTCGTCCCGGATGAGGTCAACTGGGGTCATGTTGGGGATATTGGCTGGACGGCCGAACAGCTGCGCGGCATCACCGACCGGGCTTTTGGCGAGGGTGAGTATGCCGAGTGATGTGGATGCGCAGGGCAGGGCGCTAACCCTTTGTTAACTATAAAAAGTTTGACATACCCTGTCCTGTTATGGTATAGCTTCAGGCATAATCGGAGAATTAGGCCTGCACCCCTTTTTAGGCGTGCGGGTTTTTCTTTGCCCGCTGTCAGCCGCATCCCCCGTGGCTGTGCCGGGCAACAGGCGGCCGCAAATCTTCCCCCCATTGGTTTGCAGCCCGCCATCCCCTCACCGCATCGACAGACTTTTCCTGATTTGAGCGCCGCATGGCGACAATTTCAGAACCATTAAACTGGGCCAGAGAGCGCCGGTCAGGATCGAGCTGTCGATGCGGTGTTTTTTGACAAGGAAACCATGGCCAGAAAGAAAATCAACCGTATTGGCTCAAGCGACCGCCACTCTTTTGGCGTTGGCATGGAGATCGACACCAAAGGGTTGATGCGGCTTGGCAAGGCCCTGCATCGTATTGGCGACGGCCACGGCGTCGAGCGCGCCATGAAAGCCGGGCTGTCGGAGGGCTCGCGTAAACTGAAGACCCGCACCAAGATCATGCTGCAGGGCATCACCGGCATCAAGCTGCAGCGGCGTATTACCCGTGGCATGCGACAGATCCCCGCCCGGCGTTCATCAGACGGTCAGGGTTGGGAAGCAGGCCTGCGGGTATTTGATCGCCACACCCGTATCACCGCCGCTTATTACGGTGCCAAATGGAACCGCTCGATGCCCGGGGTCACTCATCAGGCGTGGGGTCGCAGGCAGATGGCCGACGGCGCATTTATGATACCGGGCAAAGCTCCAGCCTTCAAACGCACCAGCGCTGCACGCTTTCCCGTGCGTGTGTTGTGGGGACCGAGCATGGCGCGCGAGATGGATCGCAACAGCGACAAGGTCGGGCACATCTCAAGACGCATCGTCAAACACCACGTCCTGCCCACGGCCCGCCGCCTGATGAAGGTGGCGATCATCGAGGCGAAGCAACGCTACAGGCTGTGATCCCCCCCTTGTTGTTGTGCGCCCGATGATCAGAGGCCATCAGCTCAGTGATGTTTGTGCCAGGAGTGCGTGTGCTCAGCAACAGGTAGCAGAGCGCGCGACAACTGAGCACAAGACAGAGTGTTAAAGATTCGTAAGTCATTGAAAAAAGGTACTTTACGGCTCTTTGTTGCCCTGCGCCAATCCCCGCGCGCGATAAAGCGCTAGCCGAAAACAAAAAATTTGGGTGCGTTTGTTTGGGTGCGTTTGTGCATTTTTATAGCTCTAACAGCCCAGTGGATGGGGCTTTTGTGAGAAACGAACCCAAAACAGGCGAAACTGAACCCAAAACTGCCAGACAGCCCCCCGGACAGCCCAAGCACTGGGCGCTGCAAGCGAAACGAACTCAAAATTCATAAAACGAACCCGGAGAGAAGATGAGCACAGATCAAACGAACCCAAATTTCGATGTGGAATATTGGGAGATTGACAAGCCCCAGCCCTATGAAAACAATCCCAGGGTGATCTCTGATGAGGCCGTCGAGAAAGTCGCCGCCTCAATCGACCAGTTCGGTTGGCGTCAGCCGATTGTCGTTGATAGCGATGGCGTCATTGTCATTGGCCACACCCGGTTGAAGGCAGCCCAGAGCCTCGGGCTCAAGCAGGTGCCGGTGCATGTCGCCAAAAACCTGTCGGCTGATCAGATCAAGGCGTTGCGTCTGGCCGATAATCGCACCGGCGAGTTTTCTGAATGGGACGAGGAAAAGCTGGCTCAGGAGCTGGCGGAACTTGAGGCGGCGACCGATCTTGATTTCGATCTCGATGTCATTGGCTGGGATGAGGACGAGATTGGCGATCTGATTGCCGGGGACGCCAGCGAGGAAGATCTCGATCAGGCCAATGCAGAAGTTGCGCCGCCGGAAAACCCTGTCGCCCGTGAGGGGGATCTGTGGATCCTTGGCGACCACCGCCTTGCTTGTGGCGACAGCACCGACAAAAAACATGTCGCGCGCCTGTTGGACGGTGCCAAGCCGCACCTCATGGTCACTGACCCACCCTATGGCGTTGAGTATGACGCAGAATGGCGGCTGCGGGCTGGGCTCAATGATGTAACCGCTGCCCATGGCAAAGTGCTCAATGATGACCGGGCCGACTGGCGTGAGGCCTGGGAATTATTCCCCGGCGATGTCGCCTATGTCTGGCATGCCGGATTGTTTGCTCAGGTCGTCGCCGAGAGCCTGCAGTCCTGCGATTTCCAGCTGCGTTCGCAGATCATCTGGGCCAAGACCCGCTTTGCTCTGTCACGCGGCCATTATCACTGGCAGCATGAGCCTTGCTGGTATGCGGTCAGAAAAGGTGCGAAAGGCCACTGGCATGGCGACCGGGCGCAGGCCACCCTGTGGGAGATCGAGCACATCAAATCCGAAACCGGCCACTCGACGCAAAAGCCAATTGATGCCATGCGGATCCCCATTCTCAACAATTCCAAGCGCGGCGATGCCGTCTATGAGCCATTTTGCGGCTCCGGCACGACGCTGATCTCCTGCGAGCTGGAAGGGCGTAAATGCTACGCCTCCGAACTCAACCCACCCTATGTGGATGTCATCATCAATCGCTGGCAAGAGATGACCGGCCAGCAAGCCGTGCTTGATGGCGATGGGCGCAGCTTTGAGGAAATGGCTGATGAACGTCTCAATGAAAAAGAAGCGGCATAAAGGAGGAAACCCATGTCAGAACTATTGTCACACGCTCGCATGGCGAAAATGCTGGGTATGAGTCCGAATGGCCTTCGAAAACATGTCGAGGCGGGAAATATCCCGGTTGCCGAGCAAAAGGGCCGCTTTCGTCGCTATGACCCGGAAGCGGCAAAGGCGGCCTATCGTGATAATGTCGATCAATCCAAAACCCGCAAAGATGCTCCGTCGGCACGGCCTGCGCGGGGTAGGGGGACTCGCAAGCGCTCCTTGATGGATGAGGCGGCCAGCGCGCCGAGCACCGCCGCCAGAAGCCCCGATAGCGGCCAGTCGTTCAACAAGGCCAAAACGGCCGAGAAGATTTTTCAGGCCAAGCTGAAAGAGGCCCAGTACAAGGAGAAGATTGGCACTCTGGTTTCGCTGGACGAGGTCAAACAGGCGTCCTTCGATGCCGCCCGCACATTGCGCGACAAGCTGATGGCGTTGCCCGCACAGCTTTCGCCCTTTGTCTCGCAGGAAGACATGCCGACTGTCACGAAAATGATCCATGAATTCATCAAAGACCTACAGGAGGCCGCCCGAAAAATCGCGGACTAAAATATTGGAAAGCTGGGCGGCTGGAATGGCCATGCCGCCCGATCTTTCTGTTTCCGCATGGGCCGACAAATACCGCATATTGCCGCCCGAAAGTCCCATTGGCGGCCAGTGGCGCACCAGCACGGCTCCCTATCAGGAAGAGCCAATGAATATCGGTGCCGACCCCGATGTGGACGCCACCGTTTTGATGTGGTCCTCGCAGGTCGGTAAAAGTGAGGCGCTCAACAATGTCATCGGCAAGCATGTGCATGTCGATCCGGCCTCGATGATGATGGTGCAGCCGACCATCAAATTGGCCGAGGATTATGCCGACGAGCGCATCTCGCCGATGCTGCGGGGTGTGCCGGAAATTG
>JAKIUO010000001.1 GCA_021647535.1 Hyphomicrobiaceae bacterium
CAGCAATGATCATGGCGAGCCGATTGGCATCACAGCCCACCGAAGCGCGGCGCGGCGTGGCCAGCGACGAGGCCGCGACAAGCGCCTGTATTTCCACAAGAACGGGCCTTGTCCCTTCGATGCCAGCGAATACGGCAGATCCGGGGCTATCATCAGCACGATCCCCCAAAAACATTTCGGACGGGTTGGCGACTTCCGCCAGCCCGTCATTTTTCATTTCAAACACGCCGATTTCATCTGTTGCGCCAAAGCGGTTTTTAACGGCGCGCAGGATGCGGAACTGGTGGCCGCTATCGCCTTGGAAATAAAGCACCGTATCGACCATGTGCTCGACAACTTTGGGGCCAGCGATCTGGCCATCTTTGGTGACATGACCAACGATGAACAAAGCGGCCCCGGAGCGCTTGGCATAGCGCACGAGATGTTGCGAACAGGCGCGCACCTGCGACACTGTTCCAGGGGCCGCTTCCAGCCGGTCAGACCATAAGGTCTGGATCGAATCAACGATGACGATGGCGGGGGTCTTGCCTTTTTCCAATGTGGATAAAATATTGGAAATATTGGTCTCGGCACCCAGTTCGACAGGAGAACCGGTGACCTTCAGGCGTTGGGCGCGCAATCGCACTTGCGCCGTTGCTTCTTCGCCGGAAAAATACAGCGCCCGATGACCTTTATCGGCAATCAGGGCCGCCACCTGCAATAAAAGAGTTGATTTGCCAATGCCCGGTTCGCCGCCCACCAGTATAGCGGACCCTGGCACCAGTCCGCCGCCTGTGACACGGTCAAATTCAGCATTGTCGGTTGTCAGACGCGGCACATCATCGGTTTGTGCGTCCAGGCTTTCCAGTGGCACTAAAACCCCGCTGGTACGGGTTTTCTCAGGCCCACCGGCAATGCCGCTGTTTTTTGAAGCCTCTTCAACAATCGAGTTCCATTCACCACAAGAATTGCAGCGCCCGGCCCATTTCCCGCTGACGGCCCCGCAGCTTTGGCACACAAAATTATTAGAGGTTTTGGCCATGCTAGCCTTCCTTGTAACGACGTTTATATCTGGCCCCAAGCGAGGTCAGGATTTCATAGCCGATGGTGTCGGCGATTTGTGCCAGATCATCGATAGCAATGTGAGAACCAAGCAATTCAACAGGAGCGCCGACAAAAGCCTTGCGCTCTGGAATGTCCGTTATATCTACTGTAATGAGGTCCATGGAAACCCGGCCCAGCAACGGAGCACGCGTTGTACCAATATAGACATAAGCCCCCTCATGATCACTACCGGAACGCCTATTGCCAGAATCCATATTACTGGCACCCATATTACTGGCACCAAGACTACGAGGATAGCCGTCAGCATATCCAACCGGGATCGTCGCAACCCGCGTCTCACGCTTGACTGTGAACGATGCGCCATAGCCAACGGCATCACCTTTTTGAACGGTGCGGATCTGCACAATGGTGCTCATTAACGTGACAACCGGCTTCATGGGGTTGTCAGATATGGGATTATCAGATCTGGCAACCGGGCACCCGCCATAGAGGGCAATACCGGGGCGCAAAATATCGAAATGATAATCCGGCCCCAGAAAGATGCCCGCTGAGTTCGCCAGAGATTTAGAGGCAGATTGGGAGAGGGATTTAGAAGCGGTGGGCAGCTTTTTCAGGGCATTGTTAAAAATCTGCAGCTGCTTCTTGTTGCGCGGGTGGCCCGGTTCGTCAGCGCAAGCCAAATGGCTCATGATCAAATCAAATTTTATTGATTGCAGCTCTGGCAGTTCAATGAGCGCCTGCAACTGATCTGGGCCAATACCGAGCCTGTTCATCCCGCTGTCAATATGCAGGGCTGCAGAAGGGGGCCGCTTTGTGGTCTGGCAAAAAAGTGACCATTCCACCAGCATTTCGATGGAACCCAGCACAGGGCACAATTTGTATTTGTGATAGTTCGCCGCACAGCCCGGGGACAGGCCATTTAATATATAGATTTTTGTGTCGGGCAAAAGAGATCGCAACAATATCCCTTCATCTTGTGTCGCCACAAAAAACGTCTTGCAGCCTTGTTCGTGCAGGTAAGGGGCGACCCGCTCGACACCCGTGCCATAGGCATCCGCTTTGACGACAGCTGCGCAGTGCGCCCCTTTGGCAAGAGCGCGCAAGCGAGCGTAGTTCTCACCAATTGCGCAGAGGTCCACGGTCAAAACAGCCGTGGACCCCATATTGCAGCCGTCTGAAGTGACGGTCTTATCCAGATGTTCCAGGAAAGTCGATTTGCTCATCACATCCATCTAAATAATTTCGCCTGACGGTCATGTCTGTTCATAGCCCGTTTTAAGAGCTCTTACAGCGAAAATCTAAATATATGGCAAATCTGACTTAATAGTCGCGGCGCTCTGGCACGCGGTCAGGGTCGATATAGTCAGAAAAGCGGGTAAATTCTCCCGTAAATTGCATTTTCACGGTGCCCACCGGACCATGGCGCTGCTTGGCGACTATGACTTCGGCCATACCTCTTGTGCGTTCCATTTCATCCTGCCAGGTAATATGTTCAGGTGAACCCAGACGCGGCTCGGCCCGCGAGACATAATATTCTTCACGATAGACGAACAGCACGACATCGGCATCCTGCTCGATGGAACCTGATTCGCGCAGATCAGAAAGCTGCGGGCGTTTGTCTTCGCGACTTTCAACCTGACGCGAAAGCTGTGAGAGGGCAACAATTGGAACCTTCAGCTCCTTGGCCAGCGCTTTCAGACCTGTGGTGATCTCGGTGATCTCCTGCACACGGTTGGCGTTGGAGTTGCCAGAGCCGGTGAGCAGTTGCAGATAGTCGACAATGATCACCCCCAGATTGTGCTGGCGCTTCAATCGTCTGGCACGAGCCGCCAGCTGGGCGATAGAAATGCCACCGGTTGGGTCAATAAAAAACGGGATGTCCTGGAGCTCTTGCGAAACCCGCACCAGTTCACGAAAATCATCATCGGAAATCATGCCGCGACGGATCTTTTCCGATGGTACCCTTGATTGCTCGGAGACAATACGCGTGGCCAATTGCTCGGACGACATCTCAAGGGAGTAAAATCCTACGCAGGCTCCATCTTCTGCATCGGTGCCCTGCGATAGATTATGGGCCTTGGCGATATTAAAGGCGATATTGGTGGCCAGTGCCGTTTTTCCCATACTGGGACGACCGGCCAGCACGATAAGATCGGAGCTTTGCAATCCGCCCATCTGGCGATCCAGGTCGGTAAGGCCAGTCGATACACCCGACAATCCACCGCCCCGGCGATAGGCGGCATCGGCCATTTCGATACATCCACGTAAGGCGGAAGCGAAACTTTCAAAGCCCTGACCATATTTGCCGGTTTCGGCCAGCTTGTAGAGTTTTTGCTCAGCGTCTTCTATTTGTGAAGAGGGCGGTTCATCAATGGTTGATTCGTAAGCCGTATTGACCATGTCTTCACCAATGATGATCAAGGTGCGCCTCTGTGCCAGATCATAAATGGTCTGGCCATATTCCTTGGCGTTGATAATCGTCGTCGCACCTGCTGCCAATCGGCCCAGATATTGCGGCACAGTGAGGTTTTCATCGACCGGTTCCTCATGGTCAAAGAAGGTTTTCAGTGTGATCGGTGTGGCCGGTTTATTATTGTGAATAAGCTGTGAGGCGACCTGAAAAATGCGCCCGTGCAAGGGCTCAAAAAAATGAACGACCTCCAGAAAGGAGGACACCCGGTCATGGGCCTCATTATTCACCAATATGGCCCCAAGCAGGGCTTGTTCGGCTTCGATGTTGTGGGGTGCCATGCGAAACGGCAAGGCGCTATTATCATCCGCGTCTGGCTGGGACGAGGATGAGATATCGTGTATATTTGTCTGTGTCATGGCAAACAGCATGACGTGATTCTCACAAACTACAATTGTTCATTTTTGTAAAAGCACAACTATACCCGCAATTCACATTTGCGCTGCGCAGGAAGAAAAAAACAGGCGTTTGACAAGCCGCTTACAAGGATCCACTTGACATTAGCCTCACGACAAGATTGCTGCAAAAAAGAATCGGGCAGGCAACAAAAATGGCCGGTCTAGCACAATAAGCGGGACCGACCATGATTTCTAGGGCCATTCAATTCTAACGCAAAACTCGCTTCGCGACGGGGCCAGCCCCGAACCCCGCTGGAGGGACACCCAGACCTCCCGTTTTTCTATTTAAAATTACCAAAAAGAAGGGGTTCGGGGAAAACTTTCCCCGAATGGGTATGGGCAATAGCCCATTCGCAAAGCGAGGCAGCGGTTAGAAATAATTAGGTGCTCTCGCACTACTCCTATTTGCTGTCCGCTTCCTCACCGCCTTCTTCATCGCTCAGTTCGGCTTCGGCCTGCTCGGCCAGTTCACCATCATCGAAAACATCTTCCGCATCGATGGCCTCTTCTTCATCCTCACCATCATCAACAGCGCTGATGTCTTCGCCGCGTTCCTGGCGTTCGGCTTCTTCTTGTGTACGTGCGACATTAATAGTCACAGTGACATCGACTTCAGGATGCAGGCTGAGCCGCACTTCATGCAGACCCAATAGTTTGATGGGGCGATCAAGCATGACCTGATTACGGGCAATGGTGAAACCGTTATCCGTGATGACATCTGTAATGTCTTTGGTTGCCACAGACCCATAAAGCTGCCCAGTGTCGCCTGCTTGGCGAATGGCTACGAAATTTTTGCCATTAATTTTTTCGGCCACGGCATCGGCCTCTTTTTTATGCTCAAGATTGGTGGCTTCAAGCTGGGCACGCTGCGTTTCAAAATAGGCGCGATTGGCCTTGTTGGCACGAAGGGCCTTGCCTGAGGGCAGCAGATGGTTACGGGCATAGCCGGGTTTGACGACGACTTCGTCTCCCATCTGGCCCAGTCTCTTGATGCGCTGTAGTAATATAACTTTCATGTTTTTACTCCTTGAGGTGTTGTTTTGTGTGAATTTTTGATGAGTGGTTCGTTTGAAAAATGTTCATTTGAGCGTTTGGAAGCTGTCTGAAGGCTAGGAATCTGGTGCTTGCAGTCTCTGGCGTATTTGCGCAAAGGGTTCAATCGCACCCACGACAATTAAAATCAACGCCCCCCAGCCAATAAAAATGACAGCCACATAAGTGCCAAACAGAATGAGGCTGCGGGCTTGCCAGCTGCGGGTTACATGATGCACGACCGCCAGCCCCAGCAACAGGAAAGCCAGCATCAGACTTCCAGCAAGGGCAGACATCAACAAGCCAGCCATTCCGGGTAGGGTGAGAGATAGAAAAAGGGCAACCACAAAAGCCAGAGAAGCTTTAAACGGATAATCCATGCTGGAAAAATCTGGCCACGGGCGAGACATGAGCTCCGACAGACGCACAATATGAGCCGCCAGCCACATATTCATGAGCGCGAACAGGCTCCACAATATCGTCGTCGCAGCTGGCAATATGGCCATTACCAGTTTTTTATATTGTGCCACCATTTCAGGTGTGAGTTGTTTCAAAATGCCGGCATTGCCTGCCTTTGACATGATCAGGTCAATGGTCGAGGTGACGTTGTTCTGATAGGCCTCATAAGAAGGACCGATCAGCAGAACGGACAAAATACCAAGCAGGCCGCCATAAAGCGCAACAACGAGAATAATATTGCCCACCGGATACCACTCTATTCGTGGCTCTTCTTCCTGGGGTTGATACGCCTCTGATTGATCGTCATGGGGGTGTTCGCCCTGCGGTTCCACAAGCCGATATAAAAAGGCATAATGCGTGATGAGTACACTAGGAACGGCAAGGGAAAAACAATAGGCCGTTGCGGGCACCACACCAAGGCTGGCCAGAATCAGCAAGGTTCCCGAAAGAGCGGCAATTCCGGCGGCGCGCAGGCCCCAGCCAAAACCGGCGATAAAGCCTGGCAGTGGGGCCAGATAAAACAATAGCAAGCCGATACCCGACCCCGTTGCCAGGGAAAGGTAGAGCACGGCAGCAACGCCTCCGGCAGATAGTCCGGCAATAAGTGGATTTTTCGTCATGCAAGCTGTCCCGCATTTGCGGTTAGAGATGAAGGATCATCGAGAGATCCTGAAGAATTCATCCCAACATTTAAAGTGTGCAGAGCTGCCCCAAACAAAGGGACAGCTCTATCAAAGGTTTGGATCTTTTAAAAACGTCTAGCCGATCACATAAGGCAGCAAACCAAGGAAACGTGCGCGTTTGATGGCTTTGGCCAGTTCGCGCTGTTTCTTGGCTGTGACGGCTGTGATGCGGCTCGGCACGATTTTGCCACGCTCTGAAACATAGCGCTGCAGCAGTTTGACATCTTTATAATCGATGGTCAGGCCATTATCACCGGAAAACGGGCAGGTTTTACGCCGACGGTGGAAAGGACGGCGGACGGGAAGTTGTTCGATTTTCATGATTAATCTCTTTTATCACCGCTGGAGTTTGAACGAGGAGGACGACGATCATCGCGTGGACCACCACGTCCACCACCGCCGAAGCGTCCGCCACCACGAGGTTTGCGGTCATCGCGATCAGATTTGCGCATCATGGCCGAGGGACCTTCTTCATGCTTGTCCACACGGATCGTCATAAAACGCAGAATATCAGTAGTCAGGGTCATCTGGCGTTCCATCTCGGCAACAGCTGCATGAGGTGTCTCAAGCTGCATATAACCATAATGGGCCTTGCGGTTCTTTTTAATGCGATAGGCGAGGTTTTTAAGGCCCCAATATTCGCTATTAACAACCTTGCCGCCATTTTCTTTCAAAACAGCGGAGAATTTTTCCGTCAATGCTTCCATCTGCTGGGCAGATATATCATGGCGCGCCATGAAAGTATGCTCGTAAAGGGACATAAAGTTGAGCCTTTTTTGATTTTCACCGAACAAGAATGACCAGTGAAAAAGGTTTGTGACATGAGTGTCAAATGACATTTATCCGGCGCGGAGCCTCCCTGAGCAACTGCACCCCATAAGGGCTAAAGGCTCAAAAAATCAGTTCCGAAAGAGTGAAGACACGGGAAGAAAAAAGAGGCCTGACCTTAAAAGTCAACTCTGCTTCCCTTCCGTTCAGCCTCCAACCGGCCAAATACCATAAGAAATGGCTTATATAAGAACACCTAGGGTGTTGGCAAGCAAAACCATGCGCGTCTCACCTTGACACTTGAAACAGATGCTCTATCAGTGCCACAACCCCTTAAATGACGCGATCACAAGGATTGAACCATCAATGAGCAACGCATTCACATTTCCAGGTCAGGGCAGTCAGAAGGTTGGCATGGGCCACGAACTGGCAGAACAGTTTCCAGCCGCTAAAGCCGTATTTGATGAAGTTGATGACGCCGTTGGCAAAAAGCTCTCGCAAATCATGTGGGAGGGATCAGCTGAAGACCTGACCATGACGCAAAATGCGCAACCCGCCTTGATGGCCGTTTCCATGGCGGTCATGCGTGTGCTGGAACAAGAGAAGGGCTTTGAGCTGGCAGCTTCCGCAAAATTCATTGCCGGTCACTCGTTGGGTGAATATTCGGCTCTCGCGGCAGGCGGGGCCATCAGTCTTACGGATACAGCCAAACTTCTGCAGACCAGAGGTCGCGCCATGCAACAGGCCGTGCCGGTGGGCGAAGGCGCTATGGCAGCTATTCTGGGACTTGACTTTGACCCGGTGATGGCAATCGCCATAGAGGCGGCGCAGGGGGATGTCTGCACCGCCGCCAATGACAATGCCCCGGGACAGGTAGTGGTGAGTGGCACCAAAGCCGCTGTTCAACGCGCCATGACCCTTGCCTCTGAAAAAGGGGCACGCCGGGCCATGCTGCTACCGGTCAGCGCCCCGTTTCATTGCCAGATGATGAGCCCGGCAGCTGAGGCCATGCAAGAGGCTCTGGCCAATGTAACCATCAATGAACCGGCTGTCCCCCTCATTGCCAATGTCCTCGCCACGCCGATCACCTCGCCAGACGATATCCGGCAAAGACTTGTCGAGCAGGTCACTGGAACTGTGCGCTGGCGCGAATCAGTTGTCTTCATGGCGCAGAACGGCATCGAAACACTGTATGAGGTTGGCGCAGGCAAAGTGCTCAGCGGGTTAGCCCGGCGCATTGAACGCAGCCTTGAGACAAATGCCATTGGTACACCAGAAGATATTGAGAGCTTTTCGATCTAACCGAGCCTGACAACAGGCCTTGGATGATTGGACAGTCACGAATAACAGAACAGGAAACAACAAATGTTTGATTTGAGCGGCAAGGGCGCTTTGGTAACCGGAGCCACCGGCGGTATTGGTGGAGCCATCGCCAAAATGCTTCATCAACAAGGGGCCAAGGTGGTACTCTCTGGCACGAGAGAAGAAAAACTCAAGGAGCTGGCTGATGAGTTGGGCGAAAACGCTTTTATCGCCCCATGCAACCTTATGGACCGAGAAGCCGTCAGCGGGCTCTATGCCAAAGCCGAAGAGCTGGCCGGGCAGATTGATATTGTTGTCAACAATGCCGGCATCACCAAAGACAATCTGTTCCTGCGCATGAAAGACGCCGAGTGGGACGATGTCATCAATGTCAACCTGTCCTCGACCTTTGCCATTTGTCGAGGGGCTCTCAAAGGCATGATGCGCCGCCGCTATGGCCGCATCATCAATATGAGCTCCATCAGCGGCGTTGTTGGCAATCCCGGGCAAGGCAATTATTCAGCGTCCAAGGCGGGCATGATTGGCATGTCGAAAGCCATGGCCCGAGAGATCGCGCCGCGTGGCATCACCGTCAATTGTATTGCCCCTGGCTTCATCGAAACGCCTATGACTGATGAGCTCAATGACAAACAAAAAGCGGCCATCACCCAGATGATTCCCGCCGGATCTCTGGGCCAGCCAGATGACATTGCCACAGCGGTTTTGTTCCTGGCCAGCGATGAAGCCTCATATATTACAGGGCAAACTCTCAATATAAATGGCGGCATGGCCATGATCTGACCTTGACCTTAACCAAAATATGCGGGAATAAGTTAACAGGGGTGCCAATCCTGCGCCAATAGCTGCAAGGTCAGCGTCCCTGAAAAAGAAATAATCCGGGCTTGATCATGCTGACTTGTGATTGTGGAAGTTTTCAACAGAAATGAAAAAGACTTTCACAATGCGAGCATTCATTGTATCAGCCCTTAAACGTGCGAATATCCATGGATCATCTAACGGTCTTATGGAACACATCTTACCGTTGAACCATAGCGAGGAAAGCAAATGAGTGATATTTCTAACCGGGTTAAAAAGATCGTTGTTGAGCATTTGAGTGTTGAAGAAGCAAAAGTGGCTGATAATGCGAGCTTTATTGACGACCTTGGCGCCGACAGTCTTGATACGGTTGAGCTGGTTATGGCTTTTGAAGAAGAGTTTGGCTGCGAAATCCCTGATGATGCCGCTGAAACCATCCTCACCGTAGGCGATGCCGTCAAGTTCCTTGAAAAGAACGCAGCCTGAACCCTTTCAGTTTTTTTTCCTGTCAGGCGGGAATATATGCAAGTTCATCACTTTTATTGAGATGATATTTGCCGTATACGCTCGCCAAAATTCCATATCTCTAAAGTCACGTCTGCGTAAAGGATGGGCATAATGCGTCGAGTCGTCATAACTGGTCTTGGGCTTGTTACACCTCTGGCTTGCGGTGTTGAAGAAAGCTGGCAACGTTTGCTGTCAGGTGAAACAGGCATCAAAAAAATTGATGATTTTAAGGTATCTGACTTGTCATGCCAGATTGCTGGCGTGATCCCCAAAGGAGATGGAAGCAAGGGAACGTTCAATCCTGATGATTGGATGCAGAAAAAAGACCAGCGCAAAGTCGATGACTTTATTATCTATGCGCTGGCGGCGGCCGATCAGGCTATTGCTGATGCTGATTACAAACCTGCCAATGACGATGAGGCTGCAAGAGCGGGCGTTCTCGTTGGTTCTGGTATCGGTGGGCTTCAGGGCATCGCCAGCACTTCTTTACTGTTGGAAGAAAAAGGTCCACGCCGCGTCAGCCCGTTTTTTATTCCCGGACGCCTGATCAATCTGGCAGGCGGTTATATTTCTATAAAACACGGCCTTAAAGGGCCAAATCATGCTGTTGTGACGGCCTGTTCTACCGGCACCCACGCAATTGGCGATGCGGCACGGCTGATTGCCCTTGATGATGCTGATGTAATGGTTGCTGGTGGCACAGAATCACCTGTTTGCCGATTGGCAATCGCTGGTTTCGCCTCAGCCAAAGCGCTTTCAAAAGGCTTTAACGATGCGCCTGAAAAAGCCTCACGCCCTTATGATGAAGCACGTGATGGCTTTGTCATGGGAGAAGGCGCGGGTGCCATGGTGCTCGAAGAGCTCGAACATGCCAAAGCGCGCGGCGCTACTATTTATGGTGAAATCATCGGCTATGGCCTCTCTGGGGATGCTTTCCATATAACAGCACCAGCTGAAAGTGGTGATGGTGCCTATCGTTGTATGCAGGCCGCCATCAAACGCGCCCAGATCACTCCTTCCCAGATTGACTATGTAAACGCCCACGGCACCTCGACGCCAATGGGCGACGAAATCGAATTAAGAGCAGTTGAGCGTGTGTTTGGCGACGCAGCCAGCGATTTAACCATGTCATCAACCAAATCTGCTATTGGCCATTTGCTTGGTGCCGCCGGGGCCGTTGAAGCCGTTTTTTCAGCATTGGCTATCCGTGATAATGTTGCGCCGCCGACCCTTAATCTGGATAATCCTTCCGTGGAGAGTCCAATCGACTTGGTGCCCCACAAGAAAAAGGAGATGCAGATCGACACCGTCCTCAGCAATTCATTTGGATTTGGTGGCACCAATGCATCCATTATCATAAAAAGAGTACAAAGCTGACCGGCAGATGGCAAAAACTCTCGCTCTGGCCATATTCAATGTTAGTCTGTAAAATACACATCACAAAGTTTTTACACAAACGGCATCAAGGTTTGGGAGCTTTGCCAAAACTCCTTTGGCAATCATGAAAATATGACCAATCATTCAGATAATGGCAACCGACCGCTTGTGCCACCACCTCTTCCCCCCGCCTATCACCCCGAGCAGCAGGGTACACCGACTTACGCGCCTCAGCAGGTTGTAGAAAACGACCCGCATCTGATGCGGATGCAGCACGAACAAATGGCTCGTGAACAACAGGCTGAATTTTTAAAACCTAAAAAACGTCCCAACCGCATTCTCAAACTCATGCAGCTTTTTATGAGTCTAACGTTCTTTGCGGCCATCGGACTGGCTGGTTTTTTCATGTTTACGCGTCTGCAAATTGATAAACCTGGCCCCCTCGCCAAGGCGACCTTGTTTGAAGTTGGTAAAGGGCAGGGCCTCAGCATCATCTCGGCCCGCTTGCAAAAGCAGGGGATCATTCACAATAAGCGCATGTTTGCTCTGAATACCGTGGCCAATAAAGCCGCCAAGAAACTGAAAGCTGGAAAATTCCACATTCCGGCAAAAGCCAGCCTGCAAGACGTGCTTGATATTCTGGTGAGAGGACGGGCGATTTTTTACAAGGTGACGATCCCTGAAGGGCTAACCAGTCAGCAAGCTGTGCTTATTCTCAACAAACACCCCCAACTGAAAGGCACCATCAACGCCATCCCCGCCGAAGGCAGCTTGATGCCCAATACCTATCAATTTGATACTGATACCGAACGCTCGGAAATATTGGCCAAAATGTCGAAAATGCAACAGGATTTTATCACCAAGCAGTGGCCGAACCGCCAAAAAGGCCTGCCCCTTAAATCAATGCAAGAAGCCCTTATTCTCGCGTCGATCGTTGAGAAGGAAACCGGGGTTGCAAGCGAACGCAAAAGAGTGGCCGGTGTCTTCATAAATCGCCTGAGAAAAGGCATGAAACTACAATCTGACCCCACCATTATCTATGGCCTGGTTGGTGGCAAAGGTAAGCTTGGACATCCCTTGCGTCTCAGCGAAATGAAGAAGAAAACAGGCTTTAATACCTACCAGATTGCTGGCCTGCCGCCAACGCCAATCGCCAACCCCGGCAGTAAAGCCATCGAAGCGGTGCTCAACCCCGCCGATACCAAGGATCTGTACTTTGTTGCAGATGGCAGCGGTGGTCATGCTTTTGCACCCACATTAAAGCAACACAATATAAATGTCCGTGGCTGGCGCAAGATCGAAGCCAAAAAACGAGCAGAGAAAAAACGTCGGCAAGCTGCGCAAAAGAAACTGGCCGCACTGCAGAAAAAGGCCGGAAAAGCAGCCAAACCTGTGCCTGGTATTACTTTGACCAAAGCCACAAAATTGCAGACAACTGGCTGGCATAATAAAATACCTCTTCCCACCAGAAAACCCCGTTAAATTTCGTCGTTAATTTTTTCCATGCCCTAATCTTCCCCATACGTTGGCGCTCGCTATATGGCAAATCGTCAGATTTTATGCAATTGTCACACCGAGCTGCCTTTCTCTCACATGCCTTATCTCACATTCAGGGGAACATATTCATATGCCCATCAAAAGCATGACCGGTTTTGCCAGAGGTGATGGTTCTATCGGACGCTATTCCTGGTTTTGGGAAGTCCGAACCGTAAATGGCCGAGGGCGCGATATACGGCTCCGTTTGCCTGCTGGCTATGACGAACTGGAAAGAAAAAGCCGCGCGCTGGTTGCAAACTATATCACTCGTGGAAACTGTAATATTACTTTGAAAATAGAAAGACTGACGGGTGACCAGGTACTCAAAGTCAACGAAAATGCCCTGAAACAGGTTGCCCGTGCCATCCGTAAGGCAGAATTATTTGTCGAAGCCAGTGAAGCCAGCATGGATGGCATTCTTGCCTTGCGCGGCGTGCTTGAAACGGTTGAACCAGAGCATGATCCGCAAGAGTTCGATGAGCTCAACAAGGCCGTTCTCGATAGTCTTATTACAACACTTGAACAGGTCAAGCAGGCCAGAATTGACGAAGGCAAACATCTTTTCAATGCGATATCTACGCATATTGATGAGATTGAAACCAATGTCGAGCTGATCACACGTTCCAAATCAAGGTCTGCACAAGCCATTCGTACAAGACTTCAAGAGCAGGTGCAAAAACTACTGGATAGCGATGTTGGACTGAGCGAGGAGCGCCTGCATCAAGAAGCCGTACTTTTGGCGACAAAAGCAGATCTGGAAGAAGAAATTGTGCGGCTTCGTGCCCATATCGTCTCAGCACGCAGCCTACTTGCTGAGGATGGGGCGGTCGGGCGAAAACTCGATTTTCTAGCCCAGGAATTCAATCGAGAAGCCAATACAATCTGCTCAAAATCAAACGCCATTGATGTCACCAATGCGGGCCTTGAACTAAAAACCGTCATTGATCAGATGAAAGAACAGGTGCAGAATATTGAATAACCAGAAAATATCCGCAAAACGACAAGGTGTGATGCTTGTTGTATCTTCTCCATCTGGGGCCGGAAAAACAACATTGTGCAAAATGTTGCTTGAGCAACATGACGACCTCGTTATGTCTGTATCGGCTACAACGAGGCCCCCAAGAGAAGGGGAAAAACACGGATCTGACTATTTTTTTATCAGTCCGGATGAATTTAAACATATGCAGGATGAGAACCTATTGCTTGAATCGGCCGCTGTTTTTGGCAATCATTATGGAACACCGCGTGAGCCCGTAGAAAGAATATTGAACGAGGGCAAAGATATCTTGTTTGATATTGACTGGCAGGGCGCAGCACAGCTTTCTGCGGCATGTGGTGAGAATATTTGTAAGATATTCATTCTCCCGCCCTCAGGAAGAACGCTTGAAAAGCGCCTGACAGGCCGTGCTACAGATAGCTTTGAAGTCGTGGCAAAACGCATGTCTGCAGCTGCCCGCGAAATCGACCATTGGTCGCAATATGACTATGTTATTATAAATGATGACCTTGATATCGCCTGGAGCGAATTGAATGCCATCCTTGTCGCGGAGCGCCACAAAACAAATCGACTGGTTTTTCTGCCTGAATTTGTTCAAACCGTGCTTGATGAGCTCGAATGAAGCTCACGCTTTTTTCATTTGCTCATAACTGTTGGCCAATCGGGTAAAATCCTCAATCGAAAGCTGTTCTGCCCTTTTTCGCGGATCGATCTGCGCACCTGCCAGCAATTCCAGAGGTTCTTTGCTGATCTGCTTGAGGGAGCTGCGCAGCATCTTACGCCTTTGCCCAAAGGCGGCAGCGCTCACAGCTTCCAGGTTTTCCAGTTGGCAGCGCTCCCCAACGGGATCAATAGGTTCAAAATGAACAACAGCCGAATCCACCTTGGGAGAAGGCGTAAAGGCCCGAGCTGGTAATTTCATGACGATTTCTGGTCGCGTTCGCCATTGCGAGATTACAGCAAGTCGGCCATAGGCTTTGCTACCAAAATCGGCACAAATCCGTAAGGCAACTTCCTTTTGAAACATCAGGGTCATGGATTGATATAGCGGGGGCCAAGGCTGTACCCGCAACCAGTCTATGAGCAGTTTGGTCGCGATATTATAGGGCAGATTTGCCACGATCCGAACGATGGGCGATAGATCGAGCTCATCGAGTTTAATACCAAGAGCATCTTTGTTTAGAACTTTCAATCGGCCAGGATAATGGTTGGATATTTCCTCAAGAGCTGGCAGACAACGGGCGTCCCGCTCGATAACAACGACTTTTTTTGCGCCCTCCATCAACAGAGCCCGCGTCAGCCCGCCGGGACCTGGACCAATTTCAAGGACCGTTGCGTGCTCCAGATCACCCGCATAACGAGCGATGCGAGAGGTCAGGTTGAGGTCAAGTAAAAAGTTCTGACCAAGCGATTTACGTGCCGCAAGACCATGAGTTTGAATGACATCTCGCAACGCAGGAAGGCCATCAGGCATTTTATCTCGCCCCTTGCAGGTTGGCCGACATGGATTGGGCCAGCTTGATGGCCTCCATCAGGCTTTGCGGGTTAGCAAGCCCTTTGCCAGCAATATCATAAGCGGTTCCATGGTCAGGCGAGGTTCTGACAAAGGGTAAGCCAAGGGTTGTGTTGACCCCCTCATCAAAACCAAGCGTTTTGATCGGGATCAAGGCCTGATCGTGATACATGCCAAGGACAACATCATAGTTCTTTCGGGCCTTGGCATGAAACAGTGTGTCGGCTGGATGCGGCCCTGATATATTCAGGCCTTGCGTTTTCAACTCACATATTGCCGGTTCGATAATCTCGATTTCAGTTTTGCCCATAGAGCCGCTCTCTCCCGCATGAGGATTTAGACCAGCGACAGCGATATGGGGAGAGGACAGACCGAAATATTTTTTCATGTCAGCAGATATTATATGAGCCGTTTCCTCAATAATCTGCTTTGTAATCATTTTTGGGACATCTGCAAGCGGCACATGAATAGTAAGCGGAACAGTTCTCAATTGCGAGGAAACCAGCATCATAACTGGGCGGGATGCTGGCTCATTTCCTTGCATGGCAAGCTTGGCAAGATATTCTGTATGTCCAGGGAATTCAAACCCAGCCTGATAGAGCACATGCTTGTTTATCGGAGTGGTAACAAGGCTAGAGACCTGCTTGCTCTGCACGAGATCAACGGCTATTGAAATGGACTTTATGATCATCTCGCCATTAGCAGGGTCGGGTTGACCTGGTATCGCCACGACCTGTTTGGGAAGCTCCAATATAGGCAATGCACGAGGAAAAACGGCAAAGGCTTCTTCTGGAGACTGGATTATTTCAAATGCAATCTTTTGTGAGGTCGAGGAATTATATTTCTCAAACAAAGAAGCGCGTGAGAGTACAAAAAAGGTTGACCTTCGCTCTTTTCTGGTTTCCCGCCAGGAAAGAGCTGAAATTTCTGTTGAAATACCGGCGGGGTCTCCCATTGTTATAGCAATAGGAAGTTCATTTCTTTGAGAGGTTTTGAATGTCATGGTTTTGCGCTATCTGTATTCGATAGAAGCTTCTTGCCGTAAATCTTGCAAGTGTCTGCGAGCCAGAACCTCAAATTCCGCCTGCCGGAGCTTTTCTTTAACGGCTTTTCGCTTGGTCTTGTCAGCTACGCGCCGTTCCTTGCGATCACAAACGGCATAGAGCTCAACGCCAGATGAAGTTAGCGTAGGAGGTGTCAAATGGCCATTTTTTGTATGGGACAGATAGGCACGCATGGTATAGGGGAAGCTGTCTGATGGCTTTGAGCCTAAAGATTTCAGGCTAGCACCAGAGAGTTGACCGACCATTTCTTTGAGGCGACCACAAGAAGTTACTGCATTTCTCAGTTTTTCAGCCTTGATCAATTGTTCAGCTTTCACCTTGTCGCTTGCGCTTGAAGACACTTGCAGTCTGATGCGCTGAATTTTATAGATCGTTTTCATTTTTCCAGCCACATCTCCTTGAGTATTGATAAGGCGATCCACATCCTGGTCTCCAATATTGACCTGGAACTGGAATTTTCGTCGAACAACCCGCACCCACGAGCTTTTGGCTTTCATACGATTTCTAAACTCTCGAACAGGAATACCCATTCGGGTAAGAGATTTTGTAAATTCCTTACGTGTAAGTGTTTTGCCAGTTCTCTTGTTCTTATTTCTTGAGGCGATTATATCGAGCCGTGCATCGAGCTCCTCATCGGTTAGGGCCACGCCAAGCTTACTTGCTTGTTGTAATTGGATGCGCTCGTTGATCAATTCTTTTAGAATTTTCTTCTTCAGGCGGCCTTTCATTGAGTTCTGAATATCACGCCGCAGCTTACCAACCAGTTTCTTCTGAAGTTTTTGCGCTTCTGCTCTACTTTGGGGCTGATAGTCCTGAACCATTTTTTGCCAGAGCTTTTGTGTGTTTTTTGATGAAAGTTTTTTCTTCAAACGAGCCACCAAATCCTTTGAGTTGGCAAGGTAAAGTTTAATTCTCATATCAACATCATGATTTGAGATGGGCTCATCATTCACCAGCGCAACAATAGAAGTGGTATTTTGGGCCATAGCTGTTGTGGCCAGAAAACACCAGCCAAAGAGAGCAATAGATAATATTAAAAATCGACCGATCATGGGAGAGTGATGCCCTTATTTACATTGATGATTTTTAAAGTCAGTGAAATATGAACTCAACCAACTAAAACAAATCACATTTGTCGAATAGGAAGGGAAACCTCATCCAGGTTGAGAACAAAACAGCCCTTTGATAATTGATAACCAAAAACTGTGGCAATAGCTTGCTCTTTACTTATCGCCAACCAAACCGTTCAAATCACTCGTGGAGGATTGAAATCCACCCAGGTGTTTAAATTCCACACGAAAGGAAATTGTCGTATCACCATCCAAGCCGAGGTCAACGGGTGTTGTGCGATTATAATTCACACCGAACAGAAAACATTCATCAGCATATGTGATCCCACCACCATGATTGTCGATCTTCGAATCAAGGATATCATACCTAACATTACCAGTCAGAGACCAATATTGGGTAAGTTTGATGCCAGCACTGCCCGTCACCTCTTCACCAATGAGATCACTGGTCTCTAGTTTAGGCAACTGCTTGACATAGTTGGCACTGGCTGTAAAGGGACCATAACTCATCCAGCTATGAATATCTGTACGACGAAGCTCGAAATCCTGCTGGTCAAACCGTCCCTGTGCGATCAATCCGAAATGTTTCGAGGGTTCAAAGTAAAATCCCCCGACATAATCAGACCGAGTTGTTTCAAGCCCACTTTCGTTAGCCTCTTTAAAGGGATTAACCCCCTGTAACTGATAGCTTTGTCCAAAAACGGTCCGAATATTCCCGCCATCAGGAAGGTTTATGGTATAGCGCACACCAACATTGGCGCGAGCACCGGTTTCAAGTCGGTCATACCCAGAGAATTTATTACTATCAAACAAGAGCGTATCGTCAAAAACCAAGCTTTGAGCGTCTTCATTCGGCAATCTATTTTGGAGTTTCTTATTATCAGGACGATAAATAACCTGTCCGATCGGCTCTATAATATGACTGCTATTTCCCAGATTCGCGATAAAGGGATAACGATATTCGAGACCAGCCAGAACGGTTCCACGTGTTTCGGTTCTGATCTTATTATTATCGTCAGGGTCGGCAAAGCGATAAACATCACCACGGGCATTGGCAAAGGGAGTGATCACCTGGCCTATCGGATCAACCAGTTCTTTGCGCCAGCCGATATCTGCGGACAGACGGCTTGAGTTTTCCGAAACCTTGGTCCATCCTTGATTTATGGCAGGATTAGAATCTCTGGTGAGGGCAACGGCGTTTGCGTTGAAGCTGAACTCGCCCCCCAAAACCGGGCTGTTCAAAATATAATTATAATCAACGATCGGCAGCACCCATGAATTGGAATCGGCTGTATCTTCTTGAACAAGCCCACCGAACCTGTAAGTACGCACCGACATATAATTCCGTTCACTTTGCCCAGTCAGATAGACCTGAGAAACCCGGTCAGTTACATAGATATTATCCAGTTTGTAGAAGCGCCGAAACTGATCGTCGGTCTCCACTGTGGCATCCCATCCGAAATTCCAGAAACTACCAAGCTTGAAATTACCTCTTGTAACAACACTACCTCGGAAGTTGCGATCGTCAGGCGTGCCAATTGCAGGCGTACTGTCATAGGCACCAGCCATATCAATCGTATAAGAGCCATTGGCCAGCCGATGGCGCCATTCACTTTTCAGCATTTGTCCAGCTTCTGTCGTAATAACAGGCGTAACCGTAACGTCGTAATTCTTTGCCAGAGCAATATAATAAGGAATTTCACTGATATAGCCCAAATCGCCTGAATAGGTGATACTAGGGGTTAAAAAGCCAGATTGGCGTTTCTTGCTTGGATCTGGGTGTTGGAAGTATGGCACATAAACCAACGGCACACCCATAAACTCAAATCTGGCATCCTCATATGAAATGGTCTGCGCTTCTTTATTATGAATGACTTTCTTAGCCTTGATGCGCCACAAGGGTGCTTTTTCGGGATGTTCCCGGCAAGTCTTACAAGGTGTAAAACTACCATTTTCAAATATGGTAGTGTTTCCAGCAACACGGGTGGCACGATCTGCAGTGATCGTAGAATCATCGCTGGTTTGTATTTTAAGGGATTTGATAAAGCCCTCACGAAAGTCATCAGTCAACCGGATGCGTTCAGCTTTTACAATCGCACCATCAGGTTCTTTAATTCTGACATTGCCTTCAGCAAGCAGAACATTGAGATTGCGATCATAAATGATCTCATCAGCCAGCAACGTGTACTTATTATAAAAAACCTCAACATTACCCTTGGCGCGGACTTTGTTGTTTTTATTATCGTAGATCAGTTCATCAGCCTGCAACAACATCGGAGCATCCGGGTTGGACTTCAGACTAGGATCCAGAATCGGGTTTTGTTGTGCAATAGAGGATGTAACCGGTAAAACCAGGATAGAGGTCAGGCATGTTATAAGGCACAGAAGTGCAACCATGCGCATACGCAATAATACTCCCCCGGCCAAGTGACCAAAATCAGTCAGATTGGAAAACCTATACTTCATTGAAATGCCCCACGCATTCTAACCATCTTCTTGATGTATTAATACGCTGGTCGCTAGCAAACATGCAATAGCAGCAGGTCCCCAGGCCGCAAGTATTGTTGAAGTGTGTCCTGATAGCCCCATATTTCTCGACATCTGGGCAAAAACAAAGAAAACGAAACCAGCCATCAGTCCAAAGAAAATCAATTTTTGCACATTGCCAAATCGGAAGGATTGCAAGGAGCACGTCGCCGCAAGCATCACCATGGCAATCATCCACAATGGTCGCGACAGCAAGGTTTGATATTGCAGACGGTATTGTTTGGCCGGGAGTCCTGCTTTTTCAGCAATTTTTATGAATTTTGGCAGGTCCCAGAAGGAAATATTTTCGGCCGCCCCAATCGAGTCCTGAATCTGGGTTTTTGTGAGATAGGTACTGACGATATAGCGCTTGAAAAGCATCGTTTTTTCATTTGCAGCAGAAACTCTGGCCCCCTCAAGAACCCAACGCCCGTCTTTGAGAATCGCTTTTCGAGCATCAATACGTTCCTTGAAGATATGCTTCTGGTCATATTGGAAAAAAGTGACTTCTGATAAAATCGCGCCTTGACCTGCTACATGCTCAGCAATCAAAACGGATTGACCATCTGGCCCATCCTCACGAAGCCAGGCGGCTTTTCTTGTCACCAATAGCTTTTTTTTCTGGTTGGAGAGTTCTCTTTGATAGGTCTCTGAATAGACTTTGGAAATAGCCGCAAGCGGATTATAGGCGGTGGAAGCCAGTATGCCGATCAGACCTCCAACATATAGAGCCGGCCTGATAAATTGCCATACTGACATGCCCGAAGAGCGGGCAATAATCAATTCAGAGTTTTTTGACAGGACCAGAAAGGAGCCAATGCTGCCGATCAGAACCGCAAAGGGCATGGACAGTTCCGCAAATGAGGGTACACGCAGCAATGAGATATACATTGCGTCGAATACAGTTCCATTCTTTTTTAGGGTAATGCGCATCATTTCGATGAGGTCAATCAAGAAAATCAGGCACATGCAGAGCACGAATACAGAGATGATGGAGATCGTGAATTTTCGCAATATATAGCGCGACAAGGTTTTCATGTCGTGGCTCCTTCACTCGATTTCTTGTTCAGTTTTCGCAACCTGCCCTTTAGTCCTGAGCCCGCGCCTCTGCTTTGTATAATATAGACGGCAAGAAGGATGCCGCATACAGGTATGCCATAGACAAGAAATATCGCAGCTTCGTTTTTAGCAAGTACATTTACGGATAATAGACCGCCCAGACGAGCGCCACTGGCCATAACGAGGGCAATGATGACATTCTTCATACGGTCCTCACGTGTGGTTCGCGGAAAGCCCAGCATGGCGATGGCGACCAACACGAACAAAATGGGATAGAGCGGATTGGATAAACGATCATGCAACTCCGCCCAGAAACGTCCCGGCCTATGTTTGAAATAATGGTTCTCCGGGTCTGGTGAAATCAGTTCACCTATATAGCTTTCATAAGTCTTATAATCTATTTTTTTACCCTTATTACCCCCAAAACGCGACAGATCAAAAATATACTGATCAAAGGCGATAATCTGCACTTCATTGTTCTTTTTTGAGCGACGGTGAATATGCCCTTCATACATCACCAGAAAGGCACTACCATCCTTTTTGATGATTTTCGAATGGTCAGCCATATAGGACATGATCTGATCTTCACCTCTGGCATCATGCATGATGAAACCCAGAATATCTCCATTATCCGCCCGAGCCCGAATATGAAAAGTCAGATTGGCAATCGGCGTTGTAAAACGCCCTGGTTGGAGTACATGGGAAATGAGGTCCGTACGTACCTTGATAATATAATTGCGTAATTCACGTTGTGCAGTGGGCTGCACATAAGCATTATTGGCAAATATCAACAAGGTGACGATGAAGCCCAGCAACAAGAGCGGCCAGGCAAATTTCCATCGACCGGCTCCAGAGGCCGCCATCACAATGATTTCACTGTCCCCACTGAGCTTGTTGAGCACATGGGTGCAGGCAATCAGCAGCGCTATGGGCATGACAATGCCAATAATCTGCGGCATGGCCAGCATGGTCATATAGATAAAAATACCGAATGTCTGCCCCTCACTGGTCATCAGCTTGATATCTTTAAGAGCAACAGATACCCAGATAATGATGATGAGGGTCACCAAAATCATTGTTACCGCAGTGGCCGTCTGGCGAAAAATATAGCGACTATAGACACCCATGCAACGACCTTTTTTCTCCCGCAAGGGAACAGATGACAATGAATTTTCCGAATACTGGAATCATTTGAAGCTTACGAAGACCAGCAGCATGGATCAAGTTGCTAGTCACATATACAGCCAACAACATGACAAGGTGTTGGAAATTGGACCATAGACAAAAATTCAACTTGCAACACAGGTGCTAAAGATTAAGTTGACGAATGATCAAGAATTAAAACTCTTCCAAACATTTAGACCAACCCGTTTCATCTGCCCACCGCAGTTCCTGAAACAGTAAATATCACATTGAGAGACAGTATGGCTTCAAAAATTGCAATTGACTTCATCGCGCAGGACCTCCCGGAAACAGGTACAGTAGTGCTTTTTTCCGGCAGTAAAAAAAGCTTTAGTGCGCTCCTGAAAAAACTCGACAAACAGTGTGAAGGCCAAATTAGCAAGGCCATGTCGGTGTCCTCCTTTGAGGGCCAGGAAAATCAGCTGATTGAAATACTATCCCCCGCCAAACTCAACCTCTCACGCATACTGGTGTTAGGCCTTGGCGACGAAACGGCCAGCGAAAATCGCCAGTGGATGAATATTGGCGGGCGTATCGGCGCTTGTGCGGCAAGTGATCCACAAGGGCTGGTGACCATCATGGCTCAGGACATTGGCGACAAGCATGTTTTCACCCCTGATGCCGTCGCCTCAATGGCCACTGGTTATTTGATGCGGCGCTATGAGTTCGACAAATACAAGAAAAGCACAAGTGAGAAAGCCAGCAAGCCAAAGCATACGATCAAAACAGTTGCACTGGCCTGCAAAAATGTGAAGGCGTGCGCCAGTGCCTATAAACCGCTTGAGGCCTTGCGCGCGGGTGTGTTTATGGCACGTGACCTTGTCAACGAACCGGGCAATATATTGGGGCCGGTTGAATTCGCCTTGCAGATCCGCGAGCTTGAAAGCCTTGGCTTGAAGGTGACCATCCTTGATGAGGCCGAAATGGCCGCCAGTAAAATGAACGCCTTACTGGCAGTTGGACAAGGGTCTGTACGCGAGTCGCGTTTGGCAATCATGCAGTGGAATGGTTCAGACAATGCCAAAGACAAGCCTTTGGCCATTGTCGGCAAGGGGGTGACCTTTGACAGTGGCGGCGTCTCTATCAAACCCTCGGCTGGCATGGAAGACATGAAGGGCGATATGGGCGGCGCGGCCTGTGTCACCGGCCTTATGCGTACGTTAGCGACACGCAAGGCCAAAGCCAATATCATCGGCGTCGTTGGTCTCACAGAAAACATGCCCGATGGCAAATCTTACAGACCCGGCGATGTGGTGACCTCCATGTCTGGCCAGACCATTGAAGTTCTCAATACGGATGCCGAGGGCCGACTGGTGCTGGCTGATGTCCTGACCTATACGATCAAGCATTACAAGCCGACTGCCGTCATTGACCTTGCCACCTTGACCGGAGCTATTCTGGTCGCACTTGGCAAAGAATATGCCGGGCTGTTTTCGAACAATGAGCGGCTGGCCAAACGCTTGTTGAAAGCTGGCGAGGTCAGCGGTGAAAAACTGTGGCGTATGCCCCTTGGCAAAGCCTATGACAAGCTCATCGACAGTCGCATTGCCGATATGAAAAACACCGGTGGGCGTCTGGCTGGTTCCACCACTGCTGCGCAATTCCTGCAACGCTATGTCGGCGATACCCCCTGGGCGCATCTGGATATCGCAGGAACAGCCATGGCCTCACCAAAGTCACATATCAATCAGAGCTGGGGTGCCGGTTTTGGCATCCAGTTGCTCAATGAATTGATCATGGAACATTACGAGTAGTTCGAGCCACACCTACCATTCGCTTTACATAATATCTGTTATGCGAATGGTGGGTGTGTATCTATCTATCTGATATAACTTGTTTTTCACTAAAGGCTGTGTGTGATGCCTGATGATAATATGGCGCGACTGCTGAAAATCATGGCGGCCTTGCGCACGCCGGGTACTGGCTGCCCGTGGGATCTTGAGCAGGATTTCAAATCCATCGTCCCCTACACTCTGGAAGAAGCGCATGAGGTCGCTGAAACCATTGAGCAAGGGGATATGAACGCCCTCAAAACAGAGCTTGGTGATCTGTTGTTTCAGGTGGTGTTCTATGCCCGTCTGGCGCAAGAGCAGAACCTCTTTGATTTTTCCGATGTCGTTGAGGCTGTCAATGAGAAAATGGTACGTCGTCATCCACATGTATTTGGGGAGCAGGACAAGGCCCTGTCGAACGAGGACATAGAAGGTCAGTGGGAACGTATCAAGGCTGCCGAGAAAGAGGCCGGTGGGCAAGCTTCGAAAAAGAGTATTCTCAAGGGGGTGCCGCTCACACTACCAGCGCTCAGTCGAGCCATAAAACTGCAAAACAAAGCTGCCCGCGTTGGCTTTGACTGGCCCTCGCTCGCGCCGGTGTTTGACAAGATGCGGGAGGAGCTGCATGAGCTGGAGCACGAGATCGACAGTCAGTCTTCTCCTGAGCGTATTGAAGACGAGTTCGGTGATGTGTTGTTTGTCGTGGCCAATGTGGCGCGTCACCTGAAAATCGACCCTGAACAAGCCCTGCGCCTTGCCAACAACAAGTTTGTGCGCCGCTTTGAGGTCATTGAAGAACTGTTATCAGTTGCGGGCAAAAACCCGGCAGACAGCAATCTTGAAGAAATGGAAGAGTTTTGGCAAATCGCCAAGCAGCGTGAGAAAGCCTGACACCCAGAGCCATTCAATTCTCAAGGTTTTGCTGCGCAAGCGGGCTATCGCCCACACCCATTCGGGGAAAGCATCCCCGAACCCCTGCTTTTTTTTATCATCAAATTCAAAAAGTAAGGGGTTTGGGGAACTCGTTCCCCATGCGGGTACGGGCGGCAGCCCGGTCGCGAAGCGAATTTGCGTTAGAATTGAATACCCCAAGCCTGATACCAACTATAATTTTTTTGTGCGCAAACCGGAACGGCGGTTTTCCAGCTGTCCCATAACCTGTGATGATCCTCGCACGACAAGATCACAAAAACCGGTTTCATCGCTAACCTGGCGAGACACAAGCTGGGTGTGTTCCAATATCCAGTGCATCAAGGCTCCATCCTCTGGCGCGACGCTGAGATGTATTTTGCTGAACTGCTCGGTCAGCCGGCCCTCAATGAGCGCCAGTAATTCAGACATGCCTTCTCCAGAGATCGCCGAAACGCCGACCAGATGATCGGCCAGCGCTGCTTCATTAAGGCAGCTCTCTCGTGCAGGGGCCGGGAGCAGATCAATCTTGTTCCAGACTTCTATAATCCCGGTCTCTTCGCTGGATGCATTAACGCCAAGCTCTTCGAGCACCTCAACCACATCATTTTTCTGGGCTTCGCTATCTGGATGGGAGATATCGCGGATATGCAGCAAAATGTCAGCTTCCAGGACCTCTTCCAAAGTCGCTCGAAAAGCAGCGACAAGGGTGGTTGGCAGATCAGAAATGAAGCCCACCGTATCGGACATTATGATTTTACCAAAGCTTGGCAGCTTGACTTCGCGCATGGTTGGGTCAAGCGTTGCAAACAGCATATCCTGCGCCATCACATTTGCTCCGGTGAGGTAATTGAACAGGGTGGACTTGCCCGCATTGGTATATCCTACCAGAGCAACAATGGGATAAGGCACCATTTTCCGGGCCTTGCGATGCAATTCCCGCGTCCGTTTTATCTTGTTGATATCGCTTGATATTTTTTCAATTCGACCCCGTATCTGGCGACGATCAGCTTCGATCTGTGTTTCTCCGGGACCGCCAAGAAAACCAAATCCGCCGCGTTGGCGCTCCAGATGGGTCCAGGAGCGCACCAGTCGACTTTTTTGATATTCAAGATGAGCCAGCTCGACCTGCAGACGTCCTTCCTTGGTGCGGGCACGCTCGCCAAAAATTTCGAGGATCAACCCAGTGCGATCCAGCACCTTGACGTCCCATTGTTTTTCCAGATTACGTTGCTGAACAGGGGTCAAAATATGATCGACAATGACAAGCTCAATGTCGTCAGCGTCAATTATCCCCTTCAATTCAAGAATTTTACCTTCGCCAAACAGGGTGGCAGGACGCGGTTTTTTCAAAACCATGGTTTCAGAATGAACGATGTCCAGAGCAATCGCATGTGCAAGACCTGCGGCTTCTTCCAGGCGCGCTTCTGGTGAATGTCGTTGCACCGAAGCGACCTTGTTCACACCTGACCCTGCAGGTGATTTTGCAGCTGCATAATATGGTATGACAGGTGCCAATACCATTGAAGGTACTTTATCCTTGGTGGTTATAGCGAACCCTCTACTTCATTTTCCATCTTGTCAAACAGCTGAATTTGCTGGCCCGGCATGATCGTCGAGATCGCATGCTTATAGACAAGTTGTGATTGCCCATCCCGGCGTAGCAATACACAAAAACTATCGAACCAGGTCACCACACCTTGCAACTTGATACCATTTACAAGGAAGATTGTAACAGGCGTTTTTTGTTTGCGAATATGATTGAGAAAAGTGTCCTGAAGGTTTTTTGTTCGGTCCGTTGCCATTATCTATCCGTTCATGATCTTGCTTGGTGAATACACACCCTGATCTGTCTTTATTATATTTTTTTAGCTCAAATAGAACCCTGAAAAATATAGCACTGCCACAATATTCGATAAAACACAAACCCCGTATGATAATTAAATAGCAACGGGTTGTTACCCGATCCCAAAAATCATGAAACCAGTTCATAGTGATCTGAATAATCAAACAAAAGAATTCCCGCATATATTTAGAGCAATTATACTGTTGTGTCCAGATCAATCAGTCCGTATTCTGTTCTCTTTGAAGCAGAAAAATATTGAAAAATAATGGTTTTATAAAAGATTGGATGACAGACTCTGGAGCACCACCCCTGAGGACGCTAAACTATTCTACCTCTATTTTCTCCAGATTGCCAGATTAAGCAGTCCAAGAATGACCAATGTTTCGACGCGTCCGACAATCATACCGACACATAAAACCAGTTGAGCCTTTGTCCCCATCTCGGCAATCGTTGGAAAAACCTCGCCATGTTCCGGGCGCACCAGATCATAAGCTGGACCAAAATTGCTAAACGAGCTGACTGAGACAAGCAAGGCTGCGTTCAAAGGAACCCCCATATAGGAGAGGACCATCATCATGAACACCAGAAACAGCATGGTTATGGAGAAAATACTCCATATGGAACGGCGGACATCGCGGTCACGATTTTTGCTTCCATAAACGGTTGGGTGAATGCCGTGGGGATAAAGCAGGTTTTGCAGCTCGCGTCCCGAAAGATCCAGCATGGTCAAAATACGGCTGAACTTCAGACCTCCCGCCGTTGAATAGCGCCCACCGCCGACGATTGCCGCAACCAGCAAGAGCAAATAGGGCAGTACGAGCTGGTCTGGATTGCCAAAAACAAACCCGCTTGTTGTTATCAAAGAGGCCGCTGCGGCTATGCCGGTTGTCAGGCTGAGAACGATTGACAACAGGCCCGGGGATGTGGATTTAGCCAGAATGAGGACCGCGAACGTCAACCCAAGAAGCAGGATTACAAAAGCGATCCGCAAGGGTTCATTTGTGCGGGACATGATTGTCCAGTTGCGATCAACAACGGCCTTGACCCAGATAATACTGACGGCTCCCAGAAACATGAATATGGCCAACGTCAATTCAGCCAAAGGACTGCCATACAGGGAAATGGAACCGGCTCGCGGCATATACCCACCCGTTGACAGGGTCGACAGAGACAGACAAAACGCATCGAATACAGGAATGTCAAACAACAGCAACAAGACAAAGCACAGAGTGGTAAGACCCGTATAAAGCGGCAGAATTGTCGCGACTGTATTCTCCAGATCCATTGAACTTCCACTGTTCGAATGAATAATGGACCGGGTATCGCGTCCAAACAGCTCAACCCCCATGATACGGCCAATGATGAAGGACAACATCAGCAAGGTTGTCAGCCCTCCCATCCATTGCAGCAATGAACGCCATAAGAGGATCGATTTTGGAATGTCTGACAGATTTGAGACAAGCGAGGAGCCGGTTGTCGTAAACCCTGACACGGCTTCAAAATAAGCGCTGGCAAAAGTACTCACATGTCCTGTGAGATAATAGGGCATGGCCGCGCCCAAAGGCAGCAAAAACCAGACGCCCACCACGATCAATAATTGTTGCCGGCGACCAATAGACAGCTTTTCCTGATGCAGAGCAAAAATCAACCCGCCCGCCAGAAAGAAAAGCGCCACAGACGAGTTCATAAAGGCCATTGCCTGAGGCTTTTCACCAACGGACAACGCGAAAAAAGCTGGTATCATCATCGATAGGGACAACCCACCAAGGCACCAGCCCAATATATATGAGGTCGCCAGCATTTTTACGCACGTACTCCGCTCATCCAGCTTCCTCAACGCCCGCGACCTCAACGCCCACGACTCCAACTCTCTGGGGCGTCTGCTGCCTAAAAATAATCCAGACTGACCCTGAAGAGTTGTTCGACTTCATGGACATTCTCGCCAAGCGCAAAAATAATCACCCGATCTCCCTGTTTGATGACGAGATCGCCATCGGGCAATATCATCTCCGTGCTCCGAATAATAGCCCCTATTCTCACACCAATAGGCAGATCAAGCTCTCTTAGAGGCTTGCCGACAAGCGGGGATGTTTGCAAAGCTTCTGCCTCAATGATTTCGGCAGCACCGTCGCGGATTGAATAAACACCCTTGATGCGCCCTCTTCGCACATGTTCCAATATGCGCGAAATCGTAATGGAACGGGGGTTGAGATGCGCTTCAATGCCGAGCCCGTCAACAATCGTCATATAGCTGCGATTATTGATCAGGCACAGATTATGCCGACAACCAAGACGCTTGGCCAGTACACTGGACAAGATATTGACCTGATCATCATTGGTCAGGGCAATCATCATATCTGCATCACGAATATCGGCTTCATTGAGGATGGCTTCATTGAGGACGCTGCCATGGAGAACAATTGTACTCTTTAAATGTTCAGCGGCAGCAACCGCCATGGTATGATCGACTTCAATAATTTTTTGGCTGGTAAACGGATGATGGTGCTCAAGCCATTTGGCGACATAGAGCCCAATATTGCCAGCTCCAGCTATGACGACCCGATTGGCCCTGTCTTTTTTATGGCCAAAAATTTTCATGGTACGCTCAACCTGATCAGCACGCGCAATAAGATAGACATTGTCTCCAACAATCAGTTCGTCTTTGCGTCCTGCCGCAAACAGTTCACCGTTTCGGGATATCCCCACAACCCTTGCGAACAAATCAGGAAAAAGATCGGTCAACTGTTCAAGAGGCGTATCAAGAATAGGACATTCTTCGGAACAATTAATGCCAATTGCGGTGATGCGTCCTTCATCAAAGCTAAAGGCATCAAGAGCCCCTGGAAGATTGAGACGCTGCAAAACAGCCTCGCCAACCTCGATCTCTGGCGAGATGATGACATCAATTGGCATATGGTTGCGCGTGAACAGTTCTGCCCAGTGCGGTTCTCGATAACTTTGCGCTCTTATTCTTGCTATCTTTTGGGGGATATTGAACATGGTGTGGGCGATCTGACAGGCCACCATGTTGACCTCGTCATGATAGGTCACGGCAATCAGCATGTCACATTCATTGGCGCCAGCCCGGTCCAGCATATCGGGATGCGCTCCATGGCCGACAAAACCCTGCACATCCAGATTATCACTGATCTGCTGAATGAGGTCCGCCTGAGTATCAATGACAGCAACATCATTGCCTTCAGCGGCCAGATGTTCTGCGATGCCATATCCTACCTGGCCGGCACCGCATATAATCACTCTCATGATAAGTTCCCAATTTCTGCACCCGAAAATTCAGAGGTTTTCGGGTTCGATCTCAAAAATCTGGCTTGCACTCTTGTTTCGTCATTTTCTACCCTTTGCTTGCCTCAAAGCACAAGGACAGATCAAAAGTATGCCGTATCTATCGGATTTTTATAGCAGAAATTTATAATAAAGAAGTGTTTATGTTATAAATATTTTATTGTTTCACGTTCCAAAAAAGCGCAATTTTCAAAATTACAGACCACATGGGAATAAATTCCTCACATTTGAAGCCCACCTGCAGGAATGAGGCCTGCAGGATCGTTAGGAAAGAACAGAGCGATTGGTATTATACCAGTCGAGGCGAAATCGCTCTAACTCGCCTCTTTCTTACGATCTGAAGAATTGACGCCAAGGACGCGCAATTTGCGATGCAAAGCTGATCGTTCCATACCAATAAACTCTGCCGTTCTGGAGATATTACCGCCAAAACGGTTGATTTGTGCCAACAAATATTCTCGTTCAAAAATTTCGCGTGCATCACGCAATGGCAGAGACATAAGATGTTCTCCCCCGCTGCCCTCAGGGTTGAGGTTCACGGACCCACCAAGTTCTTCGGGCAGCATTTCAGCTGTTATAACCGTATCAGCATCCCCTTCTGAAAGGATCATCAAGCGTTCAACAATATTGCGCAGCTGACGCACATTTCCTGGCCATTCATAGGACTGTAAAATAGCCATGGCATCTTCGCCAATGATCCGGGGAACGAGCCCTGAAGATACCGATATCTGCCCAATGAAATGCTCAACCAGCATAGGAATATCTTCACGCCGCTCGGAAAGCCCAGGCACTTCCAGCGGCACAACATTCAGCCGATGAAACAGGTCTTCGCGTAAATTCCCCTGACGGCGTTGATCTTCCAGATTTCGAGAGGACGAACTGACAATGCGCACATTAACCTCGACCTTTGTGCCACTGCCAAGACGCTGGAATTTCTGTTCCACCAAAACCCGCAAAATCTTGCTCTGGGTCTCCAGAGGCATATCGGCAATCTCATCAATATACAGCGTGCCGAGATGCGCTTCTTCCAAAGCTCCGACTTTACTGGGAGACCCTTGTTGATCATTCGTGCCAAAAAGCTCCAGTTCCATACGGTCCGGGGTGATGGCGGCGGCATTCAAAGCCACGAAAGGACCATTGTTTTGGCTGGAGAATATATGTAGCATTCGTGCCGTCAACTCTTTGCCACAACCAGATGGCCCGGTAATCAGAACACGACTATTGGTGGGAGCCACCTTCTCAATAGATTGGCGCAACTGGTTGATAACGGCTGAATTACCAATCATTTCCTGACTGATCGGGCTATGTTCACGTAGTTCCTGAACCTCTTTGCGCAACCGAAATGACTCAATCGCCCGTTGGGCAATATTAATCAGCTTGTCAGTATTAAAAGGTTTTTCAATAAATTCATAGGCCCCGCGTTTGATCGCAGTTACCGCTGTTTCAATATTGCCATGACCCGATATGATCACCACAGGAATATCCGGGTGCATCTGCTGAATACGATCAAGAACCTCAAGACCATCAAGACGACTGCCCTGCAGCCAGATATCCAGAATAACCAGCGAGGGCCTACGATCCTCAATGGCAATCAGCGCATCGTCACTATTCCCGGCCTGCCTGGCTTCATACCCTTCATCTTCTAAAATCCCGGCAACAAGTTCTCGGATATCGGCCTCATCATCAACTATTAGGATATCATACACGGTAATTCTCTCCCTCATTTCGTGACGCATCAGCAGAGCTACTGGAATTTTCGCCCAAGTCTTTGGTCAGACTTTTTGTGTTGATGGGAATTGTGACAGGTTTAACCTTGAAACTGTTTTTCTTCTTATAGGGAAGGATCAGTCTCACGCGGGCACCCGTCTCGTTCGGTTTGGTTTTAGGGGCATCTTCCAATAAAATACGCCCCCCATGCTGTTCGGTAATTTTCTGGACAATGGCCAGTCCAAGTCCTGTGCCTTTTTTCCGTGTTGTCATATAAGGTTCCAAAAGGCGATTTCTTTGCTCGATTGGCAGCCCGCAGCCATTATCGGTAACTTCGATTTCATACTCGTTATTACCCCCTTTCAAAGCCACCTGGATACGCCCCTGGTAGGTTTTCAACAGAGGTTTTTTATCATGGGCGCAGCCAACAGCTTCCGTGGCATTTTTCACCAGATTGATCAAAGCCTGTGAAATAAATCCCTTGTCGCACAGCGAGATAATCGGGCTGTCTGGAATCGAAATAGTCAGCTCAAGCTTGTCATCAGGGCTGTCGTACAAGGTAATGACATCGCGCACAATATCGCGAAGATCATAGAGTTCCATCACCGGATCTGGCATACGCGCAAACTCGGAAAATTCGTCAACCATACGTTTGATATCTGCGACACGACTGACAATTGTGTCGGTGCAGGTATCAAGGACCCCCCGGTCCTCGCCAATAACAGGTCCGTATTTGCGGCGAATGCGTTCAGCCGACAATTGTATGGGGGTCAGAGGGTTTTTCATTTCATGGGCAATGCGCTGGGCGACATCAGCCCAAGCAGAAGACCTTTGCGCCCGCACAAGTTCGGTGGTGTCATCAAAGGTCAGAACAAATCCATATTCATGGTCTTCACTGCTCTCTCTTGTCAGCCGCACAGCAAAATGTCTTTCAACACCATTTACGCCCAGCTCAATATCATCTTGTATCAGCGTATCGTTTCCATCTTCCCCCTGCTTGGCCATGAGTATTGCCGGTAAAAATTCTGGCACAGCCAGTTCCAGCCTTTTGCCCAAAAGCTCATCTCCAGAACGCCCCAGTAATTGTTCGGCTGATCTGTTGACATGATCAACAATCCCAAAGGCATCAAGACCAATCACCCCGGCGCTGACACCAGAGAGCACGGCTTCGATAAAGCGCCGCCTTTCATCCAGCATCAGATTGGTATCAATAAGTTCATTTTGCTGGCTTTTGATCTCTGCCGTCATATTGTTAAAGGTCGAGCCAAGCTGAGCCAGTTCACCATGATGCGGTTTGAGATGTATGACTGTATCCAGATCGCCCTCCGAAACACTTTGCGCGGCACCAATCAAGCGTCTAATCGGTTCGGTCAGGCTGTTGGCGAACCATAGTCCGAGCCAGATCGCCGCCAGCAGCAATGTCAGGGCAATCGCCACATAAGTCAGCGCAAAGGCAATTTGCACGCCTGTGCGCCGTTGTTCAAGCTCTCTATATTCATAGACGTTGGCCCGTGCCTGTTGTAAATGGCTGATCACCTTTGGATTGACACGGCGAAGCGCATACAGATAGGTATCCGTAAAATTAGACAGCTTTTTAATGGCTCCGATCTTGTTTGTTCTGGTCGGTGGAATGATGATCACCGTCCCATCGCGCGCCGCACCTAACGATCCAGCCCGAGGCTTTTGATAAGTATCTGGTGCGCTTCCCCCTTTGGCAATCAGCTGGCCATCCTTATGTATCAGGTAGAGGCTGGGCAAGGCACGCAATGCAGATTGGAACTGCAACATTTTTTTTATGCTTTTTTTGGAGTTAAGAACCTTGGGAAGTTCTTTTTCAACGGCGCTAGCAACAGCCAGCATATCCGCCCGTATGACCTCACTATGCTCCGTGATATAGGTCTTGGCCACTTCCAGACTGTCACGGACGAGGTTTTTGGTATGGGTTGAAAACAGATGATCAAGGCCGCGATCCAGAGAAATACTGGCAAATATGGCCAGCAAGATAGCTGGCAAAGCCGCCACAATACTGAACTGGCGCACAAAACTGGAATGAAGCTTGGCACCGGCTCTGCCATGTTTTTTGTTCTTCCAGAGTTCATAAAAATGAACGGCAATCAACAAAATCATGCAGATAATCAGAATTGAATTGATCAGCAAAACGGTCACCACGACGCTGTGGCGTGGCTGAATAGGGGTCAGGCCAGTGAGGATGAGATAGGTTGTGAGGCCAAAAACCAGTGACAGGGAAACAAGGACAAGACCAATATAAAACAGCGTTTTTCTATTTTTCCCAAAGGGAGCATCCCCAGCTTTTGCCTGTTCTCCAAGCAGCTGAGTGGGCTGATCAATGGTCGTCATACAGTTTTACCTTTGCCTGTTGCCACAACGATAATCAAGATTAAAAAAGAGCCGTTTTCGATTTTAAAACTGTATCTTGCCTGCAACAAAAACCTTCGTTGAATTACATATTGGCGCTAATGGCAATGACAAGCAATCTTATTGTGACATTTATGAGACAAATAATTTCCTGTTGAGAACTGAAGGCCTCGTTTTATTCAAACCTTTATTCGCTGGTCCTGATCACTCTGATATCCAGCTTGCGTATTTTGTCACGCAATGTGTTGCGATTAAGGCCAAGCAGCTCGGCTGCCCGCAGCTGATTGCCTTTGGTGGCTGCCAGGCACGCACTCAAGAGTGGTTTTTCCATTTCATGCAAGACGCGTTGATAAAGACCAGGTGGTGGCAAGCTATTGCCATACCCCCGAAAATAGCCAACCAGATAATGTTCAATGGCTTGTGACACATCAAAATTATCAATATCAGCTTTTTGCTGATCAAGGTCCTGAGAGACAAATTCCTGTGCAATGAGTTCCTCATTTATCTGATCCTGCGCATAGAGGACAACGACACGCCGAATGAGGTTTTCCAGCTCGCGGACATTGCCGGGCCAGTCATGGGCCTGCAGGCGCTCTATGGCACCGCTGGTCAATACTCTGGATTGCCCGCCTTCTTCCTTCTCCATCAGGCGTAAAAAATGATTGACCAAATCAGGAATGTCTTCTTTGCGCTCACGCAGAGGCGGCAAGGACAAGGGAACGACATTCAGGCGATAGAACAGATCTTCTCGAAACAATCCTTGTGATATAAGACCGCGCAGGTCCCGATGGGTTGCCGCAATGACGCGCACATCCGTTTTGATCGGGGTGCGCCCGCCCACCGTCATATATTCCCCTTCTTGTAAAACCCGCAACAAACGGGTTTGCGCATCCATCGGCATATCGCCGATTTCATCAAGGAATAAGGTGCCCCCCCTGGCTTGCTCAAAACGCCCGGAATTTCTGGTTGTGGCTCCCGTAAACGCGCCTTTTTCATGGCCGAACAATTCTGATTCAATCAGCTCCTTGGGAATGGCCGCCATATTGAGCGCGACATAGCCGCCTTTTTTCCGTTTTGAGTAATCGTGCAAAGCCCGCGCGACCAGTTCTTTGCCTGTGCCAGATTCGCCATGAATGAGCACCGTCAGATCCGTTTGCGTCAGACGGGCCAAAATCCGGTAAACTTCCTGCATGGCCGGAGATCGACCAACCAGCGGCACATCGAGCTCATCTCGTGCGGGCTGGCTGGGCGTCACATCCGTTTTGGTTTGCGACATGGCCCGATTGACAACGGCCACCAGTTCGTTGAGATCAAAAGGCTTTGGCAAATATTCATAAGCGCCAAGTTCTGCAGCTGTTATGGCCGTCACCAAAGTGTTTTGTGCACTCATGACAATAATTGGCAGCTCGGGACGCGCTTTCTTCATACGCGGGATGAGGTTGAATATATTTTCATCCGGCATCACAACATCAGTGACGACAACATCGCCCTCGCCACGTGATATCCACTGCCAGAGGGTTGTGGCATTACTGGTAATCTGAATTTCAAAACCGGCCTGCACAAGGGCGCGTTGCAAGACCATGCGAATGGCTGCATCATCATCGGCTATGAGAACATGACCTTTACTCATCTTCATTTCCCTCTTTCGGCTTCAGGGCTTTTATTGCTTTTTCTGGTGTTTTTTTGATGGGGGAGCAAGACTTTGAAAATGGTGCGCTCATTGAGCTGTTCATACTCGATCACTCCCCCGTGATCCTTTACGGTTTTGGCCACCAGAGCGAGGCCAAGGCCGGTGCCATTGGCCTTGGTTGTAATGAAGGGATCAAACAGGATCGAGCGAATATCATTCGACACCCCTGGCCCGTTATCTTCTATGGTGATCTGCAGGGGCAGCGAGGTTTTGACCGGTGATCCAGGCACCGAAAAGCTAACCCCTGGCCGGTAGGAGCTGGTCAGCCAGATTTTTCCTCTTGTTCCGGTCGCCGACACTGATTCTGCCGCGTTTTTCACAAGGTTCAAAAACATCTGCACCAGCAGATCGCGACTACCCATCAGTTTTGGCAAAGACGGGTCATAATCCTCGATGATTTCGATGTCCTTGGCAAAGCCGGTTTTGGCCACTTGCAGAACATGCCCCAAAACGGCATGAATATTCAGAAGCTGATGGTCTGCAATATTATTGTCGCCAAAGACTTCCATACGGCCAACAAGCCGGGAAATGCGATCGGTTTCCTCACAAATAAGCGTTGTCAGCGTGCGATCCTCCTGCTCGACACTGCCTTCAAGCAGCTGGGCGGCCCCTCTTATGCCCGACAAAGGGTTGCGTATTTCATGGGCCAGCATGGAGGCAAGCCCCGTAACCGAACGCGCTGCACCCCGGTGGGCAAGCTGGCGCTCTATCTTTTGGGCAATGCTGCGCGGCTGCATGACGAGAATAATGATTTCCTCATTGCTCTTTTCGTTGCCAAGCAGCATGGGCGTCACTTGCAGGTCCATCAATTCATTATTCTTGTGGCGGATGCTGCCGATTTCGACATTATATTCATTGATGCCGCACCATCCCCGTTGCACCTGACGCACCAGAGACAGTATAGGGCTGTCAAAATGAAAAAGGTCTTCCAGCGAAAGGTTCAGCAAAATGACGCTGCTGGCATTGAAATAGAGCTCTGCTTTGGCGTTGACATAATGCAGGCCATTATCGCGGCCCACCGCAATGATGATCTGTGGCAAAGCGTGCAATAGCTGCATTTGCAAATCGGATGAGACTTTTGGTGTTCGGGCTGCCCGAGCCGTGCGTTCTTTCTGGTCATTCATGCGGCGATCTCTTCTTGTTGCGCAAGTTCATCAAACAAATGCTCAAGTGAACCTATGACATTCAAAGGGTCATATTCACGACACAGACGAGCGCGCCACAATAAGGCCTGCTCGCGCTCTTTCAAGAGATCATCAACATACCAGCCCAAATGCTTGCGAGCATTGCGCAATCCAAGTTCCTTGCCATAGAAACCAAGCATGTCCTCATAGTGCTCAATGATCAGCTCTTTCTTTTCCTCAAGGGTTGGAGGGACAAAATGGCAGTTGCCTTGCAGTTTCGCCCCATATTCCCCGACGATCCACGGACGCCCCTGCGCCCCGCGTCCAACCATAACCCCATGAGCTCCAGATTGTGTCAGACAGGACTTAACATCTTCATAGGAGAGAATATCGCCATTGGCGATTACGGGCACGTCAACAGCCTCGACCACAGGGGCAATAGCTGGCCAGTCAGCACGTCCCTTGTAAAACTGGCACCTTGTCCTGCCATGTACTGAAATCATCTGGATGCCTGCCTGCTCAGCTCTTGTGGCGATATAAGCCGCATTCAACTGATTTTCATCCCAGCCTAACCGCATTTTAAGAGAAACCGGCACATCAACGGCATGAATGACACTTTCAATGAGCGAAAGAGCCAGGTCTGGTTGTTTCATCAAGGCGGAACCGGCCAGCCCCTTTATGACCTTGCGCGCCGGACAGCCCATATTGATGTCAATCATATCCGCTCCCAGATCAGCCGCCACACGAGCTGCACTCGCCATCTCCACCGGATCACGTCCCGAGATCTGAATGACATAGGGCGATAGGTCTCCGCCGCCCATAACGCGCTGCAAGGTCTGCGTGTGCTCATCCGCCAGCATTTTACTCGCCACCATCTCAGCAACCACCAGTCCCGCCCCCAACCGGTGGGCAAGGCGACGAAATGGCAGGTCTGTAATGCCGGACATGGGCGCCAGCAGCGCTCTGTTTCGCAATGTGATCATGGTTTGTCGGCTCTTGGTGTGCTGCACGAATTATATGCATAATGGTGGGTTTTGCTCATTCTTTATGCACCATACCAGCAAAAAAGCAATCAAGGAGGGCCGTAAAGCAACAATCAGCCTCGCAAGAGCCCTTGGAATAACTCTTGGAATAGTTGGACGAACACCCTATTCTCCCAGCGATTAAAGACGCCACACTCGTTGAAAGCTGGAAATCTGTCTATGCCAAAAACCGTTCTTCTCATTGTTGCCGCCGGTAGAGGTATGCGGGCGGGCGGAGAAATTCCCAAACAATATCAGCAATTGGCCGGACAGGCTGTGCTCACCCATACCCTTGAAGCGCTGAAAGGCCATCCGCTGATCTCCCACATGCTGACGATCATTCACCCCGATGACATTGAGCTGTATGAGGCTGCCACCCGGCCATTCGGGATCAACCTGTTGCCGCCGGTTTTTGGCGGTGAAACGCGCCAGAAAAGTGTGTTGAAGGGTCTGTTAGCTCTTGAAGAACTCAATCCCGACCTGGTGCTTATTCATGATGCGGCCCGGCCCTTTATTTCCCCCCGACTCATCACGCATACGATTGAAGCCCTTGCCCATCATGAAGCTGTCTTGCCTGCCGTCCCGGTGACAGACACCATCAAACAGGCCAAAAACGAAACGATCATGCAAACAGTTGACCGTCAAAACCTGTTTGCCGCCCAAACCCCGCAAGGTTTCAAATTCCCACTCATCCTTGACCTTCACAAAAGGGCTGATCTGGAAAACAATGTGGACTTCACCGATGATGCCTCGCTTGCCGAAGGCGCGGGCGTTAAGGTGCAGCTTGTAAAGGGTAGCCCGCGCAATACAAAGCTCACGACAAAAAGGGATATGGAAATGGCAGAACTTGTCCTTGCCAACACATCAAAAATGGAGACACGGTTTGGCAGCGGATTTGACGTCCACGCCTTTGAAGAGGGTGACGGGGTCACTTTGTGCGGCATAAAAATACCATTTGATCGCCAGCTGAAAGGACATTCTGATGCCGATGTCGCCATGCACGCCCTGACAGATGCCCTATATGGCGCGCTTGGCAAAGGAGATATTGGCCAGCATTTCCCCCCGTCTGATATCCAATGGAAAGGCGTGGCCTCGTCTGTTTTCCTCAAACACGCTGTAGAGCTGGTGACGAAGCGCGGCGGAAAAATTATCAATACAGACCTCACCATAATTTGCGAGCAGCCTAAAATATCCCCGCATCAAGAGGCAATGCGCCAAAACATCTCAAAAATCATCGGTATTGAGGCCCACCGTATCGCCATTAAAGCGACAACGACGGAAGGGCTTGGCTTTACGGGGCGCAAGGAAGGCATTGCCGCGCAAGCCATCGCCAATATCAGCCTTCCCGTACAAACGGAGAACGGCGATGTTTAGTGCAGAACAGATTGAAAAAGCCAGAGATGTGATGGCCCTTTGCCGCCAACAGGGTTTGAGGATCACAACTGCCGAGTCTTGTACCGGTGGGCTTATCGCTGCTCTGTTCACTGAAATAGCTGGATCATCTGAGGTGTTCGAGCGCGGTTTTGTCACCTATTCCAACGAGGCAAAAGCCGAACTACTGAGCGTGCCTATGGATTTAATCGAGGAATGGGGTGCCATCAGTTCCCAAGTCGCAGCCGCTATGAGTAAAGGCGCATTACGAAACTCTCGTGCCGACATCTCTGTCTCTGTAACGGGCATCGCTGGCCCTGGAGGTGGCTCCAAAGCTAAACCGGTAGGCCTTGTCTATCTGTCAGCAGCCACTCAAGAGGACCGTGTCCTTGGCAGAAAATGCCAATTCGGAGATATTGGCCGCTCAATGGTGCGCAAAGCAACTATGCTGGCGGCTCTTCAGCTGCTCAATGAGGTTTTGCCAGAAGTTCAGTCAGAGCGTCCATAAAACGCGTCGGCCCGCTCAACAAAAGCATCAGAAAACTTGCCAAAGGCATAATCGAACATTGAGCCCATCAGGAGTTGCAGCGTGCGCGACTTGAACTCGTAATCTATATAGAACTCCACATCGCAGCTGTGCTCATCCACTTCGCGGATAGTCCAGCGATTATCGAGCTTGCGAAACGGGCCGCTGATGGCTTCAACAAACACCCGTTTGCGCTCCTCATCAAGCATAACGCGACTGCCATAGGTCTCACGAACAAATTTATAGGCCACCGTCATATCGGCAATGAGAATTTTTCTGCCGTTGCGCTCTTCGCGACTTTTGATGACCAGCGCCTCACACAAAGGCAGAAATTGCGGATAATGTTCCACATCTGCTATGAGCGCATACATCTTCTGCGCCGAGTGATTGACGCGTCTTGTGCTGGAAAAACGGGGCATAGGCTATGACCTGCTTTTGTTTTTTAACGCAGCCCGCGCCGCTTGCAATTTTGCAAAATCCTCATCGGCATGATAAGAAGAACGCGTCAGCGGCGTGGCCGATACCAACAAAAACCCTTTGGCCAGAGCATGACGCTTATAGGCGTCAAACTGTTCGGGTGTGACAAACTCCTTGACCGCTGCATGTTTGCGGGTCGGCTGCAAATATTGGCCGATGGTCAGGAAATCCACATCAGCAGAACGCAGGTCATCCATGAGCTGCAAAACCTCGTTCTTGGTTTCACCAAGCCCGACCATAATGCCTGATTTTGTGAACAGGGTCGGATCGCTCTCCTTGACCTTTTGCAACAGGCGCAGAGAGTGGAAATAGCGTGCCCCTGGTCTGATGGTCAGATAGTTGGCGGGCACCGTCTCCAGATTGTGATTAAAGACATCCGGGCGCGCCTTGATGACCAACTCCTCGGCCCCGTTTTTCTTCAAAAAATCGGGCGTCAAGACTTCGATGGTGGTCTGCGGATTAAGGCGGCGCACCTGCTCGATTGTTTCCGCTATATGCGCCGCACCACCATCAGCCAGATCATCACGGTCAACCGAAGTGATCACCACATGGCGCAGCCCGAGTTTTTGCACGGCTTTGGCGACATTTTCAGGTTCTGCAGGATTGAGCGCAGCTGGCTTGCCGGTTGTGATATTGCAAAAAGCGCAAGCTCTGGTGCAGACCTCACCCATAATCATCATGGTGGCGTGACGCTTGTCCCAGCACTCGCCGACATTTGGACAAGCCGCTTCTTCGCACACCGTATGCAAGCCGTTTTCGCGAATGATCTCGCGCGTCTGTTTGTAAACCTTTGACCCCGGCGCTTTCACCCTGATCCAGGCAGGTTTACGCAACAAGGGTGTCTCTGGATTATTGGCCTTTTCGGGATGTCTGGCCCGTTCTGGCTTTGATTCATGAATGGTGACCATGGTTTAGTCCTG
>JAKIUO010000167.1 GCA_021647535.1 Hyphomicrobiaceae bacterium
ACGAACCAGCATAATCCGCTTTGAGCGGTACACTAATTTCAAGGATTTCTCCACGTTCAACACAGAGCAAGCCATCGGCTTCAAAAAGCATCTGGCAAAGACCAAAGCTGCCCGCACATCACAACCATTGAGCAAGGCAACAATGCTGACCACCTCGAACAATCTTAAGGCTTTTTTCGTCTGGTTGTCTTATCAGCCGGGCTACAAATCGCGCATTCATATTCCCGACCTTGACTATTTTAACCTGCTAACCAAGGAAATACGCAGCGCCAAAGCTCCAAAGTTCAAGGATTTTCCGACACTGGAACAGGTGCGCATGGTTGTGGTTCACATGCCCACCGCCACCGATATAAAAAAGCGCAACCGCGCGCTTATTGCCTTCACTATTCTGACCGGTATGAGGGACAGCGCCATTGCCTCGCTTTGCCTCAAGCATATCAGCATTGAGCGCAAGTTGGTCATGCAGCATCCCAGTGAAGTAGACACGAAATTCTCAAAGCGAATTGATACTTATTTCTTTCCAGTCGAAGAGGAATTTGAGAAAATCGTCATTGACTGGATCACCTTCTTGAAAACCCAAAAACTGTTCGGCAATGGCGATCCCCTGTTTCCGCGCACAAGGCTGAGGCAGGATGAAAACCATTCTTTTGCAGCGCAAGGGTTTGAGCCGATCAACTGGAGCACAACAACCCCGATCCGCAGTATATTCAAGCAAGCCTTTGAAGCGGCTGGCCTGCCCTATTTCAGCCCGCACACTTTCCGGCGAACGCTTGTGCCGCTTGGTCGGCAGATTTGCAAAACACCAGAAGAGTTCAAGGCCTGGAGCCAGAATTTGGGCCACGAAAGCCCGCTGACAACATTTATAAACTATGGCACCATCGCGACTGATAGACAAGGAGATCTAATCCGGCTGATGGGTGAGGCAGACGAACAAGAAGACAGACTGGAGCTGATATTGCAGTTGATGGAAGAAAAACGAAAAACAGGTGACCCGTAAAGGCCACCTGCATTTTGTGATAATTCTTGTTAACGGAAAGATCACGTTTTCAAATCAGATGCCTCAGTGTAGCACCGATTCGTTCCAACCGCAACACACTTGATTGTTCATTCTCAAAGACAGCCTAGCCCACATACAAAAGATAATCAAGTGTAGGCGCTGTTGACTTCATTTCAAACATATGCCAAACATAAAAAACCACCGCCAGGATTTGAAGCACGGCGGTGGTCGGCTGGGGCAGACTCCGGTGGGATTGAATTTCCATCGGAGTCAACAGCTAAAACATTCTAGCACATTCTATTGTATGGAAAAGCAAAAAATGAAATGGCGACTTGGTTTTGATATTGGCACGAATTCCATCGGCTGGGCGGTTCTGGAGCTGGATACTGGGGACGTGCCCAAACCAAAATCTCTGCTTGAATGCGGCGTTCGCATTTTTTCAGACGGGCGCAATCCAAAAGACAAGCAGTCCCTTGCTGCTGCAAGGCGGTTGCCGCGTGGACAAAGACGCAACCGGGATCGTTATATCCTGCGCCGCCGCCTGTTCATGGAAAAGCTTGTTGAACTGGGATTGATGCCATCTGATACCAATGAGCGCAAGGAGCTGGAAAAGCTTGATCCCTGGGAGTTGCGAGTGAATGGCCTGGACAAAGAGCTTTCCCTGTTTGAACTGGGACGCGCCCTGTTTCACCTCCAGCAACACCGGGGCTTTAAGTCCAATCGCAAGCTTGATGCGGGCAGCGATGATGAAAGCGGCAAAATAAAAAATGCCGCCAACAAGGTCGAAAGCGCCATGAAGGCCACCAATGCCCGCACCTTTGGCAAACTGCTTGCTAGCCCCCGTGTAGACAATCCCAAAACAAGCCATGAGCATCCGGTAAGGGCCAGACTGAACGGAACAGGTGCCAAAGCCGAATATGACTTTTATCCCACCCGTAAAATGATTGAGGATGAATTCAATGCGCTCTGGCAGTTTCAGCAGCCGATACATGCCGCTCAACTAACTGAAGAAAACCGCGCGGAACTCATTGAAATCATGCTTTTTCAGCGGCCCTTGAAAGCCCAGCCTGTCGGCAAATGCTCCTTGTCTCCTGAAGAAGAGCGCGGCCCCAAAGCCCTACCCTCTTTTCAATCCTTTCGCATTTATCAAGAACTTAACAACCTGACAATTCGCCCGCCAGGAGAGGCCGCCCGACCCCTTACAAAAAAAGAGCGAGACAAGCTGGCGACCAAATTGATGAAAACGGGAAAAGTCTCCTTCGTCTCGATGAAAAACAGGAGCTTGCTGGATATTGGCACAGAGGCCCGCTTTAATCTGGAAAGCCCCAAGCGCAAAGAGCTTGATGGACACCAAACGGCAAAAATCATGGAAAAATGCTGGGGAAAATCCTGGTATGAACTGAGCGATAATCAGCAAGAAGCCGTGATTGAAATCTTGATCGGTCAAGAGCGCCTGAGAGGAAAAGAGCAGCCAAACCCGACCTTCAATCAGGTTGCCGATTCCGTAGCTTCATCGCTCAACTTGCCACAAGCCAAAGCGCAAGAACTCCTGGAAACCTCATCGCAGGAACTTCTTGCCAACTGGCTATCGTCCCACTTTCAGCTCCCTTTGGAACAAGCCCGAAATGTCGCCAATGCGCCCGGCGATAAAAAGTGGCCACAAGGGCATGGCAATCTTGGCCGAACAGCAACGCGCAAAATTCTGCTAGAGCTTCAAAATGATCTCATTACCTATGCTCAGGCCGTAGAAAAAGCGTTTGGTCGCAGCCATTCTCAGCTTGATGATGATGGCGAACGCTTCAAATATCTGCCCTATTACGGCGCGGTGCTGGAACGCCATGTCGCCTTTGGCACTGGCGACCCCAAGGACAAACAGGAAAAGCGTCTTGGCCGTCTGGCCAACCCCACCGTGCATGTCGCCCTCAACCAGATCAGGCGAGTGGTCAATGCGCTGGTCAAACGATATGGAGAACCAGCGCAAATTGTCGTTGAACTGGCCAGAGACCTGCCCTTGTCAGCCGAAGGCAAAAAGAAGCTGGAGAAAGAGCAAAAGGATAATCAGGAAGCCAACGAAGAGCGCAAGCTGGAACTGGAGAAAGCGGGCCAGCAAAATAATTATGAAAACCGCTTGCGCCTGCGCCTGTGGAAAGAATTGAATCCTGACGATATTTTAGCCCGCAAATGCCCCTACACCAGCGAACAGATCGGTATAAATAATCTTTTCGACCCCGAAGTGGAAATAGAGCATATCCTGCCCTTCTCGCGCACCCTTGATGATGGCATTGGCAACAAAACTCTATGCATGCGAAGAGCCAATCACTTCAAAGGTGGCAGATCTCCCCATGAAGCCTTTTCAGATTCACCAAACGGCTATGACTGGGATCTGATTTCCAGCCTGTCGGCAAACCTTCCCCCCAATAAAAGCTGGCGCTTTGGCCCTGATGCCATGCAGCGTTTTGAGGATGAAGAAAGGGATTTTCTGGCGCGCCAGCTCAATGAAACTCGTTATATCTCCCGCCTTACCAAAATCTATCTGGAACGCACCGGCGCAAAAGTCTGGGTGACACCCGGTCGCCTGACCTCGGATCTACGTCACCAATGGGGGCTCAACAGTGTTTTGACCCGAGGCCATAATCAACCCGAAGCCGAAGCCGAACAGGTGCGCAAAAACCGCAACGACCACCGCCATCACGCCATAGACGCCGTTGTCATTGCCATGACCGACGAGGGACTGCTGAACAAGATTGCGAGACTGGCAGGCCTTGCAGAGCAAGAGCAAGACCGCCCCGAATTAAAACTCATCAAGGATCTGGACCGACCCTGGCCCAGCTTTCGCGATGATGTAGCGCAATCCATTGGCCAGATCATCGTCTCCCACAAGCCCGACCATGGCGTGCAGGGCGCTTTGCACAATGACACGGCCTATGGATTGGTCACAGATTCTGAAACAGGAAAAGCCCCTGAAGTGGTTCACCGCATCCCGCTTGCCAGCATAGATGCCCCCGCAAAGCTGGCACTGATACGAGATGAGCAAATCAAGAAGCATTTAATACTGGAAACGCAGGGTCTTACCGGCAAGGCGTTTAAAGAGGCCTTGTCCCTGGCGGCAACGAGCATCCCCAATCACCCGCCTGTGCGCAAGGTGCGGATCATTGAAAACCTTACGGTCATCCCCATCACAGATAAAAAGACAGGCAAAGCCTATAAAGGCTACAAAGGAGATGGAAATTATTGCTATGAGATTTTCATGGGTGACAGAGAAAAATGGAGCGGCGAGGTGATCACCCGATTTGACGCTAACCAGAAAGGCTTTGACCCGAACGCCAAAACCTCCCGGTGTGGCAAGCCGCTGCTCATGCGCATCCGTCAGCATGATATTCTGGCCATTGAAGAGACAAACCAAAAGAAGTTTATGCGGGTCGTCAAATTCTCAACTGGCCAAATCATACTGGCAGATCATTACGAGGCCGGTTCTTTGAAAAAAAGAAATGAAGACAAGGAAGACCTCTTCAAATATCTCTCGACAGCGCCCAGTAGTCTGCAAAAACTCGATGCCCGCATCGTTCATGTAGACCCCTCAGGCAAGCTCTATGATCCTGGTCCCATTAAGTAAAACCACAGGCTTGCATTGCCCGTTTTAAAAAAACCTCTACCCTGATCACAAAAAAGGCCTTCACGATCTGGAGACTTAAATGGTTGGTCGTATTATAGAAGTTGCAAGCGATGGGGTACATCTGTCCACCGAACGCGGCTTCATGAGAGTTTGCAACAAAAGCGAAGAAATCGGGCGCATTCCCCTTGATGATATCAGTGCCCTTATTGTGCATGCGCATGGCTCGACCTATTCGACAAACCTTGTTGATCGTCTGGCAAGACGTGGCACCCCTATCATTGTTTGCGCGTCAAATCACACGCCTGTTGCGATCATTTGGCCCCTCGACGGGCATTTTGAGCAAGGCTTTCGCATGCAGGCTCAGGCGAGAGCAAGCAAACCGCTCAACAAGCGCCTGTGGCAAGCTCTGATCAGGGCAAAAATACAAAATCAGGCTTATGTTATCGCGCAAGACTCAAAGCCTGATGCCAGGCTCAAGCGATTGGCCAAGCAGGTGCGCTCTGGCGACCCGGATAACATTGAAGCACAGGCAGCACAAAGATACTGGCCGCTACTGATGGGCAAGCAATTTCGCCGGGACCGAAATATGGAAGGTGCAAACAGCCTGCTGAACTATGGCTATACAATCCTTCGTTCAGCCGTAGCCAGATCAATAATAGCTGCCGGTCTGCACCCTTCCCTATCCATTCATCATCAAAGCCGAGGAACTGCGCTCAGGCTGGCTGACGATATAATGGAACCCTATCGCCCCCTTGTTGACTGGCAGGTAAAACAGTTGTTGAAAGCAGGTAAAGCAAGCCTCGATATGGAAACCAAACGCCAGCTTGCCAGCCTTCCCACTATGGACCTCCTCTCTCCTTTGGGAAAGTCCCCTCTGCAAATCTGCCTAGACAAGCTCGCAACTTCCGTTGCCAGAGTTTATCTGAAAGAGCGAAAAGAGCTTGAAATCGCAGTTCCTGACCTCCCGACTTATCAACAGGTTTGTCAACAGACATAAAATAATGAGCAGGACGACCAGATGAGTCATTTAAGTGGATATCGAATTATGTGGATGATGGTCTTGTTTGACCTGCCGGTGCTTGAGTCAGAAGAGCGCAAAGCAGCTACTTATTTCAGAAATTTCCTCAAGGATCAAGGCTTTGAAATGGCCCAGTTTTCTGTCTATGTCCGTTGGACAAGTGGCAAGGATGCCATTGAAACACTTACCAAAAAAGTCGAACTCTGTTTGCCACCTGGGGGCAAGGTCGATATACTGCAATTCACCGACAAGCAATATGAAAATATAATTAGTTTTCGAGGGGGTAGCCGTGGAAAATCACCTAAAAACCCAGAACAATACGTCCTCTTTTAAGCTAAATAACCCAGTTTTTTCAGGTCTGAAAAAGAAAAGCCCCTGTAAAAACAGGGGCTTTTCAGTAGTCTACTCTATCTGATTTGAAAACGTGAGCCAACCGCAACAAGACGAGTAATCTCCTGTTCCGAAGATGCACTCTATCTGATTTGAAAACGTGAGCCAACCGCAACGTCTGGGATGACATTACCACCTTCGATGGCACTCTATCTGATTTGAAAACGTGAGCCAACCGCAACCTTT
>JAKIUO010000168.1 GCA_021647535.1 Hyphomicrobiaceae bacterium
CTGCGTGTTGCTCTCGAACGTGCTGCCGTATTTCGCCGGAACCTTGGCAGATTCAGATTTTCGGAGACTGTTGGGCGGCAGCGTTTGCGAATTTCCCAAGTGCGGATTGTGCGCTTGTTTCGCGATTCCAGAGACGTCAGTCTGACAAAGGGCGAGGTACAATTGGCATTGTTAAAAACGCGAATGCCTTTTTCACTTTTGAAGCAATAGCCTTTGCGATAATAAATCTCGTTGCGCGCCAGCCATAATTTATGACAGCCAAGCGGTTCAACACGAGCTCTTGACAAGGGTTTTTGGGAGCTGTTTGGAAAGACATAGCGGTAGGCCAGAGTTTTGCTCACCGGCTTGTCAGCTGCAGCGTTCGCGGAAGAAGACGTAGCCTGACCCGTCGCTGGCAAAACCGCTTTTCCGGCATTGCCGCTTCTTTGTGCGCCCTCATTTTTGGGGGTTGTATTTGAGGCAACAACCATTTTTTTCTCAAGTTCGGTAATCTTGACTTTGGCCAGCCCGCTAAAGGTGCCGTTGGGAAAGGCGGTCATATAGGCCTTGAAAGAGGCCGGATTGGTCGAATTGACAATGCTTTCCCAAAATAGTTTTTCAAGGCTGTCTGGAGAGGAAGCGGATTGATTGCGATTACTGCTGGTTTGATTCTGGTGTCGGGCCTGGTTCTTCTTTGCACTTTGTTTGCTTTTGAAATAAAAATCGCCCCGAAAAGCACCGGTCAGCCATGGGGTTTGTTTTTTTTCGGTGTTGTCTTCAACATCGGCGAGTACCCGCTTGAAAACCGTTTCAATTGCCAAACCACTTTCACCAATATAGCGCGACAAGGCCAATGTATAAGGGCTGTTGAGACCATTTCCATCAAAAGCCACATCACCTGGAGCGGTGGAATAAGCGATCAGCGTACCACTTGCTGCTTGCACCGGCGCAAGGCCACGAGAGGCGGAGCGGAAGGAACGGGCAAAGGGGTTGTTGCGGCAGGCATCCAGAATAATGATGTTGAGACGGGCATTGGAACTGCGCATGGTGTTGAGGAAGTCATTAATGTCAACGCCCTCAAACTGCACTTCTTCCTCGTCTTTGATATCGGCGGTGACGGGGACCATGAAATTGATGCCGCGCACCTGGACACCGTGACCGGCATAATAAAACAGACCGACGCTGTCTTTATTATTGCGCAAGGTACGAGCGAAATCGAGCATGGCACGCCGCATCTGCTTTTGATTGGCATCGGTGACGGTGGTGACTTTGAAGCCGACGCCAGCAAGTGTTTTGGATATCAGTTTGGCATCGTTTTTTGGGTTTTTCAGCGGCGGGCTGCCCGTATAGGCAGAGTTTCCAATGACCAGCGCAAAACGCCCGGCAGCATCGGCTTTCGAGCAGAACAGCGCGGTGGAAAGCACCAAAGACAAGGCAAACAAAAAGAAAAGCCTGTGCACAGGTTGAGACATGAACACCCCTTTTAAAATAGTAATTTTGTACACCCCGTATTCAATATAGGCGCGCGTGCGGCAAAAGGGAACCAGAGCCGTAATTATATTTTAGGGATAGCCAGCGGCTATGACGATTTGTCTGCTGACGGGTGAACCTCTTTGATCGGACAACGGTTTTGCGTAACCTTTTTGCGGGTTTTCGAGTGTTTTGAGTAGAGGTTGCAAAAAAAGTCAGGCCCGCATTTGGTGCGAGTCTGACTGATCGTTCAGAGTGATGCAAAGAGAGGGGTTATTCGACCCAGCCTTTTTCTTTATAATATTTAAGAGCACCGGGATGCAGGGGGGATGCCAGACCATCCGAAATCATTTTTTTGGGATCAAGTTTAGCTAAGGCCGGGTGTTGTTTGCGAAACTGGTCAAGATGGTCAAAAACAGCTTTTACGACTTCATAAACCTGCTCCTCGCTGCTGTCGGCGCTGGTGACGAGCGTGGCCATGACGCCAAATGTTTTGACATCGCTTTTGGTTGTTGAATAGGTGCCTTTGGGAATGGTCGAATAGGCATAATAGGGATTGTCAGCGACCAGCCTTGCAACATTTTTATCCTGCAAGGTGATGATCCGTGCTCCGCATTTATTGGTCGCGTAGGCGACACCAGCATTAGGCACGCCAACTGTATAGCCATAGGCGTCAATGGTCTCATTGCAAAGGGCCTTTGACTGCTCGTTTGAAGACAGCTCGAAAACTTTTCCAAAAAAGGAACCGTCGACATTATGGGCCAGCATCAAGGCTTCGAATGTGCCGCGTTGGCCAGAGCCGGCATTGCCGATATTGACCCGTTTGCCCGCCAGATCAGCCCAGCTGTTAATACCGCTGTTTTTGCCGACAAGTAGTTGAAAGGGTTCGGGGTGAATGGAAAACAGGGTGCGCAGCTTTTCAAATTTGTTGCCTTCAAACTTGCCTGTTCCGGCATAGGCCTGCTGTTGTACGTCTGATTGCACAACGCCCAGATTGAGCTCATGGGTACGCACTGCATTGACATTGTAAACAGAGCCACCGGTTGAGGGAGCGGAGCAATATAGACCGTTCTTTTTACCAGCCGCACTTTTATTGACCATACGGCAAACGGCGTTGCCAACGGCAATATAGACGCCTTGGGGACCACCAGTGCCAATCGCAACAAATCGTCGACTGGCGGCTTGTGAACTGTCGGCAAGAAGAGAACTGGCAACACCTGTGGCAACAAGGGCCATAAGGGCGAATTGTCTGATCTGTTTCATAACTGTCTTTGCGTCCTTCCGCGTTCGCTTGTCTGACGATTTGACTGATGACCTAGCGGTTTTTGTGGCCATAATTATGGCGCGTCAGCTCTTTCCCTGCACTATCTGGCGCTTCATTGCGTCATTGGGCAACGGGGTCAGGGCTTCATAATTAGCGGCTAAGGCTTTGTTCTTCAAGCTCTTTAACATAGCGATCCCAGTAAAATTCTTTGTTCTTGCCGATTTCGTACAGATGTTTCCAGGAATAGACACCTGTGTCATGGCCATCATCAAAGGTCAGGCAGATGGCATAAAGGCCGACTTCTTCGATGCCGGTGATTTTGACATTCTGTTTGCCGGGTACGGTTTTGCGCTGGTCGGGGGAGTGGCCTTGGACTTCGGCGCTCGGGCTCATGACGCGCAGATATTCGGTTGAAAATTCAAACGCCTTGCCATCGTCAAACGCCACGTTGAGCTGATCTTTAGCCTTGTTGAGCTTGATCTCTGTTGGTTCCAGTTCAAATATTTGCATATTGTCGTCCGATCCTTGCCGTTTTACCTGTCACACGATTACATTTTTGGGGCGCATCCTCACCTGCTGGCCGGTTCTGTCGCCAGGGGGCGGAAGGTTTAAAAAGGAGTTGCCGTTGCGATTATGCTGTAATTTTGCCGATTATGGGTTTATTATTCACAATTATGAATATGACCGGTTTGGCAGTTTGTTCAAGGGATATCAGCAATAAAGGTGTATTTTGTGCATGGATAAGCCCGTTTTCAGCAAGGTTTCGTCTGGCGCTGGCCAGCTTATGGACCCGTTTCATCGCCAGATTACCTATCTGCGTCTGTCAGTGACGGACCGTTGTGATTTGCGCTGCACCTATTGTATGGATGAAAATGTGCGTTTTGTGCCGCGCCGCGAGGTGCTTTCGCTTGAAGAGCTCGACCGATTGGCCTCCAGCTTTGTGGCGCTTGGTGTGCGAAAAATCCGCCTTACCGGTGGGGAACCGCTGGTGCGCAAGGGCATTGACTGGCTGGTGCAGCGGCTGGGCCGCCATTTGCAGAGCGGAGCGCTGGATGAGCTTACCATGACCAGCAATGGCACCCAATTACCGCGCTATGCAGCACAGTTGGCAGGGGCCGGGATCAAGCGCATCAATATATCCCTTGATAGTCGCGACCCGCAAAAATTTCGTGAAATCTCACGCATTGGCGAGCTGTCATCGGTTTTGAAGGGCATTGATGCGGCGCTGGAGGTCGGCCTTAAAGTCAAGATCAATATGGTGGCCATCAAGGGTTTTAATGAGGATGAAATCGCCGGCATGATGGTCTGGGCGCATGAAAAGGGCATGGACCTGACCCTGATCGAGGTCATGCCGTTTGGCGATGGCGCGCGCTGGTTGCCTAACCTTATCGGCCTTGATGATGTGCGGGTGCGGCTTGGTGATCGTTTCACGCTCGAAGATATTCCAGCGCGCACCGGCGGTCCGGCGCGTTATGTCAAGGTCAGGGAAACCGGTGGCCTTCTTGGCCTCATCACCCCGATGTCCGGCAATTTTTGCGACGGCTGCAACCGCATCCGCGTCACCTGTCGCGGGCGGCTCTATCAATGTCTTGGCCACGAACAATATGTCGATTTGCGGGCCACGATGCAAGAGCACGAAGACGATGAGGCCCTGAAAGAGGCCATCCATCAAGCCATCGCCGCCAAACCCAAAGGCCACGATTTTGCCGAGCGTCGCAGCTGTGGCACGCCTAATGTGAAACGGGATATGTCGAGCACGGGGGGCTAGTTTGCGGTTTTGATTATTGCCTTTTGGCATCCAGCGTCTATAGTAAGAGCATGATTATTGATTTGAAGCCCGATATGGAAGCTTGGCTAAAGGCACAAGTTACAGCTGGACGTTTTTCTTCACTGGATGAGGCGTTGGGTATGGCGGTCAAGCTGATGCGCCAGTCTGAGGCAAAAAGTCTGGAACCTTGTGATAAATGGGCAGAGCCCTATATCGACAAAGCACTGGCAGAGGTCGAAAACGGAGCCCTTCGCGAATGGAAAAAAGGCGATGCGCTAACACGAATTCACGCCAAATATGCTCATATGCTAGATGACAGTAATTCTTAAAACGCCTTCAGCCGACCGTGACCTTGATTTTCTCTGGTTGAGGATCGTCAAATATTCGGTCATCAATGCCAGCAATTTTATCCTCGCCATTGAAGAAAAAATAGAGCTGCTGCTAGATTTTCCAGACAGCGGTGCCAACTGCCCGCAACTGGGCAGTAATATTCAACGGTTGGTGAGCGGTGACTATCTGATTTATTATTTTCATCGGGGACAAGAGGTTGTTATTTTGAGGGTTCTTGATGGACGTAACAAGATAGGACCGGAACTATTTGGTGGGGCTGAGTAAGTGGATTACTCAGCCAAGTTTTGTGCATGTGGAAATTTTCTGAGCTACAACTATGATTGAGATTTGATATGGTTTTTGACGATTTTATAACTGATAATCAAGGCTCTGTCCCAAACAAATGTTGGTTTCAGCACAATGCTGAAATCAAAAAGTTATTTGGCTTCAAACTGTCCTCATCGTATAGGTCCAGTATACGGTGCCATCCCAGATAGCTGGGCAGATATTTGGTGGCAACCCCATTAAAGCGTGCCATCCATTGCTTCAGGCGACGAGTGTAGGCGTTGACATTCTGCACATGGATGACGCCTTCGACAACATGTTCTCCCTTGCTGGCCACGATGATTTCAAACTGTATTTTTTCAGCCTTGGCAAAGGCCATGCTGGCGGCGTCCGCATCCATGCAAAGCAGTGCATCTAGAGCAATTCTGCCCTTGAGCACGCTTGAAATCGAAGCTTTCGAGCGGTCGCAAAGCACCCCATCAATATGTCTGCCATGACGATCGCGGGCGATTAAAACGGGAATCTGTTCTGCTGACAAACCCGGTTTTTGGGCTTTTCCTCCTCTTTTTCGCGCCGGCCTTGGAAGATTTCGGCTGCCCTTGAAACTTTCTAAAAAAAAGTCTCATCAATTTCAACAACGCCTTTAAGAGACTGATCCTGATTTGATTTCTGACTTTTAAGAAAGCGATGACGCCAGCTCGAGGCAAAATGGGTTACTGGAGAGATTACTGGGGCAACTTTGACGCTCAACAAGCAGCTGCTATTTTTTCTATTTGAGGCAGTAGTGCGATAGGTTTTTTGCGCAAATGGCTGTGCAGAAAAGCCCTGCTGATTAACCATGCGGACGAAGGTTTGACCTCTTAATATGTCTTAAAGTGGCTGTATATGGGGTTTTGTGGGGTTATTATTACCTGAATCCGTGAGATCGATTTTCAACGATTAGGCCGATGCCTTTGTAAAGACTCATATAAATTGCCATATTTTGCCACATCAACATTTCACCCGGGA
>JAKIUO010000169.1 GCA_021647535.1 Hyphomicrobiaceae bacterium
TTTTTATTTGAAAAAAAGGGGGTGGTTGGGGGAAGCTTTTCCCCCTAACGGGGTGTGGGGCTGGCCCCACTTGCGCAGCAACAATCAGCGTCGCAGTTTTTTATCAGCAGGCCAGGAAATCGTATAGTCGAGCTTGATTTTCTTATCCTTATTTGCTTCCAGCTTGAAATCCCAGGCGAGAATGCCCCGTTTATCCTTGATGTTCTGGCGACTGGGTCTTGTGCTGGAGGGCAACAGGCGCACCACGACTTTCTCATTGACGGAATAAGGTATCTGGTCCCAAACTTCCACAACCATGGCACTTTGATGCAGGTTTGTGACCTTGATGACATAGCGCTGCGTATCAACTTTTGAAGTGGTCCAGACCCCTTCTTTACCTTTGGTACGCTTAATTTCGTTGCGCACCACCTTGATCGCTTCATCAGCGCCAAAACCAAGCTCAAAATCATCTCCGGCAGGCACGAGTGGCAGCGCACCATTCCCCGCAAAAGTGCCATCACGATAAAGCGCTACACTGCCTGGCAGCAAGGGCGTCGCCTGTTTGGCATGTGTGAATTTGGCATAAAGAAAGGCTGTTGCATTGAGTTTGGGTACTGTTTTGACCTTCAGAACGGGCACAATTTTTTCACTGTTTATAGCCACTTTTTTCTCGTGGCCCTTCGGCAAAATCGTGATTTTGCCCGGTATATCGAACACCGCCTGAAAGGCATAATTACGGATCGTGGCGCGCCTCTGGATCGCCCTCACCCTCATTTTAGGTTTTCTAAACATACGTGGCGCTGGCGCTGCTGCCATCTGGTCTTCCATTGGTGCCATTTCCGAGGCCACCATACCACGTGTTCTCTTGTCTAGCCGCCCCCCATAGCCCTGATTGACGGACAGGGTAATTTCTTCCATGAGGTCCAGCCTTTTGGGCCGCAATGTTGGAGCCTGCGCCCCTTTTTGGGGACTGGTTGTCGATAAGGAAATCTTCACATTGTTCCAGTCCTCTCCCGACCATTGACGAATGCCAGCCCGCCGGACCAGGGTCAAGGCAGGCTTTTGCCCGGCCTCCCCGGTGGACAGCCGTGCATCATAAAACGGACGCCAGGAGGCCTCGCGCACCTGATATTTGACAATCAGCCCCGCTTTCATGGCCTGCTTTGAAGCAATCGCCACCCGCACTTCCATCTGGCGCTCCTTACGAACCGGTTGCAGGGCCAGGCGCTTTTTCAACTTGGCAATCTGTTTGTTTTTTGCGCGCTGTTGCTGGGTGTATTTGAGAATGAGATCATCAGCAAGCGCCAGCCGCGCTCCGATCAGATCAAAAATCTGCCCCCAGTTATCGGCGGAATAAAGAGCCGCATTGCTGCTTGCCCGTCCCTCAACTGGCCCCACTGGTGGTTGTCCAGGCAAGTGCGCCAGCTGCTCAATCAGCTTGCGCTGGGTTTGCGCCGCATCCATGCGCGCCCTCAGCAAAGAAACCTCATCGCCAAGTCGCTCAATCTCTTTTTCCAGCTTTTTGCGCTCTGATTTATCGAGAATATTATCTTTGGCAATGAGTTCGACCAGCACCTTTTTACTATCGACAGCGCCAATTTCAAAACGGGCGTCCCCTTCTCCCTCAACCCGCAGCGAACTGCCGATCAAGCGCTCTGGCAACCCCTTCAAAACGATGGTCTGGTCGCCTGCAACAAGATCAATTTTTGCAGAACGAACCACCTGCGCACCAGACGGAAACACCACAACTCTGGTCACGCTGGATTTGACTTCCTGCTCAACAACCTCTTCCTGCTCAACAGCCTGGGCAGGAGATAAAAAGGCTGAGCTCAGGGCCAGCGAGAAACTCACCAATCCCATAGCAACCATCCTTGAAGCACGCATATTCTTATTCCTTTTTATCAATCGTTAACGATCACCCGTTGGTAACCAAGTTATAAAATGACGCATCATTCCTGTTTGCCAAATAAATCAGGCCACTATATGATAAAAGCCAAGCTATACAAGCAGGCTGACACCCCGTCTCTTGAGACAGTTGATGATTGGCTGGCTGGTATATTCTCCGATATTTTATAATATGGCACAAATTTTGCTGATATAAAAACTCACTGATAATATCGAAACAATCGATGATATCAAATGCAAGTGGGCCATGATCTATATCGATATGGGTTGAAATGAATTCCAGATCAACCCGCAGAAGGGACTTCTCTACCCGCTTGACATGTTTTGTAATGCGTAAATACGTGCACTTCTTATATTGAGGGCACGAGGAATTTGCTTAATGGATAACAATATCGACCGGACCGGCCCAAAGATGGCTTTTGATCAAATGTCCGACCAGGCGGTCGATGATCAGGCGTTGATTTATCTGCCGGCCATTGAAGGACACGAGCGCAAATCTGCCTCACACCAATCCAGCTTGCACAACTCCCGGGCCAAAAAAAAACCGGCACCAAGCAAAAAACCAGCACCACGCAAAAAAAAGACAAATCTCGAAAAATCCGAGACCACTGCCAGTCCTGAGCTTCAGGCGACAGCCGATTACCTGCCCGAATACCACTCGCAAACAAATGGCTTGCGCGAATTGCTATCGACAATCGATCCTGATGATCGAGCCAGTCGCGCGCCACGCTCCCCCCAAAAAACAAGCTTCGAAGCCCAGCTTGAAGCAAACCTCATCGAGAATGCCATGCACCTCCCCCATTCAAGATCCGGCCTGCCCGGCTCTTCAGACTTACCTATCGGCCCTACCCGCTGGGGGCTTTATCTCTCCGGTATGGTTGGCACCCTGGCTTTTTTGTTTGTCTTTGCGCTGGCCTATGCCCACCTAAGCTCTCCCACCGGCATTGACTGGGCCAAGGCAAAAACAGGCACAGCGCAGATGTGGCACAGACTGGCCGCCGTTTGGTCGCGAGAAAAGCCCCACAAACCACAACCCTCCAAAAGTGCTGAAATCAGCCTGCCAGAACCCTTGCATATTGACAAAATATCTGACGGCACACTGGTTGCCACGGCCTCGCGCATCTCAACAACAGCGGCCACACCGAAAAAAGGCTCCATCACAACGCCCTCAGAGGATGAAATTTTTCTCTCACAAAAAGAGCTCGAAGAACAGATCCTCTCCCTTGAAGCCAAGCAGGCAGGCCCAAAGAAAAAACACCGAGTGGCAGCTGATAAACACACCAGAATAGCACGGCTGGCCCCTCAACGAACCACACCAGCCGATCAGAACTTCACACATGGCAAATCCGCCGATTTCGATCAGCTCGTTGTCATTCCTTCGACTAAAATAAATCCCGATATGGAAACCCAGATTTTTCAACGCGCCAAAAGCTATCTGCAGCAGCATGACATTTCATCGGCCCGCATGATCCTGCAATATGCGGCCTCGCTCGGCAGTGGCCTGTCCGCCATGGCGCTGGCCGAGACATTTGATCCCAATTTCACAACGCGCATCAATTTGCCCAATGTGGACAGCAGCCGACCTGATGCCCGCAAATGGTACTATATGGCCTCTCGCCTTGGCATCAAAGAAGCCGATGCGAGATTATCAGCGCTTAATTGAGACAAGCTCCGTCATCAAATTGGGTCGAATTTTTAGCGGCTGCGTGAGGCAATGCTTATATCACGCATGACATTGGCTTCGAGCTCTTTGGCCTGAGCCATAGCTGCAAGCGCATCTCGAATGGACACGATGCCAAACAGCTCATCGCCATCCATCACTGGCAAATGGCGAAAGCGGTGACGTTTCATGAGTTGCATGGCGCGATCCATCCCATCCTCTTTATTACAGGTCACTGGATTGCGCGACATCAACTCACCCACCAGCATGGTCATGATCTCAGCAGTATTTGTGGCAAAAACCCGCACAATATCGCGTTCGGATAGCAGGCCTACCAGCTTGCCAGCTTCATCCAGCACCGGCATGGCGCCAATTTTATTGCTGGTCAGAAGGGTCGCTGCGGATTTCACACTATCTTCGGGGCGACAGGAAATCACCATTGATTGATGGGAGCCAAGATATGTACCAATACTCATCCTGAAATGTCCTTTCTTTAATGGAATAAAGTAAAAACAGAACCTCCAGCACCAGATATAATGTCTATGGTGTTATTCTGATATCCTGATATTACCTATTCTCACCATGCCACACTCAAGGGCTGTTGTCCAAAAACATTATCTTCACATAGATAATTGGAGATGATCCAAAGCCTCTTTTTAACTGTCGCAGGCCAATTTTTGGCGGAAAAACCAGCTACATCTTGACATTGCCTTATTGTCCGCCTATATAGCCCATCAGTTGTTAGCACTCCTCTTACCTGAGTGCTAACAGTGCCGTTAAAGGCTTAGTAAACCAAATTCCAATATTGAGAGAGACAATCACATGAAATTTCGTCCCCTTCATGACCGCGTCGTTGTTCGTCGCGTTGCAGAAGAGCTGAAAACCGCCGGTGGCATCATCCTGCCTGATAATGCAGCGGAAAAACCACAAGAAGGCGAAATCCTCGCTGTTGGAGCTGGCGGTCGTGACGATGGTGGCCGCATCATTACCCCAGACGTACAAATTGGCGATAAAATCATTTTTGGCAAATGGTCCGGCACCGAAGTCGTCATTGATGGCGAAGAGCTGCTGATCATGAAAGAAAGCGACATTATGGGTGTCATCGAGGCTTAATCCTCTGCCTCCCTCCCCCCTATAAAATGCACGGCCTCAAATTGCTTTGAGGCCCTATAATAGAGAGAATAAAAATATGTCTGCAAAAGAAGTACGTTTTGGATCTGATGCCCGTGACCGTATGTTGCGCGGCGTCAATGTTCTGGCTGATGCTGTTAAAGTGACCCTTGGTCCAAAGGGCCGCAACGTCATCATCGACAAAAGTTTTGGCGCTCCCCGTACCACCAAAGATGGCGTGACTGTTGCCAAAGAGATCGAACTGGAAGACAAGTTCGAAAATATGGGTGCCCAGATGCTGCGCGAAGTCGCCAGCAAAACCAATGACGAAGCTGGTGACGGCACCACAACGGCTACCGTTCTGGCTCAGGCTATCGTCAAAGAAGGCCTGAAATCAGTCGCCGCTGGCATGAACCCCATGGACCTCAAGCGCGGTATCGACAAAGCTGTTATCGACGCTGTGGCCATCATCCAGAAAGCCGCTAAAAAAGTCAAAGACGTTCAGGAAATCGAGCAGGTCGGTACTATTTCGTCGAATGGCGAAGTTGAAATCGGCAAAATGATTTCCGAAGCCATGCAGCGCGTTGGCAACGAAGGCGTCATCACCGTTGAAGAAGCCAAAAGCCTCAATAGTGAGCTTGAAGTTGTTGAAGGTATGCAGTTCGAGCGTGGTTATCTGTCTCCATACTTCGTCACCAATGCCGACAAAATGCTCTGCGAAATGGAAGATGCCTATATACTCATTTTTGAGAAAAAGCTCTCCAACCTGCAAGCCATGCTGCCGATCCTTGAGGCCGTTGTACAAAGCTCGCGCCCTCTGCTGATCATTGCTGAAGATATTGAAGGCGAAGCGCTGGCAACTCTGGTTGTCAACAAGCTGCGCGGTGGCCTCAAAATCTGTGCTGTCAAAGCCCCAGGCTTTGGTGATCGTCGTAAAGCCATGCTGCAGGACATCGCCATTCTGACTGGTGGCCAGATGATCTCTGAAGATCTTGGCATCAAGCTCGAAAACGTCACCCTCGACATGCTTGGTACAACCAAGCGCACGGTCATCAGCAAAGACGAGACCATCATCATTGATGGCGCTGGCAAGAAAAAAGACATCGCTTCACGCGTCACGCAGATCCGTGCACAGGTCGAGGCCACCACGTCCGACTATGACAAGGAAAAACTGCTTGAACGTCTGGCCAAACTGGCTGGCGGTGTTGCTGTTATCCAGGTCGGCGGCGCAACTGAAATCGAAGTGAAAGAGCGCAAAGACTGCGTTGACGATGCTTTGAATGCAACCAGAGCTGCTGTTGAAGAAGGCATCGTGCCTGGTGGCGGCGTTCAATTGCTGCGTGCTGCAACTTCGATCAAAGTTGAGGGCGACAATGCTGACCAGGACGCTGGTATCAACATCATCCGCAAGGCACTTGAAGCACCGATCCGTCAGATCGCTGAA
>JAKIUO010000170.1 GCA_021647535.1 Hyphomicrobiaceae bacterium
ACCTGCAGCAGGATTTTGGAATTGTCGATATGAAATTGAATTTGATCGGGCGCGTCGTGCTCCCCGCTTTTATACTGTCCGTACTTGGCGGGTGCAGCAATCTGAATAGACTGTCTGAAATCGGGCAAAAACCGCGATTATCGAAAATCGCCAACCCTGTGCATCAGCCCGGCTACCGTCCGGTCAGCCTGCCCATGCCAACCCCTGAAAAAGCCACCTATAATTCAAACTCCTTGTGGCGCAGCGGTTCGCGCTCTTTTTTCAAGGATCAGCGGGCCATGAAAATCGGTGATATTCTGACGGTCATCGTCGAAATTACCGACAAGGCGACCATCACCAACACCACCAAAAGTGATCGCGCTGCCAATCGCGGCGTTGGTATTGACAAGCTTGGCGGGCTGGAAGTGATCGCCAAGAAATTATTACCTACGGGGGGAGATCCGGCAAATCTTGTCGGCTATAACTCGACCAGTACCAGCGAAGGCTCGGGCTCCGTCAACCGCAACGAAAAGCTCGTCACCAAAATCGCCGCCATCGTCACGCAAAGATTGCCCAATGGCAATCTGGTCATTGAAGGCCGGCAGGAAATTCGGGTAAATTATGAAGTCAGGGAAATGATGATCGCTGGCATTGTGCGCCCTGAAGATATCTCAGCCCAGAACCGCATTCATATCTCAAAAATCGCCGAAGCGCGGGTTTCCTATGGCGGCCGGGGCCATATAACCGATGTCCAGAAACCACCTGCCGGGCATGAGATGCTTGACGTGCTTCTGCCGTTTTAAAACCCAACCACTTTGATCCTTGTAACTGGACATGTAACCAACAAAAAAGCACCCTGTGGCGGGTGCTTTTTTAGTCGTTTTCTAATGCCGGAAAATGCGTTCTTTTCTCTCGTGACGCTCCTGCGCCTCAATACTCAGCGTTGCAATCGGCCGGACATCCAGACGTTTGAGACCAATAGCTTCACCCGTTTCCATGCAATAGCCATAACTGCCATCAGCGATACGCTCCAGAGCCTCGTCAATCTTGCACACCAGCTTGCGTTGTCGATCACGCGCCCGCAGCTCAAGAGATTTATCGGTCTCGGCAGAAGCTCTGTCCACATTATCAGAATGCTGACTTGAATCCTCATGCAAATATTGCAGAGTATCTCGATTAGAGCGTAATATATCTTCTTTCCAGTCAAGCAGTTTTTCTTTGAAATAGGCCAGCTGTCGTTCATTCATGAACTCTTCTTGTTCTGACGGTACGTACCCATCAGTTGTGTCGAATTTGCTTTTTCCTGTTTCTGCTTCTACTTTTCGCAACATTGTCATTCCCCTTGGCACTATGATATTATCTATCGCTTCAAGTTCCCGCAATTGCACTTTAGAATATTTATACTCAAAAGCTTTCATCACTGATATAGCGAAATTTATGCCGTTTTCCAGAACGTTTTTGAAAATTTTATTTCAATCAAACCCTTAACCAGAATTCTACCAACATATGATTCGTTTTGCCATATCACCAGTAAAAGCTACATGGGACAAAAAACTGGGCAATATTGTGTAGGGATTGGGATAATATAAGGGCTTATACGAGGTCAAATAATTCAATGAGGCATGGATAATATAGCCAGTGGCCATGGCGATTTGACTGCTGGCGGGCGAATCTCGTTGATCGGACAACGGTTTTTCGCAAACTTTTTTGGGATCTTCGCGTGTTTTAAACCAACCGCCCTGGATATTTTCCAATTTCCTTGCGCCTGAAAAACCGCAAGAGAGCTGCCTAGGCGGCCTGCTGCTCAAACTTTGCCAGTTCCACGCGGGCGCGAAGCTCAATATGATCAAGCACGTTTTTCAAGGCCGGATCACCAATATCTGAACGCTGTTTTTCAATTATTGAAGTCAGTTGCAACAGTTTGTGCCGCGAAACCTGCCCACTCAAAACATCAATTTTCAAGGCGTCAAGCGCATCCAGCGTGTCATACCCCTGACGAACTGCCCCCTCCCGGCGCTGATCGACCTGCGGGCCTTGCAGCGCCAACAGACTTGAAATATCGCCAACGGAAGACACCCCCCCCAATCCCCCAGCTGCGGGCGCATCACTCAAACTTTGTGCGCTATCAAGGGAAAAATGGGCACTGGTGCCTGATGAAGGTGATTTTTTGGATGATTTCTTGAGGGCGCTGGTCGGTTGGTTCTGGAAAATTCGCATCGCCTGTCTCGCTTTTCAGGATTAAAAGGGCTCCCGGTCAGAATTGCCGGATCAAATTAACAGAAGGTAAAGCTTGGGAAATTTTTGCCGACCGGGCGGCAAATTCTGAACCCGGACAACACTCAAAAACTTTCAATTTTTATTTTTCAATTGCTTTTCAGTCACTTGCGATTAACCAAAAACTGGCACGCTCCTTGTAATGAAATAGAGCAAATAGCAGTCGCTCATCAAATCAGTGGAGTTTTTTTTCGTGCAGACAAAAGTATCTTCGATCAAGTCTCTTTTTGCAAAACTGTTCCTGTTTTTCGGCATTATCACATTTACGACAGCTGTATTGATGGTGATTTACGCACCTGTTGCCAATGCAGCTTCCAGAATCAAGGATCTTGTAGACATTGAAGGCATCCGTGAAAATCAGCTTGTGGGATATGGACTTGTTGTCGGCCTTAATGGCACCGGCGACAAGCTCAACAACTCGCCCTTTACGCGCCAGAGCCTTGAAAGCATGTTGGAGCGCCTTGGGGTCAACACAAGAGACACCAATCTGCGCACCAAGAATGTGGCGGCTGTCATGGTAACAGCCAACCTTCCCCCCTTCTCCACCCAGGGCACACGCATCGACATCACGGTCAGCGCCCTTGGTGACAGCAAAAGCCTGCAGGGTGGCACGCTGCTGGTAACCCCCCTGAAAGGTGCTAACGGCGAAGTTTATGCTGTTGGACAAGGATCGGTGGCCATTGCCGGTTTCAAGGCGCAAGGCGATGCCGCCTCGATCACGCGCGGCGTGCCGACCGTCGGGCGTATCTCCAACGGTGCCATTATTGAACGCGAAATCAAACACAGGCTTGGACGCCAAGCCAGTCTGCGCCTCGCTTTGCGCAACCCGGACCTCACCACGGCCACCCGCATAGCTCAGGCCATTAATGCCTTTACCGGCAGCAAAATCGCCGCAGCGGTTGACCCTTCAACCGTCAAACTCAAACTGTCAGGCAGCATGAAAGACGGCGAACATAGCGCCAATATTGTTGCCTTCCTCACCCAGATCGAACAGATTTTCGTTGAGCCCGACCAAAAGGCCAAGGTGGTGATTGATGAACGCACCGGCATTATCGTCATGGGACGTGATGTCAAAGTGTCAACTGTCGCCATTGCTCAGGGCAATCTGACGGTCACCATTACCGAGCGCCCACAAGTCTCTCAGCCCGCCCCCTTCAGTCAGGGCGTCACCACCACCGTGCCGCGCACAAATGTTGTTGTCGATGATCAAAGTGATCGCAAACTCGGCATATTGCGCACAGGTATCAATCTTCGCCAGCTCGTCAATGGACTAAATGCGCTTGGCATCGGTCCAAGGGACATGATTTCCATTCTTCAGGCCATCAAGGCGGCTGGCGCTCTGCAAGCAGAAATCGAGGTTCTCTAAATGGCAACCGCCCCTCTCCCCGCTTCCGCGCCAGCGATCAATCGCCTTGAAGCCAACAACCGCCCCGGCGGCTTGACAAAGCAGCAGCAGGCGGCGCGCACAGCGGCGGAAGAATTTGAACAGACATTCCTTACAACCATGCTCTCCAGCATGTTTGCAGGCGTAAAGACCAGCGCCCCGTTTGGCGGTGGTCATGCAGAAGAACAGTTTAGATCAGTATTGCTTGGTGAGTATGCAAAGGATATGGCCAAAACGGGCGGTATCGGCATCGCAGATGAAGTATATCGAGAGATCCTGGCAATTCAGGAAGGTAAAGCATGATGATGGACCAATTGATAGCTCAAACCCAAATGATTGAGGCACCCTTAAACCTGGAGCATCCGCAACAGGCTGAAGATCTGTGTAACCGCGTTCTTCAAACCAGTGCCGAACTCATTGGCGTACTTGAGCGCGAAACAGAGCACCTGCGTAAAGGCGACACACAATCAATTAACTCCCTCATAGCTCGTAAAACCTCTTTGAGTACGACCATGATGAAAGATATGACGACTGTAAATGCCAATGCATCTTATATCAGTGAAGTAGTCCCACAGCAGATTGAACTTTTGAAAGATCAGCACGCCCAATTCCAGCGTTCGTTGCGGGTCAATCAAGATGCCCTTGGAGCTGTCAAGGCGATATCGGAAAACCTCTTGCGTACCATATCGAATGCCGCTGGCAGTACCAGATCCGGCCCGGAAACCTATGGACGGAGCGCAGCAATGGCAACAAATGCGGCCGCACGGCCAACAGCTGTTTCCGTCAATCGTACGCTGTAAGTACAGTTGGGTGTATCTGTAAGCTTGAAGAACAGCAATGCAAGTCGTGTATTTTGGCAGCCTTACCATTCTGGCGTCTGGTTCTCAAAATTCCACACTGACTTGCACGAGTTTGGTAAACAAAAACAGTGGGCTTAGTTGTTTTGTCTGGAAGGTGCGGTGCTGACCCAATGATGATCACTCGTAAAAACATGTTTCTAGTTAGATGATCCTCATCACAAACGCCGCTTCAATAGTTGTAAAACAGGAGCCTCTGCACTAATGCGGGGGCTCCTGTTGTTTATTCGACTATAATACCAGCTCGCATAAAGTTATTTTGTTTTATTTTATAAGATATTACGCCCCAACACAAAATTCATTTTGACGTGTGCTGTAAATTTTTACACGCATTCCTGTGGCGCATTTACCATTCTTTCATCAAAAATAAGTATAGTTAGATGAACTGCTCCACTGGAGTAAGTGTATTTTTCAGCATAGAAAAAAGGGTAATTTCAATGGGCGACATAGCAATCTCCAGTGGTATTCGAGCAAACATCACTGCTCTTCGCAATACAACAAATCTGATTGAGCAGACATCGAACAGACTTTCTACAGGTAATCGCGTCAACAGCGCGCTTGATAATCCAGCCAACTTCTTTACGGCTTCAGCCATGAACAACCGGTCTTCTGACCTTGGCAATCTCCTCGACAGCATGAGCACAGGTGTCAGCACCATCAAAGCTGCTGACAATGCCATGAGTGCCATCACCAAGCTGGTGGAAAGTGCCCAGGGTACAGCCCGTCAGGCTCTTCAGGATGCGACAGGTGAACAGAACTCTTCGATTGTTGGTGAAACCGCTCTGGCTGGAGCGACAACCAAGTCTGAAGGTGAAAGTAAATTACTTGTTGGTGATCTTGGCCTTGATGCCGGTGACACAATCAAGTTCACCACAACCAAAGATGGCGTGGCAACTGATACCGAACTGACGATTACCGCGACAACAACAGTTAAAGACCTGACAGACCAGGTCAATGTTGGTCTTGGTGGTAAGGCATCTGCAGAAGTCACCAGCGATGGCAAACTGTCCATTCAGGGAAACAATGGTGCCAAACTTGATCTTGCGCTTACTGATGCTGTTGGTGGAGCAACTGACAATACGCTTCAGGATTTGTTCGGGGCAACAGCTACAGTTAACGAAACGGCAGCAACGGCTGTCGCCGCAACTGATACAGCTACGATCACAGCTCCCACCGCTGACAATAATGAAACACGCGCCAGACTGGCCAGTCAATTCGATGATATTCTCGGGCAGATTACAGACCTCGCACAAGATGCTGACTTTAACGGCATCAATCTGCTTCAGGGTGACGATCTGAAAGTGACCTTCAATGAAAAAACCGGAGATAAGCAGAATTCAATTACCCTCAAAGGGATTAATGTCGATGCAAACGGTCTTGGCCTGACGAACACAGCTGGCAATTTTCAGTCAGACACTGAAATCCAGGATCGTCTCGACCAGATGACAGCGGCTCTGACCACACTGCGAACGGAATCTTCCCAGTTTGGGTAAAATCTCTCTACAGTGCAGACCCGTGAGGATTTCAACATGAACATGATCGAAACCCTTGAAAAAGGGGCATCGGATCTGACACTGG
>JAKIUO010000171.1 GCA_021647535.1 Hyphomicrobiaceae bacterium
AGACCAACCTTGAGTTTTTCACTTTGCGCCGGGCACCATGGCTTGCGGTTGAGGGGGATCAATGGCAAGAGGTCGCCAGAGTTGAAGAGGCCATTGCCCAGACCGGAAAAACACCCCAACGCGTTTTTGTGGCGCTTGGCCGTCAGGAACTTGGCCCTGTTCTGCAAGCCCCGCAGCATCATTATGTCATTCGCAGCGTTGACCCTATCGAGCCACCGCTCTCCTTGCCCCATATCAGTTATATTCTCGCCCGAGGCCCGTTTGACGAAGCGGGCGAACTGACGCTTTTGCGCCACCACAAAATCAATCTGATCATCGCCAAAAACAGCGGTGGACCAGCAACTTATGGCAAGCTTGCCGCCGCACGAACGCTGAAAATCCCCGTTATCTTGATCAAACGCCCGCCTGTTCACAACGGGGCCAGTATTGCCACACTTGACCAAGCTGTTTTGAAACTTGATCATTTGCTTTCCTCTTCAAAAAAACGCGGCGTATAGATGAGCGCGCCTTGACCAGAGCGCTCGACGGCGCGCGTTTCACGCGATCCAACAATGATACATGTGGCCATATCAGCTGTGGCCGGATCGGCTTTTTCAAGGCTCGTCACCCATATTTTTTCATCTGTGCGAAAAGCGGCTCGCCCAAATATCACCAGCGTTTCGGGGGGCAGTGTTTCACGCAACACAGCAAAAACCTCCCCCAACTGCGTCGGGCGGGCCTTGCTGATCGGGTTATAAAAGGCCAGCACCAAACCAGCCCGTGCGCAAGCAACAACGCGCTGCTTGATCACCTTAAAGGGCTTTAGATTGTCTGATAAAGACAACACGCAAAAATCATGACCAAGCGGCGCACCAATGCGCGCTGCGACGGCCAGTACCGCCGTAATTCCCGGCACCACAACAAGCTCCAGCGCGCGCCAATGATCCGGCCCCTTGTCGATGGCTTCACAAACCGCCGCCGCCATGGCAAAAACGCCAGGGTCGCCCCCTGACACCATCGCCACCTCATGGCCTTTGCTGGCCAGTTCCAGCGCCGCCGAGGCCCGGTTGATTTCCTCGCGATTATCCGAAGCGTGAAGCGTCTGCCCCTCTTGCAGGGCGAGCCGGTCAAGATAGGGCTTGTAACCAAAAAAATGCCGGGCGCGGTTCAGTTCGGTGCGCGCATCAAGGGTCAACAGCTCGGCGCTGCCCGGCCCAATGCCGATCACCGCCAAACGCCCCTCTGTCTGCCGTGCGCTCATGATCTGACACTCCAGCCCGGCACAAGGATCAGCGAGAAATAAGGGGCCTCATCATCCTGTTTATCGACAAGTTTCATATGCCGCCCGCCCTCCATGGTGCCGCGCTCCACATAGATGGCGCGCTCCAGCTTGCCCGTATGCGCCAGCACCCGCCGGATCTTGGCAAGGTTCTGCCCGACTTTCATGATGACCACGCTTTCCGCCTTTTCCAACCGTGCCGCCAGCCGTTCTTCACCCATGATACCAGGCAGCACACAAAGCACATCCTCGCCCTGCGCTATGGACGCCCCCGCCAACGACCAGCACCCTGACATAGCGGTGATGCCCGGAATGACACTGGTTGGGAATTCATGAGCCAGCCGCTCATGCAAATGCATGTAAGAGCCATAAAATAAAGGATCGCCAATGCTCAAAATGGACACTGTGCGGCCCGCTTGAAGATGAACACGAATGCTTTGCGCCGCCTCATCAAAAAAGCCGTTGATCTGCTCGATATATTCAGCCGAATGATAATCCAGCTCGGTGGTCAGCGGATAATATAAAGGCAATTCGATCTTGTCGCTGGTGATCCACTGATCGGCGATTTTACGCGTATTCCCCACGGCACCGCGCTTGGCGAAAAAGGCAATGACTTGCGAGCGCTCCAATGCCTTCACGGCCTTTATTGTCATCAGTTCTGGGTCGCCCGGCCCGGTGCCAACGCCATATAAAAGGGTTTTATCGCTCATGCTGTTCTCTTCCTGTATACCACTTCTGGCTATATGCCGCTTCTAGCCACTGCATTCAGAGTGGCCGCCGTGATGGCACTGCCGCCAAGACGCCCGCGCACAATTGCCCATGGCACTCCCAAATCACTCTCGCGCAACGCCTCTTTTGATTCAGCCGCACCGACAAATCCCACCGGCATACCAATGATTGCAGCTGGTTTTGGCGCACCGGCACGCAGCATGTTCAACAGGTAAAACAAAGCCGTCGGCGCGTTGCCAATGGCCACCACCGCTCCTTGCATCTGGTCGCGCCAGAGTTCCAGCGCGCTGGCGGATCTGGTGTTGCCAGTTTGCTTTGCCAGCTCAGGCGTGCGCGCATCACGCAGGGTACAGATCACCTCATTGTCCGCAGGCAGGCGCGCTCTGGTCACCCCCTGCACAACCATATTGGCATCGCACAAAATCGGTGCCCCTGCGATCAGCGCCTTGCTGGCTGTTGCGACAAAACCTTGTGCAAATTCCACATGCTGCGCCAGCCCCACATAGCCGCAGGCATGGATCATGCGGACCACCACATCTTCTTCATCGCTCGAAAAACACGACAGATCGGCTTCAGAACGGATGATGTCGAAGGAGCGCTGATAGATTTCATTGCCATCGCGAATATACTGATGCTCACTCATAAACTGCTTTTCATTTCTATTGCTCTTGCGCGGCGCGCACTTTTTCGATGATGATGTGGATGATAAAATCAACCACCGCCCCCTTTTTACTCCCAGTGGCTAGATTGGTCATCTCAACCCCTTCAGAAGTACCAACGATCTCCATATCGACAAAACCAAGGCGCGCACAACGCTTGTCGCAGCCCGAAACATGCACACGAACCTCACCACTCAATTCATCGGCAAAGGTCTTTATCAGATCAGCTGCCGCCAATCGCGTATTGAGCCGGGCCGATTGACAGGCCGGTGCTCCCGCACACGTCATCACCCGCAGGCGTGGATCATCAACATCGCAGACAAACCCCAGAGCCCGCGCTCTTTTTAACAGCCCCTTCGCGGCCGCCTCATCTAGACCGGACACCCCTAAAAGCTTCCCCGGCAAAGGCAGGAAATGAAGCGCCCCCCCCTTTATGGCCGCCTGTGCCAAGCCGATCATCGCGGTGGCATCAACAGCCCCAAAAGGCAGGGCAACTGTCAGCAGGTTTTGCTCATCTTGCAAAGGCTGGACGCCAATTTTTATGGCCGAACGCCTTGTTGAAACATCTGTGCCTTCATTGCCCACATGTTCACCACCCCCCTGTTTTTCCTCTAAAATCTGGTCATCCGCCAATATTTTTCTGAGATCAGCTTGGGAAAGATCGTGACCCCGCGCTTTTTTTCCAAGGGCCGCAATAAGCTTCAACGTCTGGACAACTGCCTCGATAACGGCCTCATCGCCCTTCACCCGGCCCACGCTCTGCGCTTTGGCCTCAATCCCCCCCACCTTGATCTCCCAGCACTGGTCAGCGCCATAAATGATGCGCACATCGGCAATCAGACCAGACAGATCAACCAGGCCACCTGCATCAATAATGATGCTGGTTTTAGGGGCAAGGCCGTTGATAAAATCCTCAGTCTCAAGCCGTTCCAGCAGCTTTTCTTTCAGGGCAGGCAGATGAGGGCGCACCTCATCGTCCGACGAAAACGAACCCGGAGCAAACAGCGCCGGGGCCAGAATGGGAACACTTGCCGAAACGTCAATGTCTGCGGTCTCCACGACCTTCACCAGCCCGTCATGGCTATGGGTGCTCAGCCCCCTGATCTGCAGGTTGCCGCGCGTGCTGATTTCCATCTGGCCATTACCAAAGGTCTGCGCCGCTTGTCCCAGCGCCTCAAGCTGTTGCGGGGTCATCCTCCCTGCAACCGGAGAGATCCGGGCCAGTAACCCGTCTCCCGTCACCATGGGCCGGTGCAGGCTCGGGCAGTCTCCACGTAATTTTGATGATGTCATTCGCCATTCTCCACTCGTTTGGCTTCTTCAATCAGCTCGGACAATTCATGGTCAATATGGTTGCGCCGCACATGCCAGATGCCCCTTGTGCGCGCGCAAGTCAAACGCTCGGCAATGACGCGCGCTGCCGCCGGGTTTTCACGCAGCATAAACTCACGAACTTTCGGGTCCGAAATATAGGTTTCATGCACGCGCTCAAGCCAGTCTCCAGGAACCGCACGGGTGGTTTCGGCAAACCCCACCAGCCGGTCAATGCTTTCGGCAAAGTCGGACGCCCCACGCGGACCATGGCGCATCTGCCCTTCTATATAGCGAGGATTGAGAACACGGCCATGGACAATACGGCCAAGCGCCTGCTTGAGTGAACGCGCTTGCGGTTTTTGCGGATTTGTTGTGTCCAGCGCCACCAGATCAGCGTGAGATCCCAGTTGCTCCAGCGCGGCTGCAAAGCCACCAACAAAGGCGACATCTGCCGAACCTTCAAGCATATCGCGCCCCGGATCATCACCGCCATGCACCAGCAGGTCGGCCTTTTCAACACGGCTCGAAAAAGCACCAGGCGCAGCAACCGCTTCCCCCTCTGCCCCTGTAAAAGCATGGGTCACCGCCTGTAAATAGGTCTGGCCAATCTCACGGCGCTCTTCCCAGTTGCCGTTTTCCAGCAGAGCTTCAACACCGCTGCCATAAGTGCCGGGAACTGTACCAAAAATACGTAATACCGGCGCGCCTCTCCCTTGTTGTTCGGTGGCCTGCTGATCGGCGGCTTGTTGCTCTGCTGCCAGTGGATTATCGCGCGCCGTTTCTTCCAACGCTGCCACCGCCTCAATCGCTGCACTCATCAAGGCAATCTGCTGGGGGAACATGTCGCGAAACAGGCCCGATATGCGCCATGTAACATCAACACGCGGACGCCCGACCAGAGCGGCTGGCAATATTTCGATGCCGGTAACGCGCCCCGTTTCATAATCCCATTTTGGGCGACACCCCATCAAAGCCAACCCTTGCGCAATTTCTTCCCCCCCCGGTGCGCAGACTGGCACTCCCCCACAGATCAATGACCAGCGAACGAGGCCAGTCACCATGTTCCTGCATATAAAAGCGCAAGAGTTCATCAGCAGCCATTTTGCCCATTTCGCAGGCCACAGGGGTTGGCATGGTACGCGGGTCCATGGTGTAGAGATTGCGCCCCGTTGGATAAACATCCAGCCTGCCACGCAGGGGCGAACCGGACGGCCCGGCTGGCACAAAGCGGCCCTCAAGCGCCCGCAACAGATTGTCTTTTTCGCACTCAGCCCCTTGCAGGCGCAAAGGGTCATCGCCGCCCTCTTCCATACGCCCAAAAACATGCTGGCCATCCTTGATGGCAAAATCCTTGATATCGCACAACCACGCATCAATCTGCTTGAGCCTTGTCCCGGCATCATCTTCCCGCTCAACGCCCGCCACCTGCGCAATGCCCGTGCGCTCCGCCTTTTCCAGTATCAAAGTCTGCAAGCGCTGGCGACGGCGATGATCGAGCCCGTCGGCTTGCACAAACTCGTCTACCAACCGCTCCAGTTCCATCTGTTCAGGCGAGAGCCCGGCACCAATGATCGGCGGCGGCATATGACCGATGGTCAGCGCCACGATACGCCGCTTGGCCTGCGCCGCTTCGCCGGGGTTACTGACAATAAAGGGATAGATCACCGGCAGCGCTCCGACCAGCTGCTCTGGAAAACAGTTTTGCGACAGGGCTACGGTTTTGCCCGGCAACCATTCAAACGTGCCATGGGCACCGCAATGGATGAGCGCATGGGCGCCGATAATCTCACGCATCCAATGGCCAAAGGCCAGCAGGGCATGATGGGGCGGCAGGTCTGGGTCGTGATAATTGGCGCGCCGATCCGCTTCACGCCCGCGATCAGGTGCAAGAGCAATGGTAATGTTGCCAAAGCGCACTGAGCAAAAAGAAAAGTCCTCAACCGGCAGCTTTCCCCAGGCCTCCAAAACCGGCTTTTGCACCAAAAGGGGAAGCCGCTCGAAAACCTTTGCCCAGTCATCTGCCGCCAGCGCTTTTTGGGGTGTTTTAAGCCGTTGCAGCAAGTCCTTTGCGCTGTCTGGCAAATGTGTCC
>JAKIUO010000172.1 GCA_021647535.1 Hyphomicrobiaceae bacterium
CATTGCCAGCCAGGCCAAAGCCATGGACGCCTCTTTGACCGAAAAAGCCCGCACCATTGATAGCGCTCTCAATGAGCGACTGGCGAGAATTGAAGAGCAGAATACGGCTGAAAAAGCACCCCCCGCACCAGTACAGGCTGCCCCTCCTCAGCCAGCAGTCCCTATTGAAGAAGAAACACCTGCCCCCCGGGAAGAAAAAGCGCGAACAACCCCCTCGGACCTCTCCATGCTGCGCGGGTCTGAAGCGCTCGAACGCGCTATGAGCACCCAATCAGAAACGCTTCACAACCGCCTGGACCAAAATAGTGCCGAGCTTGAGCAAACCATTACACGTCAAAACGAGCTGTCGTCTGAAATCACCGAACTCAAAAACAAATATGAACAGCTGGTCAAGGATCATGTCGAACAGGCTACCAGCATGATCAGGCAGTTTTCGGCCCAAGGCAACGAACTCAAAGCCACAGCAGGTCTGTTGGCCAGCCCTGACATGAAAATGAGCGCCATGCTTGGCCCTCAGCAAGACAAGGCCCGTGCCCTTCTTGCCGATCTGGTCGCCCGCTCGGCCGAGCTCGAACGCAGCCGCTCCGCCTTTGCCACTGCTCTGGATAATTCCAGAATGTTGGGGGATGAAACCGCCGAAGTGCTGAACCAGCAGCTCACAAACAGTGCCAGCCCCCGCGCCGAAGAGGAAAGAGAACTGCTGTATCAGGCCATGCAACAAAGCCTGCAAAACACCACCGACGCCAAAAAATGGATGACTGATTTCAACCAATCCCTGTCCGCACAGGTCGTCGAACTGGTCTCTGGCATGTCGCGCTCGACCTCTCGCACCAGAATGCTGCCTGGCGAAATGGCCAACACCTCGACAGATGTGGGTAAGGCCGTCGATGAACAATTGCAGGCGCTTGACGCCCTTGCTTCAATCTCGGGTGCAGCCATCAACGCCGCACAAGTCAGCGCCGCAGCAACGGGTGGCCCATTTCAGGGCCAATCTTCAGACAGACAGGCTTCAGGCAGGCAGGCCCCAGCCAGACCGACAGCCAGCAGACAACCCCCGGCACGAGCAGGCAATATACCACGCGCCAACGCAGCCCCAAGAACTGGCGCACCTGCTGCGAATACCGAACAAAAACCAAGCCAATGGTCGTTTGGCGACCTTCTCGCCAGAGTTGCTGAAACCGATGTCGAAATATCAGAACAGCCTCTACCCAACTACCGCCCGGCAACATCAAGCGTCAGCACACAAGACATAAATAGCCGCAAACCATCCATCGCACTCGACCCTGTAGATGTCTTGCGCATGGACGATATCGCCAGAGCTCTCGACAGCCATACAGCAGCGCTCGCCTGGAACCGCTCGCAATCAGGAGAGCGTAATGTCTTTAGCCAGCGCCTCTATACGCCTGAAGGCCAAAAAACCTTTGAACAGATCACGCAGCGCTATCACGATGATGACGGCTTCCGCAACACCGTGGAAAAATATGTCAATGATTTTGAAGGTATGCTCAATGAAGCCGACGAAAAAGATCCCTCGGGCCGCATTGTTCAGAACTATATCACCTCTGAAACTGGCCGCGCCTATCTCATGCTGGCTCATATTTCTGGACGTTTGGGCTAGCGCTTATACCAACCACCCTATTTTGAATTAAAATTAGAAAAGAAGGGGTTTGGGGAAGCCCTTCCCCAAGCGGGTGTGGGCGGCTGCCCACTTGCGTAGCAAAATAAACGCCAGAGCAAACTCACTGGAGGCCAGAAAAATGGCGAAAATCGCATGGATCGGGCTGGGTGTAATGGGCTTTCCCATGGCCGGGCATCTGGCCACAAAACCTGACCACCAGATCACCGTCTATAACCGCACCGCACAAAAAGCCCTTGACTGGGTCACGAAATATGGCGGCAGCTCCGCCCGCACTCCTGCCCAAGCCGCACAAGATGCCGATTTCATATTGTGCTGCGTTGGCAATGATGAAGATCTGCGCGCCGTTACGCTCGGGCCAGAGGGGGCCTTTGCCGCCCTCAAAAAAAGGGCGATCTTCATCGACCACACCACCTGCTCCGCGACGCTCGCCCGTGAACTTGATGAACAGGCCCATAAATACGGCGCACACTTCTTTGACGCCCCGGTCTCTGGCGGCGAAAAGGGCGCACAAGACGGCACGCTCACCGTCATGTGTGGCGGACCAGAAGCACATTTCAAGCCGGCCGAAAAACTCATCGCAAACTTCGCCGCATCCTGCCGCCTGATGGGGCCAGCGGGGGCCGGTCAGCTCACCAAAATGGTCAACCAGATCACCATAGCCGGGCTCATCCAGTCGCTCTCCGAAGCCATCCACTTCGCCGAAAACGCCGGGCTTGACGTCGCGCAGGTCATGGATGTCATCAGCAAAGGTGCGGCGCAAAGCTGGCAAATGGAAAACCGCTGGCAAACCATGACCAACCGCCAGTTTGACTTTGGCTTCGCCGTCGACTGGATGCGCAAAGACCTCAAAATCTGTCTCGACGAAGCCAAACGCAACGGCGCACAACTGCCCGTCGCCGAACTCGTCGATCGCTATTATGCCGAGCTGCAAAAAGAGGGCGGCAACCGACTGGATACATCAAGCCTGATTACAAGGCTGAACAAAAGCCCTTAGGGTAAATTGCAAAAAGGCTGACCTTCTCCACCCTCCCCGGGTTCCTCGCCCAGGGTCCATACCGCAAACGGAAACGTTCCCGATATATCAACTCATTGCCATTCTGGATCCCGGGTGAAGAACCCGGGAGGCGATGGAGACGGACATAAACGTTGCAACGGGGTTGCAAACCCCATCGCGCAGGGATCGCCGGACGTGATTTTCTCCCCTAACAACATTCTGGTACCCAAGCTCTGCTTGGATACCCATGGCAGGGATGCTCTGCGTCCCGAGCGCAAGACTTATAACAGCCTTACACACGACGCAGAACTTCTTCCCCACGCATTCCCAAGCAGAGCTTGGGAATGAGGAATACCAGAGGACTCGGCGTATGGATCCCATCGTGCGATGGGATGGCAGTTATTTTTGCCGAACCATATCCCCCCCCAAAAAAAATAGTTTCCAAAGGCTCGCCTTTGGTGCCCGCTGCACAAGCGGCCCGACCAGCGAGGTCATTCAGCGTTTTTTTCTGCCTTTGCTTTTATGCGTACGCGTTCCTGGCTTGCCGCCTTCGGATCGCGGGCGGGCGACCTTGGCGGCCTGCTTGGCCATATCCATTTGTCCTATCGCTTCGCTGTTTGAGGACAGCGGGTCGTCGGCGATCAGCATTTCGACTTCACGCAGGCGTTTTATTTCATCCCTAAGCCTTGCCGCTTCCTCGAATTCCAGGTCCGAGGCCAGCTCTTTCATGCGTTTGTCCATATCGGTGAGCACGGTTTCAAGATTATTGCCGATGAGCGGCGTCTGCCCGCCATCAGAAAATCCTGCCCCAAGGTCAATGTTCAGACTGTCCTTACCATAGCTATCGCCGAGAATATCGCCGATATTCTTTTTAACGGTTTCCGGCGTAATGCCGTGCTCCTCATTATAAGCTTCCTGTTTGGCGCGGCGGCGATCCGTTTCGTCGATGGCGCGCTGCATGGAGCCGGTGATTTTGTCAGCGTAGAGAATGACCCGACCCTCAACATTACGCGCAGCTCGGCCAATGGTCTGCACGAGGCTGGTTTCAGAGCGCAAAAAGCCTTCTTTGTCAGCATCGAGAATAGCCACCAACGCACATTCAGGAATGTCCAGCCCCTCACGCAGCAAGTTGATGCCGATGAGCACATCGAATGCCCCGAGTCGTAAATCGCGCAGTATTTCTATGCGCTCCAGCGTGTCAATATCGCTGTGCATATAGCGCACCCGCACCCCCTGCTCGTGCAAATATTCGGTGAGATCTTCCGACATGCGTTTGGTCAGCGTTGTGACCAATGCCCTCATACCCTGCGCGGCGACTTTTTTGACCTCATCGAGCAGATCATCGACCTGCGTGGTGGCGGGGCGAATCTCGATATCGGGGTCGGTGAGGCCCGTCGGGCGAATGACCTGCTCGGCAAAAATGCCTTGCGTCTCGTTCATCTCCCACGGCCCCGGCGTCGCCGAAACGCAGATGGTCTGTGGGCGCATGACGTCCCATTCCTCAAAGCGCAAGGGCCGGTTGTCCATGCAGCTCGGCAGGCGAAAACCAAAATCGGCCAGCGTTGATTTGCGCTTGAAATCGCCCCGGAACATGGCCCCGAGCTGGCCGATGGTGACATGGCTCTCATCGAGAAAAACCAGCCCGTTTTCCGGTAGATATTCGAACAGGGTCGGCGGCGGGTCGCCGGGATTGCGGTTGGTCAAATAACGCGAATAGTTCTCGATCCCTGCGCAAGCGCCGCTCGCTGCCATCATTTCCAGATCAAAAGTGACGCGTTGCTCAAGACGCTGATATTCCACCAGCCGACCGGCGTTTTCCAGCTCGGCCAGACGTTCTTTCAATTCCTTTTTGATACCGACCATAGCCTGATGCAGCGTTGGGCGCGGCGTCACATAATGCGAATTTGCATAGATTTTCAAGCGTTCCAGATCGCGGACCTTCTCACCGGTCAGCGGATCAAATTCGGCTATCGTGTCAATCTCATCGCCGAACAAAGAGAAACGCCAAGCGCGGTCCTCCAGATGGGCGGGCCACATCTCGATGACATCGCCACGCACCCGAAACGTACCGCGCTCGAACGACAAATCATTGCGCCGATAATGCAGCGCCACCAGCTCGACGATCAGCGCCCGCTGGCCCCGCATGGCCGGCTCGGTTTCAGTCTTATCGCGCGAAATCTCCTCGCCAACCTCGACGGTCAAGGTCATTTCTGTATAGGTTTCCACCGAGCCGATGCCGTAAATACACGACACGCTCGACACAATAATCACATCGTCACGCTCCAGCACAGCCCGCGTCGCGGCGTGGCGCATACGGTCAATCTGCTCATTCACCGAACTTTCCTTTTCAATAAAAGTGTCGGTGCGCGCCACATAGGCTTCGGGCTGATAATAGTCATAATAGGAGACAAAATATTCGACGCTGTTATTGGGGAAAAAGCTTTTGAACTCGCCATATAGCTGCGCCGCCAACGTCTTGTTCGGGGCTAGAATGAGCGCCGGTCGCTGGGTGCGCTCAATAACCTGTGCCATCGTAAAGGTCTTGCCTGAGCCGGTAACCCCGAGCAAAACCTGCGTTTTTTCCTTGACCGCCAGCCCTTCGACCAGCTCCTCAATAGCACTCGGCTGGTCACCCTTGGGCTCGAATTCGCTAACCAGATCAAAGCGCACCCCGCCTTCACTTTTCTCAATACGCGCCGGTTCATAAGTCACTACTTCAGAGCCGTTGCGCCCCGTGCGCTCACGCGCCCGCTCGCCAATCACCAGAGGGTGAGCGGAAATCAAGGGTTGCGCGACGTCTTCAAAGCCCGCGAGAGGGATCGGTTTAATCTTTGCCATAAGAGGCAATATGCGCGATTGGGAGGAGGATTTCCAGAGGGTATTTTTTTGAAGAGGAAGAGAAGAAGAAGAGAATACAGGGGCGTTGCTCCCATATGCGCGAAGTTACGGCCAAACTCGCTTCGCAATCGGGCTGCCGCCCGAACCCGCTTGGGGAACGAGTTCCCCAAACCCCTTACTTTTATGAATTTTGGGATAAAAAAACGGGTGGTTTGGAGGGGCTCCTCCAACGGAGTTCGGGGCTGGCCCCGTCGCGAAGCAAGTTTGCGCGAGAATTGAATGGCCCTGGGAGACCTTCCAAACCCACCCATTTTTGCTCTAAAAATTTAAAAAAAAGGGGGATCGGGGGAACTTCCCCCGAATGGGTTTGGGCGATAGCCCATTCGCGTAGCGAGGCGGCACTTAAGTTAGCGCCTATGGGTGTGTGGGGCGCAGTAATAATCAGTCTAGACGTGATGGCTGAAATGGCCGTGCTCGGCGTTTTTCATCAGCTTTTTGAAGTCTGCAGCCTCTACATGGATGAGGCTTTTATGATCTCCCGCCTCGAAAAATATATCCTTGATGTAGACAAGCGA
>JAKIUO010000173.1 GCA_021647535.1 Hyphomicrobiaceae bacterium
GCTCGCGAAAGTGCTGACTCACAATTGATGGCTTCCTATCAGGACTGAATGGTGATTCTCTCATAGATGTTTCAACGGCTTGGGAGAGGTGCAATGTCAGGGGCGATCAAATTGCGGGATGATTATAGTGGTGAGGAGTTACGGCGCTTGTCATGCCTTATGCAGACACGGAGGCCATGCAAAAACACCTCGATGAGATCAGCAAAAATGTTGCTCCAAAAGCCCACGCTGTCATCTTGATGGACGGAGCGGGATGGCACAAATCAGGCGATCTCGATATGCCGAAAAATATCTCCTCCATGATCATCCCGCCCTATTCCCCAGAGCTCAACCCGCTCGAAAATATCTGGCAGTTCCTGCGACAGAGCGATCTCTCAAACCAGGTTTTCGAAGACTATGACAATATCGTTGATGCCTGCTACGATGCCTGGAAAAGGCTGACACAGGAAACAGGACGGATCACATCAATCGCTTCAAGAAAATGGGTCAATATTAAGGGCGGCTGGTATTACATACGTCTTGTTTGCCTGACTGTGTCTTGTTGCCAAAAAGGCACTTTTTCTCTACGCGGTCCCAGCCTGCGCCCCCTTTTGGCCACAAAGCTGGCCCTATCTTCGAGCAGCGAGGCGCTGATTCGAATTGTGGCAGGTGGAGAAGAAACAAAATGGCAGATGGCTATAGTGTAGGGCAATCCTGGATTTATGAAGCGCCAAGAGGATTTGAGAACTCGCGCATTATTATAGGTGCCATATTGACTTTTGCCAGTCACGAGCCGGTGATCTGTGCCTCTGTAACAAGCGCCCCTATGCTTGATGCCAGCGGCGAGGTCCATCCTTTGACGATCCCTTTCCTGCCTTTTTCCAAAACAGCCTTCGACCAGACCGTGCTTGATCTGGAAGGCACCAAGGATGTGCCCGAAGCTTTTAGCGAAAATTATAAAAGCTGGAAAAGAGATGCCAAGGGCCTTGGCTTTATCAATATCCCCTTCAAGGGATTGTTGCGCGATATGGTCGAAGGGCTTGGCGAGCAACAGAAAAATGCCCGCCAGAAAACAGGCGACATGGCCTGTATTAAGGATCATTAGTCTGGCCAGCAGTTTGGCGATAAGGGTAAGGTTGAGGCATGGAGTTATATCCTTTTTTAAAATTGGCACATATCATCGGTTTTATTCTGCTTGGTGGTGGTCTGCTGGCTGTATGGGTGTCGGAATTTCAGGCCTATCGCACCAATGAAATAGGGGTGTTTGCCGAAAGCTCGCGCTATACCGCTATTTTTTATGATTTCCTGGTTATTCCAGGAGCAATCACTGTGGCTCTTTCTGGTTTTTTTCTGGTGCGAAATCTGGGTTTGGGATTTTTTGAAGAGCCTTGGCTGATGACCATGTGGGGACTGTTTCTCTTTGAGTTTATCGAGGGCAACACGATCACGCGCTTTCAATTTCAAAAAACTCTACGCCGTTCGAAAAAGGCGTTGGAGGAGGGCAAGTCCTTGACTGTGGACGTGCGCGAGGAGGCCCGCAGTCTGGTCAACCGGATCGTTCATTTCCTCGACCTGCCTATGATCGTAGTGATCGTCTATTGCGGCACCGTGCGCCCGGATAGCTGGCCGCCTATTCTTCTTGTCATAAGCATGGCGCTGATCGTTACGGCCCTGCTTGTCTATTTCATTCCGCGACTGGCCCGTGCGAGCTAACCAGAAAATTGCTGCGCAAATGGGCTGCCGCCCACACCCGTTTGGAGGAAGTATCCTCCAAACCACCTCTTTTTTGTTTTTTAAAAATAGAAAGGGGTGGGTCTGGGAGATCTTCTCCCAGCTGGGTGCGGGACTGGTCCCGCTTGCGCAGCAAGTCTTTCCTAACCAAGCGCCGTTCCCAGGTCATCCATAAGATCGCTTGCGTCTTCAAGGCCAACCGACAGGCGGACCAGCGCCGGGGTGATGCGAAGATCGGCCCGCTCTTTATTGCTGAGGCGTTGATGGGTGGTGGTGACGGGATGGGTGATCAGGCTTTTGGCATCGCCCAGATTATTGCAGATCTTGACGATGGACAATTTGTTCATAAAGGCAAAGGCGGCCTCTTGCCCGCCCTTTAGTTCAAACGCCACCAGCGGTCCGCCATCGCCGCCCATTTGTTTTTCGCACAAATCATGCTGTGGGTGTTCCTTGTGGCCGGGATAGATGACTCGTTCTATGGCTTTGTGGCCTTTTAAGAAATCGGCGACTTTTTTGGCGTTGCTGCAATGCTGGCGCACGCGGATTGACAGGGTTTCCAGCCCTTTGAGCATCACCCAGGCATTGAATGGGCTCAGCGAGGGGCCGGTCTGGCGGATATATTGCATCAGATCGCCTTCAATATAATCTTTGTCGCCGAGCACAATACCGCCCAGACAGCGCCCTTGACCATCAATATGTTTGGTGGCCGAATAAAGCACGATGTCAGTGCCGAGCAAAAACGGCTGTTGCAAAACCGGCGTGGCAAAAACATTATCGACCACAAGTTTGGCATCGACTGAGTGGGCAATCTTGGCGACGGCTTTGATGTCAATCAGCTCCAGCGTCGGGTTGGTCGGGGTTTCCAGAAAAACCAGTTTTGTGTTTTTGCGTATGCCTTTTTGCCAGGCGTCAAGGTCGCCGCCATCAACCAATGTGGTTTCGACGCCATAGCGCGGCAGCAATTCGTTGAGCAGATAGAGCGAGGCACCGAACAGGGCACGCGATGCCAGTACATGATCTCCGGCCTTCAACAGGCTCATGAAAACGGCATTGACCGCCGCCATACCCGAGCTTGTCGCCATCGCCGCCTGCGCCCCTTCGAGCAAACGCATACGCTCTTCAAACATGGTGACGGTGGGATTGCCATAGCGCGAATAAATATAGCCTTCCGCATCACCGGTAAAGCGCTTGGCGGCTTCCTCGGGGGAGGGGTAAACATAGCTGGAGGTGAGATAAAGCGCTTCAGAGGTTTCACCATATTGGCTGCGCATCTCGCCCGCGCCATGGATCATGCGGGTGTCAGCGCGCCAGTTGTTATGGTCTTTTCGATCATCAGCCATTTGCAGGCTCCTTTTCTTGTCTTCACACCACAGGGCATAAAAAAACCCCAACCGGACCGAAGCCAAGCCAGGGGAAAAACCACCATGCACGCTTGTAGCTCGGTCTTTTAGCAACTTGTTTTATGTGGCTGCAAGCCAACCGGCCAAATCACCACGAAAGAGATTAAGAACCAGTTCCGACTTGGCGTCAAGCAAGAAAACCGCTAGAGCTTTGTCAATTGGCATTTGCGCCTGACGGCGCATGTCTTCGCCAGACGGGCTGCTTATGCAGCAGGCAGAAGGGGCTAGCCCCTTCACCCCAATACATGCACCAATGGGTGTAGTTGCGGCTTTTTTTAGGGACATAAGAGGCATTTCATGACAGGCATTTTGCCAGCGCACGCCATTGAGCGCTTGATCGAACGCAAGACCATTTCGTTAGCCCATCCGGTGGCCAAGGGGCAAATCCAGCCCGCCTCGCTCGATCTTCGTCTGGGCAAGGTGGCGTATCGGGTGCGCGCCAGCTTTTTGCCGGGGCCGGGGGTGCTGGTACAAGACCGTATTGATGATCTGGAAATGCACAAGATTGATCTGTCCAGCGGCGGGGCCGTGCTGGAGCGTGACTGCGTTTATATTGTGCCGCTGCAAGAAAGTCTGGCGCTCGATGCTACGCTTTGTGCTTTGACCAATCCGAAAAGCTCAACGGGACGGCTCGATGTTTTTACACGGGTGATTTGTGATGGTTCGCGGGCTTTCGACCAGATCGGTGCGGGCTATGAGGGGCCGCTTTATGCCGAGATTTGCCCGCAGACGTTTCCGGTGCTGGTGCGCGAGGGCTCGCGTTTATCGCAAATCCGTTTTCGCGAAGAGGGCGCGGGAGAAGAGGACAAACCAGTGCTGGCTGACTATCCAGAGCTGCTCGAACTGGCAAAAGCGAATGACACCTTGATGCATATGAGCGGCATTGCCTTATCTGTCGAACTGCGGGGCACAGGGGGCGAGGATCTTATCGGTTATCGGGCCAAAAAACATACGGGCGTTGTTGATGTGGATGCGCCGAACTCTTGCAAAATTCTCGATTATTGGGAGCCGATCACCTCGCGTGGAGGGCGCCACCTCGTCCTTGATCCTGATGAATTTTACATTCTGGCTTCCAAGGAATCGGTTCATGTGCCGCCGGAATATGCTGCTGAAATGGTGCCGTTCAATCCGCTGGTGGGTGAGTTTCGTGTCCATTATGCCGGTTTTTTTGATCCGGGATTTGGCCACAGCTCATCTGGTGGCAGCGGCTCAAAAGCCGTTCTGGAAGTGCGCTCTCACAAGGTACCGTTTATTCTGGAAGACGGCCAGATTATCGGCCATCTCATTTACGAGCATTTGAGCGAGCTGCCCCGCCAGCTCTATGGCAGCGATATCGGTTCCCACTATCAGGCGCAGGGTTTAAAGCTCTCCAAGCATTTCACCCCCTGATTGAGGAAACATGCGGGCAGGATTACAAACCCGGCCCGACACAGCATCTCTCAATGATCAACCAGATCGAGACGTTTTTCTATGCGGGCCAGGCGGTCGTCCTGACGGTCTTGTTTGAGTGCCTGATGGGCGAGTATTTCATGAATATCAGCCTGACCGCGCTCCAGTGCTGCAATGCGGTTTTCCAGCTTGCTCATGCGGAACTTTATATCGGCCATATCCTGTTCAATATTGCCAATTGACTGACGGATGGCCCGCAAATGCTCTAGCACCAGATTTTCGGTGTTTTCGTTCATACCTTCAATATTGCGTGCCAAGCTGGTAAAGTCAAACTGCGACCGGGCAGGATTTGGTGGATGATCGCCGTTCCTCTAAGGCTTTGTCTTGTTGACCATGTCCTGTTCATGTTAAAGCACAGGCGAAATGATCAATTGACTGGCGGGCGGGTTCTTGTCCTGTGTGCCGGTTCACTCCAGAACAAGTCAGAACAGGGGATCTCGCCATGTCTATTCAGGATTTTTCAAATTTTTTCAAGGACGGGCTGGCCAGTGCAGACCCCGAAATCGCTGCCGCCGTCAATGACGAGCTGCGCCGCCAGCAAGAAGAAATCGAGCTGATTGCTTCTGAAAACATTGTTTCAAAAGCGGTGCTGGAAGCGGCGGGCACAGTGCTCACCAATAAATATGCGGAAGGCTATCCCGGCAGACGCTATTATGGCGGCTGTCAGCATGTCGATGTGGTGGAAAAACTGGCCATTGATCGCGCCAAAGAACTGTTTGGTTGCTCTTATGTCAATGTGCAGCCCAATTCAGGGTCGCAGGCTAATCAGGGCACGATGATGGCGATGATCAAGCCCGGCGATACGATCCTTGGCATGAGCCTTGATGCCGGTGGCCATCTGACCCACGGCGCACGGCCCAACCAGTCGGGCAAATGGTTTAACGCGGTGCAATATGGCGTTGATAAAGAGACGCACAGAATTGATTTTGACGAGGTCGAAAAACTGGCCCGCGAGCACAAGCCACAGCTTATTATTGCCGGTGGTTCGGCCTATCCGCGCGAGATTGATTTTGCCAGTTTCCGCAAGATAGCCGATGAAGTCGGGGCGTTTTTCATGGTGGATATGGCGCATTTTGCCGGTCTTGTCGCCGCTGGCGTTCACCCCAGCCCGTTGCCACATGCCGATGTGGTGACAACAACAACCCACAAAACTCTGCGCGGGTCCAGAGGCGGCATGATCCTCTCTAATGATGAGGCGCTGGGTAAAAAGATCAATTCAGCCATCTTCCCCGGTCTGCAAGGCGGACCGCTGATGCATGTGATTGCGGCGAAAGCTGTGGCCTTTGGCGAGGCATTGACGCCAGCGTTCAAGACCTATGCACAAAACGTCAAGGACAATGCGCGCGTGCTCGGCGAAACACTGGTGGAAGGCGGGTTGGATCTGGTTTCAGGTGGCACCGATACTCATGTCATTCTGGTCGATCTGCGCCCCAAAGATATAACAGGCCGCGCCGCCGAAAAAGCGCTGGGT
>JAKIUO010000174.1 GCA_021647535.1 Hyphomicrobiaceae bacterium
ATTGACAATGTTAATATCTAACAGGTTTTTAGCGCCAATCCGCAGCTTAGTAAATTGCAAAAGCGCAATATTATTCACAAGCTGGAGCCCTATCCGGTCGAAGTCAAAATCCTGCCCTCCATTGCGGAGCTGGCCTCAGGGCGCATTGAAGTCAGTGATATTCGACATATTGAGATTGACGATTTGCTGGGGCGCGATCCGGTCCAGCCTTTCAAGGATCTGATGAAACGCAATATTCTCGACAAGGTTGTTATGGTGACTGGAGCCGGGGGGTCTATTGGCTCTGAAATATCGCGACAGGTGATTAGCACGCATCCCAGTAAGCTGATCTTGCTGGAACTGAGCGAGTTGGCGCTCTACACGATTGAAGCGGAACTTGCCGAGCTTGTGGAGCTGGAGGAAAAGCGCGCAAATGGCGTGTGGCCAGCCCGCAAGAAGGTTGAAATCGTTTCGGTGCTTGGCTCTGTTGGGGATGAAGTTTTGCTGCGTGAATTGTTGCGCACGCACAAGGTTGATACCGTCTATCATACAGCCGCTTACAAACATATTCCCTTACTGGAAAAAAACCCTGTTCCAGCCATTGAGAACAATGTCTTTGCCACGGTCACGCTGGCGCGTGCTCTGATGGAGCATGAGGTGGAGAATATGGTGCTGATCTCCTCCGACAAGGCGGTGCGCCCGGTTAATATCAAAGGGGCCAGCAACCGCCTGCAAGAGCTGATTCTGCAGGCATTGGCGGCTGACAAAGACAATAAAACAGTGTTTGCCATTGTGCGCTTTGGTAATGTGCTCGATAGTTCGGGCTCTGTTGTGCCAAGATTTCGCGAACAGATCAAAAAGGGGGGGCCGGTCACTGTCACCCATCAGGAAATCATTCGCTATTTTATGTCGATCAGGGAAGCTGCGCAATTGGTCATTCAGGCCGGAGCGATGGCGTGTGGCGGGGAAGTCTATGTGCTGGATATGGGAGAGCCGGTGAAAATTGATAACCTGGCCCGCACGATGATCCGTTTATCGGGCAAGGAAGTCTGTGACGAAGAAAACCCGAATGGGGATATCGAAGTCAAATATATCGGTTTGCGGCCTGGTGACAAAATGTATGAGGAACTCCTCATTGAAGGTAATGTGATTGGCTCAAGGCATCCTTATATCATGCGGCTCAGCGAACCTTCCTGCATTGGTATGAAGGAGCTGACCACAGCGCTTGAGGCTCTGGGTGTGGCGATGAGGGATGCTGATATTAGCAAATTGAAAAATGTTCTGCAAAATGTTGTTGAGGGCTATGGTGAGAAAAGTGTCTTGCAGGACATGCAAAAGCGCAATGGTGAAGAGGGCGCAGACCGCGACAAGCAACCGACGATTTTGCATTAGGTCAATTCAAGATCCCTTTATGGGATCTTTTTTGTAAAAGGGCTTGGCAATTCGCCTTGAGCAGATTGTTGCTCTGCCTTTGCAACACCTGTTCGGGCAGGGGGGATGGCGTGGGGTAAAAGCCTGAACGCTCAGTATTTTTTCATATGCACAAATGTTCTACATTTTCCGTGGGCGTAGAGCGATGATTATCTTTGTGCGCCATAGCTGTCAGGGCATTTGAGGCGGTTCACTTTTCCATGGCGATTTCGCGAGCGCTTGTGAAATGATACCAATCGCCCTCCTCATCACCCCATCAATCGGCGTGCAGGTGACCACCTCTTGCTGCTATGCGCAGAAGAAAAGGCGCGCGAGGTCATGCCCGTGCGGATATTTCAGCGGTTCACTCCAGATCCTGCGCTACTTTTGGCGTATGCAGGAGGTCGGAGATTTTTTCGTATTCGTCGAAGGAGCGGTCGAGCTTGAATTTTAGCTCGGGCATATATTTCAGCGTCACCTTGGGAGACAATTGTCCGCGAATGTAGCTTTTGTGACGGTTGAGGGCCTCGACGATTTCTTCGCGATTGTCACGACCAAGCGGCGCGACGAACACGGTGATCTGCCGAAGATCGGGAGAGGGGCGCACCTCGGAAACCGTCAGCGGCACATCTTTGAGTACCTCATCATCGACCTCGACGCGCAATAACAGCTCGGCCAGCCCATGGCGCCGGCTTTCGCCAACGCGCAACTGGCGCTTGCGCGGGCCGGTTCCGTCCCGGCGATGATTTTTTTTGCGATCAGACATGGTGCCTTTTCCTGTTCTGTTGGTGCGGTATTCAGGCGAACAATTTTTCAAGGTCAAGGTCAATTCCGGGCGAGGAAAGGTGCAGCTTGTCCCCCTCAACGGCAGACAGTCCGACCTTTTGGCCGTCGCGAAAGTGATGTTGCAGGCGTTTTTGTTTGGGGTCGATTATAAGATAATGCATGAGCGAGGGCAGCTTGAAATAGTCCGTCAGCTTGTCGCTGACATCCTTGTAGGCGGTAGAAGGGGAGAGCACCTCGACTATGATCACCGGTTCGGGAATAATGATGTCGTCGGGGGGCAGTCGCTTGCCGCAATAGACTAGCGTGTCGGGCTCATAGGAAACCTCGTCGTCGACCCTGACCGTTGCGCCATCGGTCACCGCATGGCAGTTCCGTCCAGCCTTTTTCAGGGCGTCACGCAGTGCGATGACGGCCTCCAGCTTTATCTCCACATGGCTGATGCGCTCTGCGTGGCCCTTTAAAGGATCATGCAGACGCACGGGAATGCCGTCATGCAGTTCCCAATGGCCCTCTTGTGTCTCGCCCCACTCCAGAAATTCATCGATCTTCATTCTGGGGGGATCTTCGCTTTTTTTCAGGACTGGCATGGTCGCCTCCTAGTCGAGATTGCGGTCGATCATCTCGACGGTGAAGGCTTCGATGACATCACCGGCGCGCATGTCCTGATAATTCTCAAAGGCCATGCCACACTCCTGTCCGCCCGGCACTTCCTTGACTTCGTCCTTGAAGCGCTTGAGGGTGGATAGTTCGCCTTCGTGGATCACCACATTGTCTCTGATGAGGCGCACACCGGCCCCGCGTTCCATCTTGCCTTCGGTGACACGGCAACCAGCGATCTTGCCGACTTTGGTGATGTTGAAGATTTCGAGGATCTCGGCATTGCCGATAAAGTGCTCGCGGCGCTCGGGGGCCAACAGGCCAGACATGGCGGCTTTGACATCGTCAACCAGATCATAGATCACCGAATAGTAGCGGATCTCAATGCCCTCGGCCTCTGAGGCCATTTTGGCCTGCGTATTGGCACGCACGTTAAAGCCGACAATGATGGCGTTTGAGGCCGACGCCAGAGTGATGTCGCTTTCATTGATGCCGCCAACGGCAGAATGAACAATGCGAGCGGCGACTTCTTCCGTGCCAAGCTTGTCGAGTGCGCCGATAATGGCTTCAATAGAACCTTGTACATCGCCTTTGATGATCAGCTTGAATTCCTGCTTGCCGGCCTCTTTGAGTTGGCTCATCATCTGTTCCAGCGAGGTGCGTGCACCTGTGCCACCGGCCAGCATATCGCGGCGTTTGCGTTCGCGATACTCTGTGATTTCACGGGCTTTTTGCTCGCTTTCAACAACGGCGAACTGGTCACCAGCATTGGGCGCGCTGTTCAGGCCGAGCACTTCAACCGGCATGGCCGGTCCAGCTTCGGCGATATGATCGCCTTGATCATTGACCAGAGCCCGGGCGCGTCCCCAGCTTGGGCCGGCGACAACGATATTGCCGACTTTCAGCGTGCCGCGCTGCACCAGCAGGGTGGCGACAGAGCCGCGACCGCGCTCCAGCTGAGCCTCAATAACAAAGCCTTCGGCCTTGCGATCAGGATTGGCTTTCAATTCGAGCAGTTCTGACTGGTTGAGAATGGCTTCAAGCAGGCCGTCAAGATTGGTCTGTTTGAGGGCCGAAACCTCGACTTCAAGGACATCACCGCCCATGCTCTCGACAACAATTTCGTGTTGCAGCAGATCGGTGCGCACCCGATTGGCATCGGCTTCGGGCAGATCAATCTTGTTGATGGCAACGATGATTGGCACGCCAGCATCTCTGGCGTGATTGATGGCCTCAATGGTTTGCGGCATGACGCCGTCATTGGCAGCCACAACGAGCACGACAATATCGGTGACTTTGGCACCGCGCGAGCGCATTTCGGTAAAGGCGGCATGGCCAGGCGTATCAATAAAGCTGATTTTGCCCATCTCGCCCTTGTCGACCTGATAGGCGCCGATATGCTGGGTGATGCCGCCCGCTTCGCCAGAGACCACATTGGCCTCACGAATGGCATCAAGCAGGGAGGTTTTACCATGGTCAACATGGCCCATAATAGTGACAACCGGCGCACGCGAGCGCAGATCCTGTGCATCATCTTCCTGACCGATAAAGCCTTCTTCGACATCGGCTTCAGAGACGCGCTTCACCGTATGGCCAAATTCTTCGGCGATGAGCTCAGCTGTGTCGCTGTCAATGACATCATTCATCTGATGCATCTGTCCCTGTTTCATCAAGAATTTGATGACATCAACGGCGCGTTCCGCCATGCGGTTGGCCAGTTCCTGAATGGTGATGGCTTCGGGCAAAATGACTTCGCGGGCGATTTTTTCAGCCGGACCAGTGGCCACATTGGCGCGGCGCTGTTTTTGCTGGCGGCGGCGCAGGGAGGCAAGCGAGCGCTGGCGTCCGCCCTCGTCGAGAGCGTTTTGAATGGTCAGTTTGCGTGAGCGCTTCTGATTGCCGCCCTTGGTGCGTGTTGTCGGGGTCGGTGTCGGGCGACGGTCACGCAGGGTTTCTTTGGCCTGGGGAGCTGATTTGGCAGGTACAAATTCGCCGCGTTTACCCGCCTGGGCTTCAACGGCGGCCTGATCCATTTTGGTGCTTGCTTTCTTGGCAGGCTGTACCTTGTTTGCCGGTTTGTTGGCGGCTCGTTTGGCTTCGGCTTCGGCCAGTTTGGTCTGGTTCTTTTCGTCTTCGGCCTTCAGGACCTTTTCAGCGGTTTTTCTTTCAAGTTCGAGGGCTGAAGCCTTGGCGCGCTCATTGCGGGCGGCTTCATCTATTTGACGCTGTTCGGCATCGGCAGCGGCGCGTTCTCGCGCCATGGCAAGGGCTCTGGAACGCGCATCCATTTCTTTATTGGATAAAGACAGCTTGTCGGATGGCGCTCCACTTTGCGAGCGTCCCTGACGGGCGTTTTGCGCACCGCCCCGTTTGGGCCGGGGGGCTGCTGCTCTGCGCGGGGGCGCTTTTTTGGGCGTTGGGGGCGGAGTAGGCGCTGCAACTACAGGAGCAGCAGGGGGCGTCGCTACAACTGCAGCGGGCGTTGCTGCAGCTTTAGGCGCTGGCGCAACCGTTTCTGTGGGCGCTGGAGGAGGCGTTTCGGACACAGGAGGGGTTTCGGGCGCAGCCGGTTTGGTGCCGGGGCGCGTTATGACGCGTCTTTTTTTCTTTTCGACGATCACCGCGTTTTTACGTCCGCGCGAAACGCTCTGCTGCACATGACCTGCATCAACCGTTTTCTTCAGGTTGAGTGTCATTGGTTTGCTGCGTATGGTTTTGTCGTCTTCGGTTTCTTTATTATCGCTCATCCGCTTTAGGCCCAAAGGCCCTCCTTATCAAAAATTTGTTCAACTCATGACCCGCTCCTGGGTTTATTGTGTAGAGCTTCAAGTGTTCAGTACCAGTCTCACTGGCGATTGTCGTTTGTGAGGGGGGTGCCCTCATTGGCGGATTGAAAGGCCGCTGTCTTTTGCACGGCAAAAGCAAAACGGCGCGTCAGTTTTCCGCGCTTTAGTCCTATATGTATCACATTCGATCGACCAAGTGCCAAACTCAATTCGTCACCAGTAAATAAATCCTTCAATAGAGGATTGATCCGCTGGTGATCCAGCGATTGTTCAGTTGGCTCCTCTGGCTGCAAAAAGAATCTGTCGAGCTTTTGCGTGCCGTTAAGAGCGGCTCCGTTTGCATGTAACAAATATTTCACATCACCTTTGGTGAGCGCTCTTTTTACCTTTTCATATCCCGTTATCACAAGACCGGCCTTGTTGGCTAGTGAAAGGCAGGATATGGCATCATTTCTTGTCAATTCATATATC
>JAKIUO010000175.1 GCA_021647535.1 Hyphomicrobiaceae bacterium
GGCTTATTGTGCGACAATCTTTTCAGCGTGCGAGGCGGTGAGGTCGAAGGCGGCGGCCATCAGTGCTTTGGTGTAGTCGATTTGCGGGTCATCAAAAATCTGTTTGGCCGGGCCTTCTTCAACAGCAATACCATTGCGCATGACGATGACATGGTTGGCCAGCGCCCGCACAACGCGCAGGTCGTGGGAAATAAACAGATAAGACAGCTTGTGCTTTTCCTGCAATTTTAACAGCAATTCGACAATCTGCGCCTGCACCGAGACATCAAGGGCGCTGGTGGGCTCGTCCAGCATGACGAATTTGGGCTCTAGCACCATGGCTCTGGCAATGGCGATGCGCTGGCGCTGGCCGCCGGAAAATTCATGGGGATAGCGGTCTTGGGCAGATGGATCAAGGCCGACTTCCTCCAGCTCGAACGACACGCGGTCGCGGCGCTCGGCCTTTGTAAGGTCGGGCTGCTGGATAATGAGGCCTTCTTCGATGATCTGATTGATCGACAGGCGCGGCGACAAGGAGCCATAAGGGTCCTGAAAAACGATCTGCATGTCGCGGCGCAACGGGCGCATATCCTTGATTTGATACTCGTCAATACGTTCGCCAATATAGGAAATGGGACCCTGCGACGATATGAGGCGCAAAATGGCAAGGCCCAGGGTTGTTTTGCCCGATCCACTTTCACCAACAATACCAAGGGTCTGCTGTTCGCGCAGCTTTAGAGAGACGCCGTTGACGGCTTTGACATGATCGACGGTTTTGCGGAAAAAGCCACGCTTGATGGGAAACCAGACTTTGAGATCTTTGGTTTCGATGATGGTGGTGGCATTTTCATCGTCTTCGGGCGGCTCGCCTTTGGGTTCGGCATTGAGCAAATGCTTTGTGTATTCGTGCTGAGGATCATTAAAAATCTCCAGCGTGTCGCCTTTTTCGACGATCTCGCCATTTTTCATGACGCAGGTACGATCGGCCATTTTGCGGACAATACCAAGATCATGGGTGATCAGCAGCGGCGCCATGCCCATGTCTTTGTGCAGCGTTTTGAGCAGCTCAAGAATTTGCGCCTGAATGGTCACATCAAGCGCCGTTGTTGGTTCATCGGCAATCAGCAGATCGGGTTCGTTGGCCAGCGCCATGGCGATCATCACACGCTGGCGCTGCCCGCCAGACAATTGATGCGGGTAGCTTTCAAGGCGTTGTTCCGGGTCTTTGATCCCGACCTTGTGCAGCAGATCAAGGACGATCTTGCGGGCCGCTTCTCCTGACAGGCCGCGATGCAATTCCAGCACCTCGCCGACCTGACGCTCAATGGAGTGCAGCGGATTGAGGGAGCTCATGGGCTCTTGAAAAATCATCGAAATGGCGTTGCCGCGATATTGGCGCAGCTTGCGGCCGCGCACCTTTAGCAAATCGTCCTCGCCCTTGAAAAAGATTTCTCCACCGGGGTGAGAGGCTGCGGGGTAGGGCAACAGGCGCATGATAGAGAGGGCGGAGACGGTTTTGCCTGAGCCACTCTCACCGACCAGCGCCACAGTTTCCCCCGGTTTGATGTCAAAGCTGATATGGCGCACGGCATGGGTGATGCGCTTGGCCGAGCGAAAATCAACACAAAGATCACGCACTTCGATCAGTCGGTCTTCCAGAGGCGGGGCCGTGTTTTTGGCACGCGTCGCCCCTGTTGATGTGGGCTCCGCGCTGCTATGAACGGACTTTTGGGCCTGCTTGCGACCTTTTTTGCGGCTTTTGTTTTTTTTCATATTCCGACCGGTGTGAGTTTCGTTTCCATTTGGCTCCACACTAGGGTAAACCGGGCTTGTTGTTCAAGAACACTTATGCAAAGAAATCCGTGTGGGAAGAAAAATGACAAATATCGCGCTGAACCTCTATAATACGCTGACCCGCAAAAAAGCTCCGTTTGAGCCGATCGACAAGGACAATGTGCGGCTCTATGTGTGCGGGCCAACGGTCTATGATTTTGCTCATATCGGCAATGCCCGCCCGGTGATTGTGTTTGATGTATTGTTCCGCCTTTTGCGCCATCTTTATGGCGTGGAGCATGTGACCTATGTGCGCAATATCACGGATGTCGATGACAAGATTAATGCCCGTGCTGCGCAGCAATATCCTGATGTGCCGCTGAACGAAGCCATTCATACGCTGACAAAGGGCACCACAAAGCAGTTTCACGAAGATATCGCCGCGCTGGGCGTGCTGGAGCCTTCACAGGAACCTCGCGCCACTGACCATATTGACGGCATGATCGAGATGACAAAGGTGCTGATCGAAAAAGGCCATGCCTATGAAGCGCAGGGGCATGTCCTGTTTGATGTCGCCAGCGATAAAAATTATGGCGATCTGTCCAACCGTTCGGTTGACGAGATGATGGCCGGGGCGCGCGTTGAGGTTGCTGATTATAAAAAGAACCCGATGGATTTTGTCCTGTGGAAACCCTCAACCGGCGATGAGCCGGGCTGGGACAGTCCTTTTGGTGAGGGCCAGGGGAGAGGTCGTCCCGGCTGGCATCTGGAATGTTCGGTGATGAGCCGCAAATTACTGGGCGAGCGTTTCGATATTCATGGCGGCGGGCTCGATCTGATTTTCCCCCATCACGAAAATGAAATCGCCCAAAGCACCTGCGCCCATGAAAATGAAGTGATGGCCAATGTCTGGATGCATAATGGCTATTTGCAAGTCGAAGGCGAGAAGATGAGCAAGTCGCAGGGCAATTTCATTACGATAAATGAGTTGCTGAAGGAATGGCAGGGCGAGGAGCTGCGCTTCAACATGCTGCGCACCCATTATCGCCAGCCCATTGACTGGACGGCCAAGGGTCTCAGCGAAACAAGGCGCAATCTGCTGCGGTTGCAAAAGAACTTCAAACCGCTAGAGGGTGGGGTTGATGCCGTGGAGCTGGTGGCCGATGGGCAATTTCTGGAGGCCCTTTGTGATGATTTGAATGTCCATCAGGCCACCAGCCGCCTGTTTGAGATGCAAAAAAAGATCGCCCGGGCGACGGGAGCGGAAAAGGAGAAGCTTGAACAAAGCTTTTCCGCCTCGCTGACCCTGATTGGTTTTGAACGTCTTGATCTTTATTCTCCATTTGGGGCGGGAGAAGACACAATGGAGGTCAAAAAAACTCAGCTTGATGAAGCGCGCAAATATGCGGTGACCCCAATGCCGGGGCAGGATGTGAAATATGCCTTGTCGAAGATGGAGCCCGAGAAGCTCAATCAGATGATCGAGGATCGTCTGGCGGCGCGCGATGCCAAGGACTGGGCCAATGCCGATCGCATCCGCGATGAGCTTGGCGCGCTGCATATCGAGTTGCACGATGGCAAGGACCCAGACACCGGCAAGGTGATCACCCGTTGGGATATAAAGCGATGAGGTTAGCAGTCAAATCGTCATAGCCGCTGGCTAAAAATTTTGAAAACAGTTATTTATCCCTTATATTAGCTGATATTGAGGATAAAATCAGACGAGAAGAGAGGGCTTTGCCATGGGATTTCGTTTCTGGATTGTTGTCGCGGGCCTGTTCGGTGCCATGGGCGTGCTGATGGGGGCCATGGGGGCGCATATGTTCGCTGGTGAGCTGACCGGTGAGCGTGCCGTGTTTTTTGAAAAGGCCTGGCGCTATCATATGCTGCATGTCATGGCGATTCTGGCCAGCACTTGGCTGATCTGGATCTTCGAATATCGTTTTGGCGGCGTCGGGGCGTGGAGCGCCCGTCTGGCGGCGATCTTTTTTGCTCTTGGCATCCTGCTGTTTTCTGGCGTGCTTTATATCCAGGCCATTGCTGGCGGTTCGCCAACCCTGCCGCTGGTGCCTGTTGGTGGCATAAGCTTTATATTGGGCTGGATCATGATCGCCGTATCTGGCTTTCGCCTGCCATCATTCAACGGCAAGTCCGACTAGAGTTCTTTTGACAAGAAGCCTATGCCGGACACGATGATAGGCATTTGAGCACAACCTGTTCTGACGGACTGCTAGAGTTCAGACGGGAAGGCTGTATTACCGGGCAGTACGTCCATGGTTGAGGCGATTTTGATGGCGGTGGGCACGATGTCCTTGGCCTGATCGACAACTTTAAAGCTCACTTCGAGACCCGGGCGAATAAAAGTTTCGGCGCTCATATGGCTCAAAAGGTCGAGCAAAGGCTGCCAGTAATTTTCGATATTGGCGATAATAATGGGTTTGTTGTGCTGGTTGAGCTGTGACCAGGTGATCTGCTCCATCAGCTCATCAAGGGTGCCAGCGCCGCCGGGCAGGGCGACAAAGGCGTCGGCCTTGGCAAACATATATTGCTTGCGCTCGTGCATACTGTCAGTGATGATCAGTTCTTGTACATCTTGCAGCATCATTTCTTTTGCGGACAGGAAGGCCGGGATAATGCCGGTCACATGACCACCAGCATCAAGGGTGGCGCGCGCCACTTCGCCCATCAGCCCCAGACTGCCACCGCCATAGACCAGACCGATTTTGTGTTCGGCCAGGCTTTTTCCTAATGTTCGGGCAGCTTTGGCAAAGGCTGGATTAACTCCAGAGCCGGATCCGCAGTAAACACAGACCTTTTTGATTTGTGCTTTCTTTAATATACGTGTTTCCATAGTCTTCTCCTTCAGATCTGTCCGAAAGAGTATTTCGGACGGCCGTCCATAATGCACCATGAGCAGGGGATTTGGCAAGCCTGCGAACGGGGTAGGGGATTGTTTTGGGCGAGGAGAGCGGCGAGACGGCCTATCTCGTGATGGCAATGGGGCGTCATTTTTACCGTGCCGACAAAAGAATATTGGCGTGAGGCTTTGATCTGTGTAGTGTAAGCTTCAGAAAGATATGAAAAAATTTGATTTTGGGTGGTTTCTCCAAGGAGATTTGGCCTTTGAGCGAGAATATTGCAAGTCAGGGGTTCAAAGTGTTGAAATTAAAGCTCACTTTGGTGTAAATAGGTTTTGATCAATCGGTGTAGGCTGATGAGGTCAAATTGTTGGAAAAATTACGTGCGAGGCGTCAGTTCAAGATGAGTTCATCAGATAAAAAAGGTTTTACAGGCACAGCGATTGTTCTTTTAGGACTGTTCGGTGTGGGTGGGGCATGGCTGGATAGCGTGCGCAATTCGGATGATGAGGCCGGAATAACCAAGAGCGCGCCCGTCCAAAAAGGAAATATGGCAGGTGCGAAGTCAACAGCTCCGGCTGTGGGGGACGCCAAGTTTGACGTGGCCGTGCAAAAACCAGATTTTGAGGCCATCAAACTGGCCGAGGATGGCACAGGGCTTGTGACGGGGAAAGCAACCCCGAGCGCCAGAATAACCGTTGAAATCGACGGTAAGGGTGAGAAAGAGGTCGAAACCGATGCCAATGGCGATTTTTCCGTTGAGCTGAACAAGGTTTTGACAGCTGGCACACATGTTTTGGAAGTGAAAGCCAGAGGGCCAAATAGTCAAAAGCAGATCGCTGCAGATCGCAGCATCAAAATCGTTCTTGCCAAGGGCCGCGATGCGGTTGTTTCCGTGCTTGAAGAAGGTCAGGATCCGATGGTCCTTCCAGGTTCGAGCTCTACGGCAGATGGCAAGGGGGCAGCAAAGACGGGGGACCGGGAACTAAAGCTGGCCTCTGAACAAAAACGGGCAAAGGAAGAGGCTGCAGCTGCCCGCAAGCTGGCTGAAGAAGAGGCCGCTGCCGCCAAAAGACTGGCCGGGGAAGAAAAAGTAGCAGCGCAAAAGCTGGCGGCAACGCAAAAACTTGCGGCTAAAAAGGCTGCGGCTGCGAAGCTGGCCACAGAACTAAAGCTGGCGGCTGAACGTGCTGCAGCGCAAAAACTGGCGGCAGCGCAGAAACTTGCGGCTAAAAAGGCTGCGGCTGCGAAGCTGGCCACAGAACTAAAGCTGGCGGCTGAACGTGCTGCAGCGCAAAAACTGGCGGCAGCGCAGAAACTTGCGGCTAAAA
>JAKIUO010000176.1 GCA_021647535.1 Hyphomicrobiaceae bacterium
AAGATCGTAGAATTTGGCTCCACATCCCCCACAAAGACGTTTGGTTCCACGCGCAGCTTTGCTCGACATCGTGCATTTCCTTATGGATTTGAAAAGACCTTGAAAAAAGATGGATTGCCATGATGCGCGTCCAGTGTCAAAAGGAATTGTTGAATTTACGCGCCATTTGTTGTTTTTTGTGGCTTTGCAGCAAGAAAGCGGGCCAGCTGGCCCATTGATTTGAGGGCTTTAAGGAGGATTTGAGGGTTATATGGGCGAGAAAACGGCACGAGTGACGCAGGCTCATGGTTCAGCACCTTTGAGCGGAACGGTTGCGCTTCCTGGAGACAAAAGCATTTCGCACCGGGCGCTTATTCTGGGGGCGCTGGCCAGTGGGCGCACGCATATCAGCGGTCTTTTGCGTTCGCAGGATGTCATGGCAACGGCGCAGGCCTTGCGCGATATGGGCGCGCAGATCGAGCCAGACGGTGAGGACTGGCTGGTGACAGGTTGCGGCGTTGGTGGTTTGCGGCAACCCGGCAATGATCTTGATTTTGGCAATTCGGGAACGGCAGTGCGTTTGATGATGGGGGTGATCGGCGGACATGATCTGAGCGCTCGCCTGATCGGCGACCGTTCGCTGTCGTCTCGTCCCATGGGGCGTGTACTGATCCCTTTGAAGCTGATGGGGCTGCAAGTGGTCGGCGAGCAGTCCGATATGTTGCCGCTATCGTTGCGTGGCAGCTCTGATCTGGTGCCGATCCGATACGAATTGCCGGTCGCCAGTGCGCAGGTCAAATCGGCGATCATGCTGGCCGGGCTGCACGCACCGGGACAGACCATTATCATTGAGCCAAAGCCGACGCGCGATCATAGCGAGCGCATGATGCGCCATTTTGGTGCTGATATTGCCGTTAAGGAGTTGGACGGGGGCGGGCGCGAGATCACGGTGAACGGTCATGCAGAACTGGTGGGGTGCGAGGTCATCGTGCCCGGCGATCCGAGTTCTGCCGCTTTTATGGTGGCCGGGGCGCTGATTGTGCCGGGCTCGGAACTGCTTGTAAAAAATGTACTGGTCAATCCAACTCGCACCGGATTTTACAGCACCTTGCAAGAGATGGGTGCGGATCTCCAATTTGAAAATGAACGCGATGCCGCCGGAGAACCTGTGGCCGATATTCGTGTTAAGCATGGACCGTTGAAGGGCGTTGTCGTGCCGCCAGAACGCGCCCCCTCGATGATTGATGAATATCCGGTTCTGGCGGCACTGGCCGCTTATGCCTCTGGTGAAACGCGTATGGAAGGGCTTGAAGAGCTGCGGGTGAAAGAAAGCGACCGGCTGATGGCCACCAAAACCGGCCTCGATCAGGCTGGCGTGGTTTCACATATTGATGGAGATGCACTGGTTGTGCAGGGGTGTGGGGGCAATGATCGTGTGCCAGGTGGCGGCTTGGTGGCCACTCATATGGATCACCGGATTGCCATGTCTTTTTTGATCCTTGGCCTTGGCAGCGAACAACCCATGAGTGTCGATGATGTTTCGATTATTGACACAAGCTTTCCCGGGTTTCTCGATCTGATGAACGATTTGGGGGCGCGGATGGGGACGGCAGCATGAAGCACGGTTGCAAGGTTTGCATGGGAGAAGCTGTCAAAGCCGCACTGAGGGAAAATGAGTGCGGGGCGCATGTTGAGGAGTTCGGGAATTGTATCGGGGTGGTGGATGGCCCGGTTGTCTATAATGTGACAGAAAAAGCCATATTCGGGTGCAAAGAGATCACGCCAGACGGAGACGAGCCCGTGTCGTATGGACCAGAGGTTGACGTTTACTGGCTGCCTTCATGGTTGCGGTATGCCTATCATCCAGACCAGTTGCAGGGAGTGAATATGATCATCGCGATAGACGGTCCGGCAGCGTCGGGCAAGGGCACGCTGGCCAAGCGGATAGCCGCACATTACGAAATGCAGTTTCTGGATACGGGAGCGCTGTATCGGGCCACGGCACGCGACCTGCTGGCGACCGGTGGCGATTTGCATGATGTGGAGCGGGCGGTTCATGCGGCGCAAAATATTGATGCGGCAACACTTGATGATCCGCATTTGCGTGATCCAGGTATTGGCGAAGCGGCCAGCAAGGTGGCGCCGATCCCACAGGTGCGGGCCGCGTTGCTTGATTATCAGCGCCGCTTTGCGCGCCATCCAAACGGCGCGGTGCTCGACGGGCGTGATATTGGTACGGTGGTTTGCCCGCAGGCAGACGTGAAACTGTTCATCAAGGCCGATGTCGAAGTGCGTGCTACAAGGCGTTTTCTGGAACTTTCGCAAAATGGCCTTGAGATCAGCGAGCGCCAGGTTCTGCAAGATCTCAAACAACGCGACGCCCGTGATCGTGAGCGGGCCAGCTCTCCGCTTGTCGCGGCAGCAGATGCGCACTTGCTAGATACGACAAACTTGGATATAGAAGGGTCTTGCAGTGCTGCAATCAGACTGATTGACGCAGTGTTTGGGGGAGGTGGGAAGACGGTTTAAGTCTTGTCGCCTTTTTTTTGGTTGGTGCAATTGCCGCCTCTTTTTGCGGTTTTATTGACGAGGCCGAACCCCCTTCATTGTGGAAGTTAAGGTTTATGTAATGGCCTTTGCTTTAATTCTGCATCGTAAAAATTGAAACCAGAGATGTGGATTTGCTCCCTGCCAAGACCCTTGGGTCGAAATTTTGGGCGATGACGCTTCTCTATCCTTGAAACACAAACCAAACAGAGCGGACTTTGCTTTTAGACGAGAACCATTAACCGACTTCGGTTCTTGTGCGCCCTTTTAAACAAGCCGTTTAAGCGAAGCCTTAGTTAGGAAAAACTTGATGACAACAGAACCCGGAACCCCCGGAACCCCCGGAAATAATGGGTCAATGACCCCCTCACTCGACGATTTTGAAGCCATGCTGAACGAGACGTTCGGTGCGGAAGATATGATGGAGGGGCAGGTTGTAGAAGGCACAGTGGTCGGCCTTGAAAAAGACCTCGTAGTTATAGATGTGGGTCTTAAAACCGAAGGTCGCGTTCCCTATAAAGAATTTGCCGTACCCGGCAGCAAAGATCCCGAAATCAAAATTGGCGACAAGGTTGAAGTCTATCTTGAGCGTATTGAAAACGCTCTTGGTGATGCGCAGCTGTCGCGTGAAAAAGCCCGTCGTGAAGAAAGCTGGATCCGTCTGGAGAAACAGTTCGAAGCCGAAGAAAAAGTCGAAGGCTTCATTTTCTCGAAAGTCAAAGGCGGCTTTATGGTCGACCTGGATGGCGCTTCAGCGTTTTTGCCCGGTTCGCAGGTTGATGTGCGTCCCATTCGCGACATCACACCTTTGATGAACCAGCCCCAGCCTTTTGAAATTCTCAAAATGGACAAGCGGCGCGGTAATATTGTGGTCTCTCGTCGTTCTGTTCTGGAAGAAACCCGTGCTGAACAACGCTCTGAAGTTGTGGCGCGTCTTGAAGAAGGCCAGATCACCGAGGGTGTCGTTAAAAACATCACCGATTATGGTGCGTTTATCGATCTTGGTGGCATTGATGGCCTGTTGCATGTCACTGATATGGCGTGGCGTCGGGTTAATCATCCAAGTGAGATCATCACTGTTGGCGATAATGTCAAAGTACAGATCCTGCGCATCAATCCTGAAAACCAGCGCGTCAGCCTTGGTATCAAGCAGCTTGAGCAGGATCCATGGAATGGCGTTGAAGAGCGTTTTGCCGTTGGTTCACGCATTCAGGGCAAGGTCACCAATATCACCGATTATGGTGCATTCATCGAACTGCAGGCCGGTGTTGAAGGGCTGGTGCATGTCTCTGAAATGAGCTGGATCCGCAAGAATATCCACCCGGGCAAACTGGTTTCAACCAGTGAAGAGCTTGAAGTGGAAGTGCTGGCGGTCGATCCCGAGAAGCGCCGTATCTCGCTGGGTATCAAACAGTGCCAGGATAATCCCTGGAACAGCTTTGCTTCCAAGTTCCCTAAAGGAACAGAGATTGAAGGTCAGATCCGCAACATCACCGAGTTCGGCATGTTTATTGGCCTTGATGGTCATATTGACGGCATGGTGCATTTGTCTGATCTCGACTGGAACCTGCCGGGGGAAGATGCCATCAAGACCTACAATAAGGGCGATATGGTCAAGGCCATCGTGCTTGATGTGGATCCTGACAAAGAGCGCATTTCACTGGGTATCAAGCAGCTTGATGGTGATCCCTTCGAAGATGTGTCCGGCCTTAAAAAAGGCGCAACGGTCACCTGCGAAGTCACAGAGATCAAAGATGGTGGTCTGGAAGTTAAAATCGCCGATAGCGATTTCAACGCCTTTATCCGTCGTGGCGATCTGTCCAAAGAGCGGTCCGAACAGCGCCCTGAGCGTTTCTCTGTAGGTGACAAGGTGGATGCCGCCATCACCAATATCGACAAGAATTCTCGCAAGATGAACCTGTCGATCAGAGCCCTTGAAATCTCTGAAGAGAAAAAAGCCGTGGCGGAATATGGTTCCACCGATAGTGGCGCTTCCCTTGGCGATATTCTGGGCGCAGCGCTCGGTAAAAAAGACGATGGCGACGAAAAGACCAGCGAATAGCTTTGGTCGCTGATTATTGAAGTAAGGCAGGCTCCGTACCATATTGTGTGCGGGGCCTGTTTGCGTTATGAGGTAAAGTGTCGAATTTGAACGCCGCAAAGCCGCTGTGCGGCTTGTCCTCGCCGGACGGGCATCTTTGCAGATGGCACCAAGGGATGATCCCTTGGAACCCATTTGTGATAGGGGTTTGGGGACTAGTCCCCAACGCTATCCGCGAGGATGCCTGTCTGGCGAAGACAAACCGCGTCAGCGGTTTTCGCGGGTATAGCTGGGCCAATATATTTTGGTGGGAAACATATGAGTGTTGAAAGTGAAATGCTGGTGGAGCGTCGACAGGTGCGCCAGCGACTGACCTTGTGGCGTATGCTGGCGGTTGGTTTTGGTATACTTGCCCTGTTTGTGCTGGTTAAAGGGAGCGAAAAGAGCGGTTCGCTGCATAAAGACCATATTGCCCGGGTGAATATTACCGGCATGATCCTTGATGATCGCAAGCAGCAAAAACTGCTGAAAGATCTGAAGGAGAGCGACGAGGTCAAAGCTGTTATCCTGCGTATAAATAGCCCCGGTGGCACGACGGCGGGGGGCGAGGCGCTCTATTTGCGCATTCGCGAGCTGGTTGAGAAAAAGCCTGTGGTCGCCGTTTTTGGAACGGTGGCGGCTTCGGCGGCTTACATGGCGGGTATTGGTGCCGAGCATATTGTGACGAGGGGCAGCTCGATCACTGGCTCGGTCGGCGTTATTGTTCAATGGCCTGATATGAGCGGTTTGCTCGACAAGCTGGGTGTGACCATGCAAGAGCTTAAAAGCGGTAAACTCAAAGCCACGCCAAATACGATGATTAAAACCGACAAGGCAAACCTTGGTCCGATGTAAGAGATGGTTTCCGACACTTTTAAATGGTTCATCGGGCTCGTTGTCGAACGCCGCAAAATCAAGCTGGGCGATGTGCCGGGTCTTGTTGAGGGGCGCGTTTATACCGGCAGACAGGCTGTCAAATACGGGCTGGCCGATGAGATTGGCGGCGAGGACGAAGCGCTGAAATGGTTGCAGAGTGCCAAAAAACTGGACAAGGATCTGCCAGTGATTTTACGCGAAAAGAACAAAGAGCTTTTGTTTAACCCGCTTGGTGCAATGGCGCATAATCTGGCGGCAAATCTGGGGCTGGAGCAGCTGGCAGCCCTGTTAAGCGCACCCACTGGCCTGAGCTCTAAAGAGCATGGAATGGGGCTGATGTCGATTTGGCAATTACCGGTGACGCGTTAGGGAGTACATTGCGTTTGTAGCAAGTTTTCCCATGGCAGGCGTACAAACAGTGGAAAAAACGGCAAGCCCCT
>JAKIUO010000177.1 GCA_021647535.1 Hyphomicrobiaceae bacterium
TTTTCTGCCCAGATGTTTCCATCATGGGCATCAATAATTTGTTTTGAAATGGACAGTCCTAATCCAGAATGGTTGCCGTAATCTTCATGGTCTGGGCGCTCCGTATAAAATCGTTCAAAAATAGTTTCAATTTTACTCTCTGGAATACCTGGGCCATCATCTTCTACACTGACAGTGATCGTATCTGAATTATTTTTAACCATGATGTGAACGCTATCGTTTTCTGGAGAGAAAGACAGCGCATTGCTAATTAGATTACCGAACACTTGTGCTAGGCGATCTTCATTTCCACGAACAATAGTTTTAATGTTGCTTGGAATTGTTACTGTAATTTTACTGTCTCTGTCACTCGTATGTTTTGACTCATCTATGTTTTCCATTCTGTCCATTGGTTTTTTATAAGCATCGCGCAGATGGTGAAGGAGGTTAGCGATATTAACATCAGACATTTCTTCCCGTGATAGTTCTGCATCAAGTCGTGAAGCGCTGGAAATATCACTGATCAAGCGGTCCAGTCGCTTGACGTCATGCAAGATAATTTTCGTCAATCGCTCGCGCAATTCTTCCTTTTGGACGAGCGGCAAGGTTTCCACCGCACTTTTCAAGGAGGTCAGGGGATTTTTGAGCTCATGGGCGACATCGGCGGCAAATGTTTCGATGGCTTCAATGCGGCTGTAAAGGGCTCCCGTCATATTGCGAAGGGCCAGCGACAGCTCGCCGATTTCGTCTGTGCGCCATGTGAAATCGGGAATTTCCTCGCGGGCCTTGGCACTGTGGCGTACGCGCCGTGCAGCGGCCGCCAGTTTGCGCATGGGTGCACCGATCTGATTGGACAGCCACATGGAAAGAGCAGCCATGACAATGGCGGCAATCGCGCCGATGCGCGAGATGCCCCATAATTCAGCGGCAACGATCTTGTCAATATCATCTCCCTTGGTCGATAACATCAAAACTCCCAGCACCGCCTGCATTCGCTGGATCGGTACGGCCACAGAAACAATCAGTTCAGAGCGCTCGTTGAGGCGTGACATTTTTCCAGGATGTCCGGCCAGAGCCGATTTGACTTCTTGATAGGCCCTGCCATTGGCCCCGCCAATATCTTGATAAAGCGGGATGTTGCCCCGCCACATGCGTTTGACCCATCTTGTGAATTCAAAAGAATAGGTGGATTTAAACTCTCCGGGCGCTGGCAGTATCTTGCGGCTGATTTGTCCTCTGGCATTGAGCGTTTGGCTGTCCAGCAGCTTGACGCCATCATGATCGTAAATGCGGGCTCTTGTGCGGGTGGGGGCAACAAGACCTAACAGGATGGGCGCGGCGCGTTCAGGATTAATCGGAAAGTCGAGGCTGTCATAGCTTTCAATCGCGCCCAGTATATCATGGTCGGACTGCATTTCCAGCAGACTTTCAGGGTCGACAATGACCTGATCGGTATTAAGGCTTGAAGACTGGGCGATGGCCTCGGCAATAATCTTGCCTTGGGTCAGCAGGTTTTGCACCCGCACCTCAATGAGGCCAGCGCGATACTGGTTGAGTATCAGCAAGCCACCAATCAGCGTGATCAGGCCCAGCAGATTATAGGCCAGAATACGCGTGGTCAGACTGGTGAATTTGTAATTGAGCTTGAAATAGCGCAGCAAGGGAGACATGCGTTTGTGCGCGTGACCAAAGGCCAGCGCCAGCCTTGAGTCCTGGAACTCACTCGTTTTTTTGACAAGCTTATCCCAAAGCGGGGCACCATGGGTCTCGAATTGGTCACCCATCTTGCCCCCGATCCTGGCCTTTTGCTCACTCAGCCAATTTGATCGGAGCACTTTCATCAACTCTCCCTGTTTATCAGCTTTCTTTGAAGCGATATCCAACGCCATAGAGGGTTTCGATTACATCGAAATCATCATCGACAACTTTGAACTTCTTGCGTAGCCGCTTAATGTGGCTATCAATTGTCCGGTCATCCACATAAACCTGATCATCATAGGCGGCATCCATTAAGGCATCGCGGCTTTTGACAACGCCGGGGCGCTGGGCCAGGGCTTGCAGGATCAAAAACTCGGTGACTGTCAGAGTGACTTCTTTGCCATCCCAGTGGCAGGTGTGGCGCTCCTGATCCATTTTCAAAAGACCGCGTTCCAGCAATTGCTCGGAGGTTTCGTTTTCTTCCTTGGGTTTGGCCCGCGCCTGCGCCCGGCGTAAAATGGTCTTGACGCGTTCGAGCAATAGTCGTTGGGAAAAAGGCTTGGCGATATAATCGTCGGCCCCCATTTTCAAACCAAACAGCTCGTCGATTTCATCATCTTTGGAGGTCAGGAAGATCACCGGAATTTCGCTGTTCTGGCGCACACGGCGGAGCAGCTCCATGCCATCCATGCGGGGCATCTTGATGTCAAAAATGGCGATATCAGCAGGTTTTTCCGCCATGCCTTCAAGTGCGGAAACGCCATCATGATAGGTGTTTACATTATAACCTTCGCTCTCGAACAGGACGCTGAGCGATCCAATAATATTTTTGTCATCATCTACCAATGCAATTGTCGGCATTTTTTAAACCCTTTCATCTGCAAACCGTTCTGAAAAGAAGGCCCGCCCCCCATTAACCAGCTCCAGCGACCCTGCAAGGAACAAGAAGTTCGAAACAGGGACAAACAGCGTCTCTTTACAAAGGAAGACACAGTTGATGCTGGTACTTACAGCCCCGTTATGACAATGTTTTTAGGCGTCCTTGGCGTGTAAGTCAAAACATCAACAGCAATCGATCCTAACAATGACGAAAAAAACCGAACAAAACCCTTCCCCACAATCGCAAATGCCACCGCCAGAAGAGGTCGCTCCGAGGGCACGCCGGGTCATGCGTCTGGCTAACAAGGTGGCGCTTGCGACCCTTGAACAGCAGACGGGTGCGCCTTTTTTGTCCTTGACCGGGGTGGCGACCTTGATGGATGCAACGCCGGTGTTGCTAATGTCGGATATTTCGCGGCATTGCGTTAATCTTGCCAAAGACCCTCGGGCCTCCTTATTGTTTGAGGACATCGGAGATCATGTCAATCCGCTCACAGAGGACCGGGTGAGTGTGAAAGGACGTATTGTCAAATGCAGCCCAAAAGAGGTTAAGGCCGGAGAGGCCGAGGCGCGTTTTATGGCGCGTCATCCCAAAGCCTTTTATGGCAGCTTTGCCGATTTCAACTATTATAAAATGGAGATAGAAGAGGCGCATTTTGTCGGTGGCTTTGGCACCGCTCTGACCATTCCGGCCGATATTTTGCGTTTGCGGCACAGCGATATTGAGGGTTTGCGCTCTGCTGAAGCAGATATACTGGCGCATATGAATGGGGATCACAGCGAAGCCATCAATAATATGGCAGTGCAATTATTGAAAGAGGAGCCTGGCCCCTGGCAGTTGAGCGGGCTGGACCCTGAGGGCTGCGATTTCACCGCCCGCAAGCAAAGGCTTCGTCTTGAGTTTCCCGAACCCGTCAATGGCCCGCAAAAGGCGCATAAGGTTCTTGTCGAACTGGCGCGCCGGGCGCGCACCAGTTGAGTGTGATTTAAGTGCGTGGTGGCTCATTCACTGAGCCTCCCGGCATTCAGCGACGGCGTGTCAAGACAAGACGTCCCCGTCCGCCAGAGCTTTTGAGGGAAATATACTGTCGGTTGCCACGTAGCAAGATGGTGATCGAACCACTAATGTCATATTGTGCATTTCTGAAGCGACCACGATAGCGGTTTTTGCCGACTTTTTTGAGTATGCCATCCTGATGGATCAGGCCGAGCGAGGCAACCGCGCAATTTGCACTGATAAAATAGCGTTTGCCCTTTTTGGGGCGGATGGTCGCCCGGCATTTGGTGCGCTCACGCGTGCCTGAAAATGTAGAAAGGCTGCCGCCACCGCTCCAGTTGCCGATAATGCTTGCCGATCTGGCATTTGCCGGGGCGCTGGCCATAACCAATGCCAAGCCAAATATTCCGGCCAAGACTGCTCTCATAATTTGCTTCCTTTCTATAGGGATATATCAGTTTCAACTCTTTTTCTTTGCGTGTTTTTCCAGTAATGACAGTCGACTATATTTGCAAATGGACTGAAATTAGAGGATAGTTACTTTGGAGGCATCCTAAGGGTTGCAAAGGATGTTTGACCCATTTTTTGTACCAAAAGTGCGCGAAGGAACCAGATCCTATGCCATACTCTCATGATGGAGCCTCTCGAACAAGCAACAAAGTGTTGATCGCGTGGGTTGATGAAGTGGCCGCCCTTTGCAGACCCGACAAAATCGTCTGGTGCGATGGTTCAAAAGAAGAGTATGACCGCCTGTGTGGCGAACTGGTTGAAGCCGGGGTCTACATCAAGCTCAACGCGGAAAAACGCCCCAACTCCTATCTGGCGCGCTCGCACCCTTCAGATGTGGCCCGCGTCGAAGATCGCACCTTTATGTGTCATGAAAATGAAGAGGATGCCGGTCCGACCAATAACTGGATGGCCCCTGACGAGATGAAAGCGCTCATGCGCCAGAGCTATGACCGTTGCATGACGGGGCGCACCATGTATGTCATTCCCTTTTCCATGGGGCCGATTGGCTCCCCCATCGCCAAGATTGGAATCGAAATTACTGATAGCGCCTATGTAGTTACCAATCAGCATATCATGACGCGTGTCAGCCAGCAGGTGCTGGATATACTGGGAGAGGAGGGGGCGTTTATCAGGTGTTTGCACTCGGTGGGTGCGCCGCTGGAGCCGGGGCAGGCCGATGTCAGCTGGCCGTGCGAAGGTGAGATCAAAAACAAATTTATCAGCCATTTTCCTGAAACCCGCGAGATCTGGTCTTATGGCTCGGGCTATGGCGGCAATGCTCTGCTCGGCAAGAAATGTCTGGCTTTACGCATCGCGTCCAACATGGCGCGCGAAGAGGGCTGGCTGGCCGAGCACATGCTTATACTTGGATTGACCCGTCCGGGCGGTGATCAGATTTATATTGCTGCAGCTTTTCCCAGCGCCTGTGGAAAAACCAATCTCGCCATGGTATTGCCGCCGCAGGGCATGACCGACTGGAAGGTAACGACGGTCGGTGATGATATTGCCTGGATCAAGCCCCATGCCGATGGCTCTTGGCGCGCCATCAATCCCGAAAATGGTTTTTTTGGCGTGGCCCCTGGCACCAGCTCAGACAGCAACCCGATGGCCATGCAAAGCCTGCGGGAAAACTGTATTTTCACCAATGTGGCGCTGACCGATGAGGGCGATGTGTGGTGGAAAGGCATGGACGGCCCCATGCCGGATCACCTCATTGACTGGCAAGGCAATGACTGGACGCCAGAGTGCCAGAGGCCCGCCGCTCATCCCAATGCACGCTTCACGGCCCCGGCCCGCCAATGCCCGTCGATTGATCCGCGCTGGCAAGACCCTGCGGGTGTACCGATCGCGGCTTTTTTGTTTGGCGGGCGATTGCCGAAAACCTTCCCGCTGGTCTATGAAAGCACGGGTTGGGAGCATGGTGTGTTCATGGCAGCCACCATGGGATCGCAAGCCACAGCCGCCGCCATTGGCGTTTCTGGTATGCGCCGCGATCCCTTCGCCATGCTGCCGTTTATGGGCTATAATATGGGGGATTACTGGCAATATTGGCTTAGCCTTGGGCAACAGCGCGCTAAAAAAGGGCTGAAAAATCCGAAGATTTTCCGGGTCAACTGGTTCCGCAGGGACGAAACTGGAAAATTTCTGTGGCCAGGCTTTGGTCAGAACACAAGGGTGCTGGAATGGGTCGCAGACCGTGTTCATGAAAAGGTCGGGGCGGTGGAAAGCCCGTTCGGGATGGTGCCGCGTTTCGAGGATTTCAACTGGAGT
>JAKIUO010000178.1 GCA_021647535.1 Hyphomicrobiaceae bacterium
CTATGATAATATCGTCGACGCCTGCTGCAGGGCCTGGAATAGCCTTGTGAAAGAAACCGGACGCATCACATCAATCGCCGCAAGAAAATGGGCGGAAAACGGTCAGTAATTTTGTGGTCTGGTATAATACCAGCCGCCAAAAGGTTTAAATTCTTCGCGCTCCCCGGGTCTAAACGAAGCAATCATTTTGCAGTCTGATACTGCCCCGACAGTGAGTTTCGATCAAAAAAAGGGTTGCCTCTGCAGGCAACCCTTTTTGTTCTTCAAAATGCTACAGACTGACAAGCAAGCCCAACAGCCCTAACGCCTAGTCCTTGCTGTCGTCAGTTTTATTGTCTTCGCTCGCCGGAGCCGGGTCGGCATCCTTCTCGGCTTCAGGCACTGGCTTAGGCATGGATTCCAGCGCCTGTGCCTCAATGGCCTTACGCTCTTTCTCTTCCGATTTGGCCCGTTCGGCCTGAATCAGATTATCACGCGCTTTGGCAACCTGACGCAATCTGGCCAGCATACCGCCCGTTCCTGCCGGAATAAGACGACCCACAATGACATTCTCCTTAAGGCCACGCAAAGTATCCACCTTGCCACTGACAGCGGCATCGGTCAGCACTCTTGTCGTTTCCTGAAACGAAGCTGCCGAAATGAAACTCTTGGTCTGCAATGAGGCCTTGGTAATGCCGAGCAGAATTGCGTGTCCCCTGGCTGGAAGCCCTCCTTTTTCGAGCACGGCATCATTGATGTCCTCAAACTCCAGATGATCCAGAATTTCCGCTTTCAAAAGCGTGGTATCGCCCGGATCATCGACTTCGATCTTTTGCATCATCTGACGTACAATGACTTCGATATGCTTGTCATTAATGGTCACACCCTGCAGGCGGTAAACCTCCTGAACCTCATCAATGAGGAACGTTGCCAGCTCTTCCATACCTTTAATAGCCAGAATATCCTGGGGAGCCGGGTTGCCCTCAATAAGGTATTCACCTTTTTCAATGGTATCACCTTCCTGTACGGTCAGATGTCGGCCTTTAGGAATCAAATATTCCACAGCTTCACCATTTTCTGGCTCAATGGCGATACGACGCTTGTTTTTATAATCCCGCAAGAAACGCACGGCACCGGTCATCTCGGCAATGATCGCGTGGTCTTTGGGTCGCCTTGCCTCAAACAATTCAGCAACACGCGGCAAACCACCGGTGATATCACTCTGGCGCGCCCCTTCCAAGGTAACACGAGCAATCACATCTCCGGCCTTGACTTTTTGTCCCAGATCCACAGACAAAATAGCCTTGGGAGCCAGGATATAATGAGCATCGCCTCCCCGCTCCAGCGAGATGGCTCCCCCGTCCTCATCCATAATCGAAATCCTGGGCTTCAGGTCGACCCCCTTGGGAGACATGCGCCAGTCTTTGATGACACGGTTAGTATTTCCGGTCTGCTCGTCCATTTGCTCGTCCATGGAAATGCCCTCGACCAGATCATCAAACTGAATGACCCCATCGACTTCTGTGAGAATGGGACGCGTATGGGGATCCCACTCGGCGAGGCGATCACCGCGCTCTACACTATCACCATCATCAACATGCATCATGGAGCCTTGAACAATCTGGTAGGTAGACAGCTCATTACCATCCGTATAAAGGATCAGCACAGACATGTTTCGGCCCATGGAAATTTTCCGGCCTTCACTATCTGTCGCAATGTTCCGGTTGCGCAACTCAATCTTGCCAACCCGAGCCGCTTCAATAAAGGACTGGGTGACTACCTGAGCGGCCCCGCCAATATGGAACGTACGCATGGTGAGCTGTGTACCCGGTTCTCCAATCGACTGGGCTGCAATAACCCCGACGGCTTCGCCCATATTCACAGGTGTACCGCGTGCCAGATCCCGTCCATAACATTTGGCACAGACACCCGAACGTGTATCGCAGGTCAGAACCGAACGGATGCGCACTTCTTGTACTTGCGATTGATCAATGGCTTCAGCATCTTTTTCGTCGATCAAGGTGCCCGTTTTGAGAACAACTTCACCCGTTGAAGGAGAAATAATATCCTTGGCAACCGTACGGCCCAGCGCACGCTCTCCAAGTGAAACAACGACTTCACCAGCATCAACAACCGCCGCCATGACAATACCTTTGTCCGTGCCGCAATCTTCTTCATTGATGATGCTGTCTTGCGCAACATCAACGAGACGCCTCGTCAGATATCCCGAGTTAGCCGTCTTCAGCGCCGTATCGGCAAGACCTTTTCGAGCTCCATGGGTGGAGTTAAAATATTCAAGAACCGACAGGCCTTCCTTAAAGTTGGAAATGATCGGTGTCTCAATAATGTCTCCCGAAGGTTTGGCCATCAGGCCCCGCATTCCACCGAGCTGCTTCATCTGTGCGGGCGAACCACGTGCGCCGGAATGAGCCATCATATAGATGGAATTAATGGGTTTCTCGCGCCCGGTTTTCTCATCAATCTGAACGGCCGAAATACGATCCATCATCTCGTCAGCCACACGATCGGAACATTTCATCCAGATGTCGACAACGCGGTTATATTTTTCGCCCTGTGTGATGAGACCTTCATTATACTGGTTTTCAAACTCCTGCACTGAGGATTTGGTTTCCTCAATGATGCCATCCTTGGTATCAGGAATAATAATATCATCCTTGCCAAAGCTGATGCCAGCCAGACAGGCATTTTTGAAACCAAGACCCATGATCTTGTCACAAAAAATCACCGTATCCTTCTGACCGCAATGGCGATAAACCATATTAATCAGACCGGAAATCTGTTTTTTGGTCATGAGGTGATTGACAAGGTCGAGCCCAAGGCCCGGCTGTTTTGGCAAAAGTTGCGCAATCAATGCACGTCCAGGTGTCGTCTCATAGACCTGCACAGCTGGTTTGCCATCATGACCTATATGCTCGGCCCGCACTTTGACCTTGGCATGAAGCGTCACAACCTTGGCATTAAGAGCGTGCTCAATCTCGTCTGTTCCCGTGAACATCATGCCTTCGCCAGGCTCTTTATTCTTCATAATGGAGATATAATAGAGCCCCAGAATGATATCCTGTGAGGGCACAATAATAGGTGCCCCGTTAGCCGGATGCAGAATATTATTGGTCGACATCATCAAGACGCGCGCTTCCAATTGAGCTTCAAGGCTCAAAGGCACATGGACGGCCATCTGGTCGCCATCAAAATCAGCATTAAAAGCCGCACAAACCAATGGATGCAGCTGTATCGCCTTGCCTTCAATCAGCGTCGGTTCAAACGCCTGAATACCCAGCCTATGCAAGGTCGGCGCACGGTTAAGCATGACCGGATGCTCGCGAATGACCTCATCAAGGGCATCCCAGACTTCCGGTTTTTCTTTTTCAACCAGCTTCTTGCTCTGCTTGACTGTACCCGCCAGCCCCTTGTGTTCAAGGCGCGAATAAATAAATGGTTTGAACAGTTCCAGCGCCATTTTCTTGGGCAGACCGCATTGGTGCAGCTTCAGTTCTGGTCCCACCACAATCACCGAACGACCGGAATAATCGACGCGTTTACCGAGCAGATTCTGCCGGAAACGACCCTGTTTGCCCTTCAACATATCAGACAAGGATTTCAGCGGACGCTTGTTCGCTCCTGAAATCACACGGCCACGACGACCATTGTCAAACAAAGCGTCAACACTCTCTTGCAGCATACGCTTCTCGTTCCTGATGATAATATCAGGGGCGCGCAACTCCATAAGACGCTTCAGCCGGTTATTTCTGTTGATCACACGGCGATAAAGATCATTAAGGTCAGAGGTCGCAAAACGCCCCCCATCAAGCGGTACAAGCGGACGCAATTCTGGTGGAATAACCGGAATGACCGTCATGATCATCCATTCGGGATTGTTGCCACTCTCCAGAAAAGCTTCGACCACTTTCAAACGCTTGGCGAGCTTTTTAGGCTTCAGTTCCGTCGTCGCTTCGGCAATCTCAATGCGCAATTGCACGGCAAGCTCTTCAAGCTCCAGCTGTCCCAGCAGATCGCGAATGGCTTCAGCACCAATGCCAGCCGTGAACACATCGCCATGCTCATCCTGAGCATCGACAAATTCTTCTTCAGAAAGCAGCTGACCTTCCTCAAAAGGCGATGTCCCAGCTTCAAGAATGATATAGCTTTCGAAATAAAGCACACGCTCCAGTTCTTTAAGCGTCATGTCGAGCAGTTGGCCGATGCGGCTGGGCAGTGATTTCAGGAACCAGATATGGGCCACAGGCGCGGCCAGATCAATATGGCCCATGCGTTCGCGCCGTACTTTGGAAAGCGTCACTTCAACGCCGCATTTTTCACAAATAATATCTTTGTGCTTCATGCGTTTATATTTGCCGCACAGACATTCATAATCCTTGATGGGGCCAAAGATGCGCGCGCAGAAAAGCCCGTCACGCTCTGGCTTGAACGTGCGGTAATTGATGGTTTCCGGTTTTTTGATCTCTCCCCAAGACCAGGCCTTGATCTGCTCGGGGCTGGCTATGGATATTTTGAGCTGGTCAAATGTCTGTTGCGGTGTATTGGGCTTAAAGAGATTGGCGACCTCTTGATTCATCTTGCCTCTCCTGTCGGGCGGCCGGGGCGGTACGGCCTTCTTGTAACTGGCAATGTAAGAACAGTGTTTCGGTAGTGCTGGTAAAGAAACTGTTCCAGAGCGTTCTAAACGGATTGCCGCGCTTTTGACCCAAAAATCAGGCCAGCGCGGCAATCATCATAGTCTATTCTGCGGGGGAACCTCCCCGCAATTGCGGCGTTGGCGCAGCGGCTTTAGGTCTGCCCTGCTCCTTATGCTCGCTGGTTTCAATATTCTTGCCGGACTGGATCAGCTGGATATTAAGGCCAAGCGCCCTCATTTCCTTGACCAACACGTTGAAACTTTCTGGAATACCAGCTTCGAACGTATCATCCCCGCGTACGATTGCTTCGTAAACCTTGGTACGACCCGCGACATCATCCGATTTGACGGTCAGCATTTCCTGCAGAGTATAGGCGGCGCCATAAGCTTCAAGAGCCCAGACCTCCATCTCTCCAAAACGCTGCCCACCAAACTGAGCTTTACCACCAAGTGGCTGCTGGGTGACAAGCGAATAAGGACCGATGGATCGGGCATGAATTTTATCATCAACAAGATGATGCAATTTCAGCAGGTATTTGTAGCCAACAGTCACTTTACGGTCGAATTTTTCACCGGTGCGACCATCAAAAAGCGTCACTTGTCCAGAGCTGTCCAGACCGGCGGCAATCAGCTTGTCCTCAATATCTTTTTGGTGAGCGCCATCGAAAACCGGCGTTGCCATCGGCACTCCAGGTCGCAATGTATCACCAAAATCTGCCAGATCATTGTCTGACATGCCAGAGACGACTTCGTTTTCCCCATAGGCTTTATGCAAGGCGTCCTTCAACTCACTTACATCGGCCTCCCGGCGGAACGTATCAACGGCCGCGCCAATCTGTTTGCCAAGACCACGAGCAGCCCAGCCCAGATGGGTTTCCAGAATCTGTCCGACATTCATACGACTTGGCACACCCAACGGATTGAGTACGAAATCAACAGCAGTCCCGTCTTCCAGATAGGGCATGTCTTCGACCGGCAGGATCTGCGAGATCACACCTTTATTGCCATGACGACCCGCCATTTTATCACCGGGTTGCAGCTTTCGCTTCACGGCAACGAAAACCTTGACCATTTTCATGACCCCTGGTGGCAGCTCATCACCTCGTTGCAGTTTTTCAACTTTATCAATAAAGCGCTGCTTGAGGTTCTCACGGGCATCATCATATTGACGGCGAATGGCCTCAATATGGGTCATC
>JAKIUO010000179.1 GCA_021647535.1 Hyphomicrobiaceae bacterium
GCTCGCCACCATGCCAGAGCTTTTGTTCGCCAACGCCTCTCCTATTGGCAAAAGCACTTATGATTTTCTTGCGACCTGGGTTTATGGGGCCATTTTTCTGGCCATGCTGGTCTGGCTGATCGAGTTTGGCCACCGACGCGGCTCTGATTTATATGTCTGGGCGGCGCTTGCCACCTTTGCAGCCGAGGTTCTTTATATCTATTTTCGTATATTTGGGTCCCTGCTCGAAACCTCACTGTTTTTCTTTGTGGGGGGCGTTCTCACGCTCGGGCTGGCTTTTTTCCTCACTCATCTGCACAAACGTCTTGATGCCCCGCCCTCCGTTCCTCATCTGGAGGTCTCGAAATGAACAGTTCAACACAAATAATTGGCATAAAGTCTCTGTTTGGCGCTCTGGCCACCGCGCTGTTCCTGACGATTATGTTGGGGTCAATGGTCTGGAGCCGTGTCTCCTTGTTGCAAGACGGCAAACAGATTGTCCTGAAAACACGACCCGTCGATCCGCGCGATTTTTTACGCGGCTATTATGTCCATCTCAATTATGATATCAGCCGCATCTCTCTTGATGAGCTGGCGCAGCCTGATGAACTGGAAAAAAAGCGCCCGGCCTTTAAACGCCATAGCCTTATCTTCGTAAAACTACAACGTGGTGATGACGGTTTCTGGTCGCCCATATCTCTGCATCGCACAAAACCGACAAGAGAATCAGGTAATGATCACCAGCCAGATGATATACTCATTCGCGGGCGCGTGCTCTATGGCACTTGTCCAGGCAGAGCCAATGCCCTGACCACTTGCAAAGTCTCTATCCGCTATGGCATTGAGAAGTTTTTTGCACAAAAGAAACGTGCCAGGAAGCTGGAGAATTTCAGCCGACAGACAAGCCCCGAAATGGATGAGCTTGATCGACGGCTCAAAGCGGCGCAAAAGGAATATAATCAAAAACTGCGCCTTTCACGCGACCAAAACCGCGAGCTCGGCAAGCGTAAAGCCATCAGGACCCTGTCAAAAAGTCCTGAAATCGTCAAAATCCGCAAGCGTCTTAGAAAATTGCGCAAGCAGCACCGGATCTTGCGTGAACAAAACAACAAGGCCATGGCCAAGCGCTTTGCCGTCATTGTACGCGTTGACAAAAAAACCGGCGAAGCGGCCATCTCCGGCCTGCAACTGGATGGGCGTCAGATTTACGAAGAACCCCTGTTCTGATCAAAAGTCGGATCAATAGGCTCTTTGGGATGATCGAACAGACTAAACAATAAAAGACCTGCGAGAAATCCACCAATATGGGCCTCCCAGGCGATAGGATTATCTCCCTGCCCCATGGAGAGCACACCGATCCCCGACAATATATTCATCAACAGCCAGATCGCCAATACCCCTAAAACACGACTGTCTTTCAGGGTCTCTGTCAATGTCTTCATCGGCACCGCCCACAATTCTCCTCGCCCCTCCTCGTTCACATGACCATGGTCAGGAACGCTGAAGATAAAACGAATGGCCGCCGCCATATGCCCCGAAACGGCACCAGAGGCCCCAATCACCGGCACCAGCTCGCCCCAGTGGGTCAATAAATGAGCGAAAGCGGCAAACAGCGAACAAACTAAAGAAAAAGCCAGAAAACGCCAGGCTCCCAACCGCTTGGCCACCGCGCTCCCCATGGCCAGCATCCAGATACTGTTGACCCCGAGATGGGTTACATCGCCATGCAGAAAATTATAGGTGACAAAAGAGGTGAAGCCAGCAAGACCGCTCGCCAGCAGCCCGTCCACATAGCGCGCGGGTATAAACGCCATCTCGATCAAAAAGGTGAGATCCTGGCCCGGCGTCAATAAAGACCGTCCAAAATGAACCAACGCAAAAAGACCAATCAGAACAAGAATGACAGTTGGCACGTTAAACATTGGCACACGCGCCTCTGCCATAGGTTGATCGGGGTCCTGTTGCCGCCGATCTGTTTCATACTGGTCCGTCACACAATCCCCTTTTCGTTCAACAAGGGGGTTCGCCCCGTTCTTAACCACACAAATCAACCAAGCCTGCGACCGAAACTGCCGGTTTTTCGCTATTTTTCGAAACTGGCATGTAATTCGCGTTTGTTGTTGCCATGAGGGGGCCTGATCTGCCTTTGAGCACTCCAAACACGAGAAGCCCGAAGCGATCATTGAGCTCATAAACTGTAACCCTGTCAAGAGTTGGGCACGCCACAGCTTGCCCGTTGGAACAAACGTATGAAACAGACCGCTAGCCTTTGGCTCTATTCCTACTGGAATGAACTTCGAAATGGGCGCAAGGCCCCCAACCGCTTTGAAATAGAACCGGTAAAAATCGGCCCGCTCCTACCAGAAACCTTCATTCTGGAAACAGATGACACACGCAGTTTTCGCTTTCGTCTGGCCGGAACCAGAATTTGCGAAACCTATGGCTATGAGCTTAAGGGGCTTGATTTCATCTCGTTCTGGAAGGACCGCAACGAACGCGAAGCCATCGAAAGCCTGTTGCACACCATCAAGGAAGACGGCAGCGCCGGGTTGCTTGATTTCACGGCTTTCAATGATGAAGGGGAAGCGTGCCGTTTTGAAATCCTGCTGCTGCCGCTGATCCATTCTGGCGATTGCGTCAATCGTATCATGGGTTCCCTGTCACCGATTGATGACCCTTACTGGCTCGGGACAAGTCCGCTGAAATCACAAACCCTTGATGATCTTGAACTCATCTGGCCGGAAAATAATATAAATTTTTCAAGAGGCCGGAACAATAATCTCTCCATACTCCCCTCTGGAGAGGGCCGCATCGTCAGCGCCAATGGCCGCCTGTTCCGCGTGCTTGAAGGCGGCAAGAACTGATTTCTTCAAACCAATCCTTGTCAACCGCCATTATTTTCAGCGTCGGCCCGCCGAACGGTAATGGATACCGTATTTACGAGACATGCATTGTTCCGCTCGACTTAATAATTGAGCGGCACGCTGTTCGTTTTTCTGCCGGTGACGAGACGCCTTGAGAAGCCTGATAGCCTTGCCGCGCGCCCGCCGATAACCGCAATTGTTCTTGGCGGCGGCAAGTCTCGACAAAGAAACTGCATTCCCTCCAACAGAACTCCACCCCTTGGTAGCAGGATTGCAGGCCGATAAAATCATGCCCGACAGGCTTATAATCAAAATTTTGATCCCGATATCACGATCAAACCCCATCACCGCCTTCTCCTTTTTATTGAACCCATTTCCAAATATGATCCGTTTTTGACGCCCCATCCTAAAACTACCGCATGGACGAATTGACTAAATATGTGCAAAATCAGGGATGAACCCAAATACACTTTGAATGAACAAGCAACGCCTCATTCGCACACTACCTATGGTAGCGTTAACAAATAATGAACTACTTAATGGTGTATAGGGGGAATATAGTATAAAAATACTCATACTGAAGATACACACACGACCGGCTCAACAAAGAGGTATTCTTCGTGATCAAAGTGCAAACAGAAGACTTCAATATATCTACTGAAATCAGAATATTAAAGAATGATCGTCATGATGTAGGCGCTATTGTTAGTTTTATTGGAACTGTTCGTCAAGACAAAATTAATACAAATAAAGACAGTAGAATATTACTCTCCATGTTACTGGAGCACTATCCCGGTATGACAGAGAGAGAATTAAAGCGCATTGAGAAAGAAGCGCTCGACAGGTGGGATTTACAAGATTGTCTGATTATTCATCGCTATGGAGAACTTCTGCCTGGTGAAAATATTGTCCTTGTCATCACCCTGTCCCGGCATCGCAAAGACGCGTTCGAAGCCGCCTCTTTTCTGATGGACTACCTCAAAACCTGCGCCCCCTTCTGGAAAAAGGAAAAGTTTGCCCAGCAAGGCGTCAGCCAGGCTGCCAGTCAAGCTAATTGGGTCGAGAGCAAAGATGAGGATATGGAAGCCACAAAAGCCTGGCAAAAGGGGGAATAGCGCCCTTTGCACCTATTCGGGATAAGAAAAAGTTGAGTTGAGCTCAGCTCAACTTGCCACGCACCAGCAAAGAGTAATCCTCCATCAATTGACGGGTGATTTCGCCCGGCGCAAAACTATACTCGCCAATTTTTGAAACGGGGGTCACTTCGGCAGCCGATCCTGTGAGAAAACATTGATCAAAATCAGCCATTTCCTCGGGCATGATGACACGTTCAACGACTTCAATACCGCGCTTTTTGGCCAGATCAATGACGGTGCGCCGTGTAATGCCATCAAGGAAGCAATCGGCAATTGGCGTATGCACGACATCACCTATGACAAAAAAAACATTGGCACCGGTGGCCTCAGCTACCCGCCCCCGCCAGTCGAGGAAAAAGGCATCGGTAAAGCCAAGGCGCTCCGCCTTGTGCTTTTCGATCGTGCAGATCATGTAAAGCCCGGCGGCCTTGGCCTGTGTAGGTCCCGTTGCCGGATCGGGACGCCTGTAATCGGCAATGCGCAGGGTGATCCCCTTCATCTTTTGCTCGGGGTCAAAATATGAGCCCCACTCCCAGGCAGAAATCGACATATGGATTTTGGTTTTTGGCGCAGAAATGCCCATATCCTCAGCCCCGCGCCAGGCGATGGGGCGCACATAACCATCGCTCAAACCTTGCGCCTTAACGGTTTCAATGCAGGCCTGATTGATCTCTTCTACCGACCACGGGATTTCGAAATCGAGATATCTGGCACTCTCGTGCAAACGCGTCGAGTGCTCGTCAAGTTTGAAAATCTTGCCATCATAAACTCGCATACCCTCAAAAACACCCGAACCATAATGCAAGGCATGGGTCAGAATATGCAGCTTGGCATCGCGCCAGGGCATCAGCTTGCCATCCATCCAGATCCAACCGTCACGATCCTCATAGCTGCCATCTGTCATCTGACCTATTCCATCTGCCATAGTCTCAGGCTGTTGTTTGTGTATACTTGATGATAAGGCTTTTGGCGTGCCGCTTATCAGTTTAAAAGAGTTCATGTTTGAGGCTCATATTTATCAAACAGGGGAAAATAAGTCAACATGGCTGACATAATTAACAAAGACGCTGCCGCGCCCCGCTCTGACCTGCAAGAAACCACGCCAGATCAGGAAGAGCCGCCACACGCGCTTGTCGAGTTGATCGAGCTATTATTCTTTGCCTATCGCGACTTTACCAATGACCCTGACACTATACTTGATGAAATCGGCTTTGGCCGGGCCCATCACCGCGTCTTGCATTTTGTCAACCACTATCCCGGCCTGCGGGTTGCGGATTTGCTTGATATCCTCAAAATAACCAAACAAAGTCTGGCGCGCGTTCTCAAACAATTGGTGGATGAAGGCATGATCGAACAAAGGCCCGGCCCATCGGATCGGCGCGAACGCCGCCTGTTCTCCACGCAGCGCGGTCAAAAACTGGCCAGGCGCCTGATGGAACCACAATTGCACCGCATCAATAAAGCGTTGAAATTGTCTGGAATGGAAAGTGAAGAGATCAGCCGGAAACTGCTGTATAATATGATCAACACACACGAGCACGAAGCGATCGAGGAGCTGTTTTCCCGCCAACGCTCTTAGGGCCTGCTTCATTATCCCTGTTAGGCAGCTTAGAAAAGACCAGATATGTCCACCAGCACAGACCAGCACGACGCCTTACCCGATAATGCCCCCCATATTCTCGTCGTTGACGATGATGAGCGTATCCGCAATCTGCTGGCCAAATATCTGCGCAATAACGGCTTTCGGGTCACCAAGGCCTGTGATGCCAGCGCGGCGCGTGCCGCTTTGGCTGGACTGGAATTCGACCTGCTGATCCCTGATGTCATGATGCCAGGAGAAACAGGC
>JAKIUO010000180.1 GCA_021647535.1 Hyphomicrobiaceae bacterium
CCGAAAACCAGATCAAAGCCACCTCTGCCCAGCGCCTGCGCCAGCAAAAGGGCATCAAGGTCGCCATGTTGCTGCCGCTTGGAGCCAAGGGCGGCAGCGCCAAAATCGCCGCCGCCCTCAAAAAAGCCGGTGAGCTCGCCATGTTCGATTTTAACAATCCAGACCTCATCCTCACCGCAAAAGATACCAAGGGAACGCCAGCCGGAGCCAGGGCCGCCGCGATTGCCGCTGTTAATTCTGGTGCTGAACTGATCATTGGCCCGCTCTTTGCCAAAAATGTCAAAGCCGCTGCCCCCATCGCCAAAAAGGCCGGGGTCCCCATGATTGCCTTTTCATCTGACCAAAAGGTTGCAGGCGATGGCGTCTATCTGTTGAGCTTTCTGGCCGGGCAAGATGTCGATCGCATCGTTTCTTACACAATTGGCAACGGCAAAAGGCGCTTTGGTGCGCTCATCCCCGACACCCCTTATGGCCACATTGTCGAAAAAGCCTTTCAGCAGGCCATCGAAAAGCATGGTGGCCAGCTGATCGCCCTAAAGCGTTTTCCGGTTGATCCTAATGGCATGTTGAAACCGATTGAGGCGATCGCCAAGCTGGCACGCACTCGCGATCCTGAAACCAAAGAGCCCCTTGAGCCACAGATTGACGCGCTTTTCATACCGGCAGGTGCGCAGATCATTCCCACCCTGTCGCCGATCCTGCCCTATTTCGAAGTCGACACAAATGCCGTCAAGCTGGTCGGTACCGGCAGCTGGGATTATAGTGATATTGGTCGCGAAAAACCACTGCGCAAAGGCTGGTTCCCTGGTCCCACTCCTGAAGGATGGCGCAAGTTTACAAGGCGCTATGCCGAAACCTATGGCAAGGCCCCACCGCGCATCGCCTCACTCGCCTATGACGCCGTAAGTGTTGCCGTTTCCCTGTCGAAAAACCCACGGGGCTCACGCTATACCGCCAGACAGCTGACACGCAGCTCTGGATTTGCCGGTGTTGATGGCCTGTTCCGCCTGCGCAATGATGGCACTTCAGAGCGCGGCCTGGCCGTGCGCGAAATCCAGAAATTTGGCGCCCGTGTCATTGATCGCGCCCCGCGCCTGTTCTCGCGCACCGCCTCAAGTGCTGGCAGTTCCTCTTTTGGTTCCCTCAAAAACAGCGGCTTTAATCCTTTTTAAAAAGCAGCTCTTCATCCACCGCCACAAGCGGATCGAAATCGCCGCTACGGCGCGGGATCAGATGAAAGTGCAGATGCGTAATTGTCTGCCCCGCGACCTCACCAATATTCGCCCCAAAATTGAACCCTCCTACCGTATTATCGCTTGATGCAATATCAAGGCTGCACTCGTGCGCCAGCGAAAACATGTCGGCCAGCTCTTTCGGGCTGAGCTCAAAAGGCGTCAGCACATGTCGGTGAGGAACAATTAAAGTATGCAGATTGGCAACCGGGTTTTTATCAAAGACCGCAAAACACAATGTAGAGTGGGTCAGTAAGTCCAGTTCCTGCCGATTACAAAAAATACAATCATGCATTGCTTATCTATCTCCCATCCACGATAAATCGACGTTTCAGTGCAGGAGTGGGCACCATGCAGCTTTGTTTTCGTCCAAACAGACGATAGCGATGGCGCGCCACCAGATTATAGACAAAATCTCGAAGCGGCTTTGGCACAAAACGCAAACCATAGAGCCACGGCCACACTCCCGACATCTCACGACTGATCTGCAAAGCAGCATCCGACCGCAAATAGCATTGGCTGTCTTTCACCAGCACAAAACTGTCATTGCCAATGCCCTGCAAACCATGGCGCGCCAGCAACTCTTGCGCAAAAGCACTCTGCACCGGGCTAAACAGAAAAATCTCACGCGGATCACGGGCCAGAATGAAGTTCACCGAACCGTTGCAAAGATTGCATACCCCGTCAAAGAGAATAATGTAACGTTCGTTCATTGCAAACCTTTACCGCTGGCTTTGCTTCGCAAATGGGCTGCCGCCCATTATCCGCTTTCTAGCCTGCTAGGGAGGAGCCCCAGGGCAATTCACCTCGCTTCGCGACGGGGCCAGCCCCGAACCCCACTGGAGGGACACCCTCCAGACCTCCCGTTTTTCTATTTTAAAGTGAAAAAAGGGTGGCATGGCACCCCTCTAAACATTCGGGTTTCCAAAGGGCTCGCCCTTTGGCGGGTTCGCCTCCAAAAAGTAAAGGAAGCGGCAGAGCCCTTCATTCAGCAGCCTCTTATATCGCTCAATCCTCATTTGAACTCACCAGCCGTGGGCCGCTTTTGTCAGATGAGGGGTCGCCCTCTAGTAAAATGCCAAGGCGGCGCGCCACTTCTTTATAGGCATCGACCAACCCGCCCATATCGCGGCGAAAACGGTCTTTATCGAGCTTATCGTCCGTTTCCACATCCCACAAACGGCAGCTATCGGGACTGATCTCATCGGCCAGCACAATGCGGATCATATCATTTTCAAGGAGGCGTCCAAATTCGACCTTGAAATCCACCAGACGAATACCGACGCCCATGAACAGACCGCTCATATAGTCATTAATGCGCAGGGCCATCGCCGTCATCTCGTCGAGCTCAGGCGGCTGCGCCCAGCCAAAAGCGGTTATGTGCTCTTCCGAGACCATGGGATCATCGAGCTTGTCTTCCTTGAAATAGAACTCAACAATCGAACGCGGCAGGGGCGTCCCTTCCTCCAGCCCAAGCCGTTTGGCAATGGAACCGGCGGCAATATTGCGCACCACGACCTCTATCGGGATGATTTCCAATTCCCGGATGAGCTGTTCGCGCATATTCAAGCGCTTGATAAAATGGGTGTAGATACCGATCTCACCCAGGCGCACGAATAAATATTCTGATATGCGGTTGTTGAGCACACCCTTGCCGTCAATGACTTCATGTTTCTTGGCATTAAAGGCGGTTGCATCATCCTTGAAATGCTGCACCAGTGTGCCGGGCTCGGGGCCTTCATAAAGTATTTTGGCCTTGCCTTCATAAATGCGGCGTCTCTTGCTCATACTCTTTTCCCTGCCTTGATCTTTGTCCGGGCTGCGGACGAAAGGTAACAATCCAATCGAAAATTAATCCTATCCCATAGAGCCCGAAGGCACAATGCGGCTGTCAATCTCGCCGTTTTTTATCCTTTGGCTTTTTCACACCGGGTCGACAGCTGATCAAAGCGGGCGGAGCCTATTGTTTTGACCATGATTAAAGGTTATCTCATGAACAAGGACTTCAAAATAATTTCGAAAGGGTCAGGAATGAACGGCTTTAAAAAACGTGAAAAAGGCGAAGAAGCAAAATATGCCAAGGATGAGGAGTTTCGCTTCAAAACACGAGTCCGTCGCAACAAGCTGCTCGGACAATGGGCCGCCGAGAAAATGGGGTTTTCGGAAGGCAAAATTGCAGACTATGCCACAGAACTTGTTCATCTGGGGCTTGAGAAGGCAGGTGAAGACGGTCTGTTTGCCAAAATACGCGCCGATTTCGATGCCGCAAATATAGAACAAAGCGATCATCAGATCGAACGCACCATGAGCGACTTGCTGGAAACAGCAAAACAGCAACTAAGTGACAAAAACTCATCATAGTTTGATCATAAAAAATATTATCGGCAATTGAGAGAGATCAATGCTCCCTTTCCCCCATTTGATTAGTATACTATATAACATATATGATGGTGTGATACCAGATTGAGGGAAAAGGATCCTGCCCACTTTTTAAAAAAGGTGAGAAAGATCTAAGAAGGAGCCGAATAATGATTAAAATCATGTCTTTATTGTTTGTTGTCATTGCGCCAACACTTACCGGCATTGCCGTTGTTGCGGTTCTTGCCATGTCATCCCCAATTGATGGGGGAACCCCTTTGTCCCAACAAGGCTCCGTCATCTTGATGGTCGTCATCGGAGCGGCTCTGGCCTCTTTGCCCATCAGCTATATGGTTGCCAAAATGGTCGCACGGCTGACCGCTGCCAATGAGCCTGGCTTAACCACTCCAGCACAAGCCCCAACCGCCCCTCAGAAACAGACCCAGGCTGAAGCCTTCGCGCAAGCACAAAGAGATGCCTTGCCAAAAGCGCAGGCACTGGCCGAAAACAACTAAATTATTACTCACTGATGTTACGCAAAAGAAGAAAAGAATGCCTCCGGCGGTTCGCTACGCGCGAAAGCGGCAAAGGGTCGAGACCCTTGTGCAATCCCAATTGTTGGGTTTTTAGGGACTAGTCCCGAAATGCCCGCTGCATAAGCGTCGCCGAAGGCTCTTTTTCAAGACCAGCCCAAAAATTGGGTGCGTAACATCAGTTACTCAGCGAGTCAGGCAGACGCGCGCCGAGCCGCGCCCCAAAAAGCCGAGCTTGCGGGCGGCTGACTTTGACAGATCAATGATGCGCCCACGTGTAAACGGGCCGCGATCATTGATCCGCACCGTAACCGTGCGCCCATTGGCCAGATTGCGCACTTTCACTCTTGTACCAAATCTAAAGCTGCGATGTGCCGCCGTTAATCGACGTGAATTCATGCGCTCACCACTGGCTGTGCGCTGGCCATCAAGCGCATACCAGGAAGCGCGGCCACATTGGCGGGCCGCCTGGCTTTCCTGCAGGCTCATCGACAACAAAAAAACAATCCCAACAACAAATATTTTTGATCGAAACTTAATCTGTTTGGACATTTCCATCATTTCGTACATATTCCTACGCATAATATAGTCTGGTCAGAACAGCTGACACAAATCTGCCGACGGGCAGCACAAGGTCGAGATTGATATATGTATTTAAAACAGAAAGCAAATTTCTAATGAGCGCAGCTGGTATTTCACTTTCAAAACTGCCCCGCACGCTTTGGCTGGGCACGCTTTTGTCTGCACTGCTTACGGCCCTCATTTTCAGCCTGTGGCCAGAACTTGACCTTTATGCTTCTTCTTTTTTTTATCAGGGTAAAGGGCTGTTCTATCTTATAGATAACCCTTTGGGGACAATCCCACGACTGTTTTTCAAGGCTCTTTTTATCACTTTTTGCGTGCTCGTACTGGTCGGATTGGGATACAGCCTTGTTACACAAAAAAAACCCGCCGGTCTTGGTGCGCCTCACTGGGCCTATCTCGTCGCCTGCCTGATTATCGGCCCCGGCATTTTGACCAATACCATTCTCAAGGATCACTGGGGACGCGCCCGGCCCATCCAGACCGAACAGTTTGGCTCAACTGGCAAATTCACCCCGGCCCTCGTGCCAAGCACAGCCTGCGCGCGTAACTGCTCATTTGTCAGCGGCGAAAGCTCATCCATCTATATGGTGTTTTTCTCTCTGGCCCTGCTGTTTGCCGCCTTTCGAAAACAACTCATATTTGCTGGAATTATAATTGGCAGCCTATCTGGCCTTGTGCGCATGGGCATGGGCGGGCATTTTTTGTCGGACGTGACCTTTTCCGGCATTTTCATGCTGGCAACCGCAAGCGCCCTGTACTGGCTGTTTTTTGAACGCTCAAAATAACTTGCACGGCTGACTTGCTTCGCAAGCGGGCGATTGCCCATTATCCGTTTTCTGGCCCGCTTGGGGAAAAGCTTTCCCCAAACCCCCTTCTTTCTAAAATCAAAAGAGGGTGGATTTGGAAGGTCTCCCCTCAACGGGGTGCGGGATTGGTCCCGCTCGCGTTAGCGAATTACTTACGACGCAGCGCCGGATGCAGGCTTTTACCCAGAATATGCTCTGAGCGGCCAATGACATGACCCGAGCTGCCAACGATCAGCGGATCGGGTCCGCGCACCACATGGTGGTCCTTGCCGGGATAGT
>JAKIUO010000002.1 GCA_021647535.1 Hyphomicrobiaceae bacterium
CTCAAGGTCAAGCCCAAGGATGGTATTTTATATCTGCGCTATGCCCTGTCTGGCATTGATCGCGATGTCATCGACATCACAATGGAGATCTATAGCGAGGGCGATGTCGTCAATAGCAGTCATCTGTCCATGCTCATTGACCCGCGCAATCTTAAAGGCTGTACGCAAAAGAGCGCCGACCCGCTGCTCGCCATCTATAATAGTGCCAACCTCAAGGGCCTGCAATTTGAACTGGCCAGCACACAAAAAACCTATCAGGTGGGCCGCGACAAGGTGGAATTCATCATCCGGGCAAAACAACCGCTTTATTTCTATTGCCTCTCGGTCGGTGCTGACGGCACCTCACGGATGGCCTTTCCCTGGAACCGCACCCAGCTGGCAACGCCATGGACCGCTGGAAAATCGCGCAGCTATCCCAATGATTTCGGCCTGACACCCTTTGTCTTGCAACAAGAAGCCCGCGAACTGTTTGGCTGTTATTCGAGCCCCTCGCGCCTGCCTGTAGCATTGGAAAATCGCTGGCTGTCCGCTCATCCCTTCAATGCAGCCAAAACCGGCGGCGATGGCGTGTTGTCTTATTATCAAACCCGGCAACTACTGGCCGAACTCGATAGTACACCAAATACCGGCAGCGCCTTCACATGGTTGCGCGCCAAAAAGTAGAGCGCTGCTCGCTTCGCGAATGGGTTGCCACGCTCTGTCTGCTCCTTGGCCCATTCGGGGAAAGCATCCCCGAACCCCTGCTTTTTTAATTTTTCAAATAGAAAAAACGGGTGGTTTGGGTGTCCCTCCAACGGGGTTCGGGGCTGGCCCCGTCGCGAAGCGAGTTGTGCGAGAATTGAATGGCCCTGGGGGTATCCCCTCAAGCGGATAATGGGCGATAGCCCATTCGCGAAGCAAGTTTGACTTATATTCGCTCCCCCAAACACAAAAACAGCTCTGAGCTTTCCAATTGACTGTCATACCAACGAACAGGCAGATAAAGAGGATCTCGGTCATGAAAAGTTCATTCACAGCTTCCCTGAAAACAATGGCCCTCTTGTTGTCCTCTCTGTTGATCCCCACGCAGGCTTTTGCTCATCTGCGCTGGTTCGTAGACGTCAACAGCCCCAGTGCACAAGCCTATCAACAAGCCATGAGCCGCTTTCAATTTGATCTTGTTTATCTGTTCCTGCTGGCTGGTGCCGTTGGTTTTGTCATCAGCGCCATCACCCTTGATAATCTTGCCCGCAAAAACCAGTTGGTTGGAGCTCTGCTCAATGCGCCCATCAAGCTGCCTTTGCATTTGGAGTGGCGGCTGGTTTCTATTCTTCTTGGCCTGATGTTGTTGATGAACAGCCATCACGGTGTTTTGCTGGCCCCCAACCTGCCCACATCTGACGAATTCATGTTCAAGGCCGCGATTATCGTCCAGTTTGTTGTTGGCCTGCTGTTCATCTCTCAGCTATCCTTTGTCCTCTCGGCAATTGGCACCTTCTGCCTGGCACTGATTGCCTCCATCATCACCCCGGCGATGATCATGATCGACTATGTTTTTGAATTTGCCGGTATCATGGTGGCCTTCTACCTGATCGGCCCCAGCATTAGCCGCATTGATCGCATCTTGTGGCCCGCTTCCAGTCCCCGCAATGAACAAATGGCTGTGGCCGTTCTGGCTTTGTCACTTGGTTTGCAACTGGCCGAACTGGCCCTTCACAACAAGCTCTTGAACCCCGGTCTGGCCTTGATCTTTATTGACGATAACGGCTTTCTCAACTTCATGCGGATGATTGGTTTCACGTCCTTCAAAAACATCTATTTTGTCTTTGCTGGCGGGATTGCCGAATTGATACTGGGAACGCTTCTGGTCTTTGGCATCGCCACCCGCTTTGTTGCCCTTGGCATTGGCGCCATCTTCACTCTGACTTCTGCGATCTTTGGACTGCACGAACTGATCGGTCATATTCCAATCATGGCAGTCGTCCTGCTGATCGCCCTGCATGGCAAAAAGATCGGCCTGTTGTCTCTGGTGCGCTCCACTTTGAAAGAGCAGAATGCTAAAGCAGTGCCGCTGACCAACTAATCAGCTCTATAACGCATTGCGAGAAGGCTATACCAAGCGCATTTGAGGCCTGTTTTCCATCGACACCGTGGGCTGGAACCGTTGATTTGATAAGGCGCGAGGCGATCACCTTGCCTTCACCATTCATCAACTTGGCCATGAACTCCACATGTCCCCTTGGTTGGGGCTTGCTGGTATCAATATGAAAACCTCTGATATTAACAAGCAGCTTATGGTCGCTCTCTTCTCCTTCAAGCGGTCGCAACACCGAACTCGCATAACCGGCGTTTTCATAACTCTGGATAATTTTTTCCTGAATGAGGTTAGGCAGATTGTCCGACCAGCGCGCGGTACCGATCGGCTGGCTTTGCCCGGCTTTGGGACGCATCTGGATCTTGTCCGTATTCAGTGCCAGCAAGACGGTTGGGTCATTAATCACCAGCCGCCATGTGGGTTTGCTGGCCAAGGGCTTAAAATCCGTTGGCGGCAGCAGATCATAAATAAGCCCGACCTTTTTGCCCTTGCCACCAGCCATGCGTTCCAGACCGTTCAATATGTTTTCAACACGCTGCTTGTTGCCGCCAAGCGATTTGGTAAAGGTCGATAAATTGGCGATGGTGTCTTTTAAGGGTTGGCGGTTTTCCGTCAATATATCATTGACCTTGACGAGCACGCTGCTGATCTCGCGTCCCCAGTCATTACCAGCACGATTACTGGCGCGCAGCACAGGCAGTTCTGTTCCCTTAGACAGCAAAATTGGCGCGCCAACACTCCCCCCCTCCAGCGAAATGGCGGCAATACCAGTGAGCCCTTGATAATTAACGCCGACCATCGTGTCTGAACGCACACCAATATCCGCGTTCACACTGATCACCGCCTCAAGCCGCGCCGGGTTTTGCGGGTCCAGCGACAAGGCGCTCACTTCCCCGACACGCAGGCCGTTAAAAAACACACTGCCCCCGACCAACAACCCTGAAACGGGCCGGTTGAACTCGACCTTGTAGAGCTTCGCCCCCGAGCTGCCGACCGTGTTGTTCAGCCAATAGGTGAAGCCGAATAAAAGAGCAATGACAGCCAGCGTAAATGCCCCGATCACTTCGAAACGTGCCTTGAATTCCATAATCTTCGCCTTATGTTGTGCCGTTCACTAAACGCGCCGCCAGCCCACCGCTACGCTTGCCCTGAAAATAGGATTTAACCCATGGATGTGTGCTCGCCAGCATCTCGCTGATCGGGCCAGTCGTCACCACCTTGCCATCGGCCAGAACGGCGATGCGGTCAGTGATCGCATAAAGGCTTTCCAGATCATGGGTGATCATGAAAACCGATAGGCCGAGCGTTCGTTGCAAGGAGCGTATGAGCTCATCAAATTCGGCAGCTGAAATCGGGTCAAGACCAGAAGTGGGTTCATCCAGAAACAAAAATTCCGGGTCCAGCGCCAACGCCCGCGCCAGCGCCACGCGCTTGGTCATGCCGCCCGATAATTCGGCAGGAGTCTTGTGGCGATCATCCGCCGACAAACCCACCATCTCCAGCTTGGCAATGGCCATTTCATCCATCAGCCCAGGCGAGAGATTGAGGTTTTCGCGCATCTGAAACTGGATGTTCTGCAGAACGCTCAAGGATGAAAACAGCGCCCCCCCCTGAAACAAGATGCCTGTACGGCGCTCTAGCGCGGCCCGCCTTGTCGTGCCAAGCCCCTTGAGATCACGGCCAAAGATTTCGATCTGGCCCTGACGCTTTGGCAATAATCCAAGCAGGGTGCGCATGAGTACGGTTTTGCCCGACCCCGAGCCGCCGACAATGCCCAGAATTTCACCGCGAAAGACATCAAGCGATAGCCCATTGAGGACAAGATGCTCGCCAAAGCCGACGACAAGATCTGTTGTCCGCAATATAATCTGACCGCTTTTGTCACGTCCTTCACTCATAGGCTCACATCCCAATGGCTGCAAAAAAGATGGCAAACAGGCCATCAAGGACAATCACCATAAATATACTTTTGACCACGGAGCGCGTTGTGTGATGACCAAGCGAGGCCGCACTGCCCTGCACTTTCAGGCCCTCCATACAGGCAATAATGCCAATCACCGCGCCCATGAAGGGGGCCTTGATCATGCCCACCTGGAAGTGCGTGATATTGATGGCCTCCTTCAGGCGCGCCACAAATATATCCGAGCCCATGCCGCCATAGGCAAAGGCCACCAGCCCGCCGCCATAAAGCGCCGCCATGGCCCCCAGAAAGGTCAATAGAGGCATGGCGATGATGAGCACCAACACGCGCGGCAGGATTAATATTTCGACGGGGTCAAGCCCCATGGTTTTAAGGGCGTCGATTTCTTCGCGCATTTTCATCGAGCCAAGTTCAGCCGTAAAGGCACTGCCCGAGCGCCCGGCCACCATGATCGCCACCAGCAAAACACCGAGCTCACGCAGCACCAATATGCCGACCATATCGACAACATAGACATCAGCACCAAATTTACGAAAATGAAAAAAGCCCTGCTGGGCAATGATCGCGCCAATCAAAAAGGTGATGAGCAAAATAATAGGTACCGCCCGCAAGCCGACCCGGTCAAGCTGATGAACACTGGCGGTGAAACGAAAGCGGCGCGGCTGCACCACGGCGCGAAAAAACGCGGCGCTCAAAGTGCCCAGCATATTATTGAAAGAGCGCACATCACTCCACACCCCATGCACGGCCCGACCGATATTGGAGATGCCCCCACGAACAGCGCGCACAAAGGAAAAGTCAGGAGCCGCAGCCTCTTGCGCCTGCAGATTGCGCCCTTGCATATCCTCAAGCAATTTAAGCCCTTGTTGAGCTTGTCCGGTCACCACAAAGGTCAATCCGCGCAGACCAGCCTCGCGGCGCAAACGCTCGACCAGCCAGGCCCCATAAGTGTCGAACGCGCCAACCTGAGACATTTCAAGAGAGACAGAGCTGGCCGCGCTGGCCTGCTCCATCCACTCTTCAAGCCGTGCCTCAAGCTCACCGGCCCTCAAGGCCGTCCAGGAACCACCGGCAACAAGCTCAAGCCTGCCCTCCTTAAGGGTTCCGCTTAACAAGGCGTCACTGGCCATAAACGTTCCCTATCGGGCCAGCTTGATGCTGACGGTTTTCAGATTGCTACCCGTTGTTTTGATCTTAACGCTTTGCGATCTCTTGCTGTAGGATACCAGCATTGTTCCTGTGACAATACCGCTGATCGTCATTTTCAGGCTCTTGGCTGTGGCCTTGCCCTTTAACACACCCGCCGCATGAAAGGTGCGCTCTTCCCAGCTGCCCGTCAGATGGCCACCATTATAGGAGAGCTTGCCGCGCATATGAATTTTATTACTGGGACTGGAGCACAATATGGCCAGCCGCAATTGCGGGCCACCGCCTGTATAATAGGCATTGCAACTGATCCGTTCTCTTGTGCCATCCTGCAGAGAAAACGTGCCGCTCCCTTTCCAGCTGCCAAGTAAATTTTTAAAGGGACCGGCCTTTCCGGCCTGGGCTGTTTGAAGAGGGAGGGCCATCAAGAGTGCCACGAATGCCAGACTGGATAACCACCTGATCCCATATGTCAACTTATTAAGATTTGTTGTTGTTGTTCTCATTCAATACTCTCCCTGAAATCCACTTGCCCTGTTCCCCCCAGAACACAGCTTAAATTTTAACATATAATTTCTTCTGATGGGCTCACAAATGATTACTGATTAAGTAAATAATTAGCGATCCCCTCAAACATATGGGTTCATCTCCGCCAACTTCCAGCCTGCTAATCATTATTCCAACCGCCCTAAATATTGCCCCATTACACCGGAATGGCCTCACCTTATCTCTAAATTATTTTCTGATGTGACCAGATTATGGTTCTGACACGAGAAAAGATTCATGATATATTATACCAACCCACAAAACTATTGACCTATATCACCGCAAGGAACAGGTTTGTCAGGGAGACGCTTGTTGTGCGGTGGTACTGACCCATAAACAACGAGCTTTGAAGCTGACACGCCTGTTCCTCCGGCCCTTTGGCTGGGGCATAGTGGCCCATCTGACTGGCACACTGTTCTTGCAAGATACCAGTATCGAGCTGCGCCCAGTGTACCAGCCATATGAGCCACTATGATCCCATGATATAGGTCAATAGTTTTGTGGGGTGGTATTATGTATCCAAGGAGGAAAACATGTCTGGCAAGAAGTTAAAGAAACTCTACTGCGCTCTGGCTGAAACCTATTTGAGACACCTCGTGGTCAGTCTCTTGCTGTTGGTCCCTGGCTTATTTTATGCTTTTGTTGCGACGGCAGAAAAGGCGATTTCCAAACCTTTGGAGACGAGGAGTGTCGCCGATACCATCGTTGGGCACCCGCTGGAAGCACCGGTCAACAGACGCCCGGTCTCTGAAAAATTCTGGTGGAGCGATGACTGGTATCTGCGTGGCAAACTCATTGTGCCGACCAATCATGAAGTGATTGAGCGCGCCACAAGCTATATCAATCCTGCTGATGGCACCGAAATTCCAGCAATCATCTATCGCCCAAAGGGCAAAGGCAAATATCCTGCTATTCTGTTCCAGCATGGACGACGTGGGCTGGACGAGATGGTGCAACGTCTGCCCCGCAGGCTGGCGGCAAGGGGCTTTGTTGTCCTTGCTCCCAATGTCTATGACGCCCGCTTTATCGAAAAATTCCCTATGGAGCACAAGCCCGAAACCGAAGGCGATACAGCCGCCGGGATTGAATTTTTGCTCAAGCAACCCGATATTTCGACGAGCAAAATCTGTCTCTATTCCCATACGCGTGGCGGTTATTATACATTGAAAGCGGCGGTTGATTTCAAGCATCAGCACAAGCATGTCAGCTGCTATGCGTCCAGCTATCCCCATTGGCAAAATCCCAATGCCGTCGAGCCGGCGCAGGTTTATCGCTATGCACCAGAGGCCGACCGGCTGACCATCCCGGCAATGATTTTTATTGGCGAATATGAACAATATCAGCGCCGCCGCTCGATTGAAACGGCAGTTAAATTCATGAAACAGGCGGGCCGTGACATCAAGCTGGTGATCTATCCAGGGGTTGGCCGTGGCTTTGATTTTCGCCCGCCAAGCATACGTACTTTTGCCGATGATCTAGCCACCAAAGACCAGATCATCCGCCTCGACAGGTTTTTTCGCCAGCACCTGTCCCAATGGCAAAAAAAATAAAACCGGTCCTCATACCATACCAACCGCCCTTAATATTGACCCATTGCATGGGATCATATTAAGGGCGGTTGGTATAAAAACATACGCAGAAATTAGCGCATGGATTTATGGCTGCCCTAAGGACATCCGCGGGAATAAGTGAATAGATTTGAGGCCGGAGTTTTGTTTGTCAGCAAGGCGTGCAAAGGGGCGTGTAGCTGACTACATAACCCTTTGCAGAACGAAGCTGGCGGACAAAAATACAAGTCGAATCGTTCAGTTATTTTTGCGGCTGTCCTAAGCATGGACTTCAACTTGCATCGTGCGAGCGGGACCAGAATTAGCTCCAGAACCATCTGTAACGACCACAGCAAAACTGGCAAATTGCGCCTCTTTGCCATCATGAACAAAAATAACCGTCCCTTTTTCGAGCTCGCTTTGCGTAAAGCTGTGCATTGTCACTTTTGGCTTGTCAAGACAGGCCACAAAACCGTTTTGCATGGCCGAAACGGCAAAAGTCAGATCTTTCGCGTCATCATCTGGATCAATCGCCGTGAGATCCTGCGTTGTCAGGCGAACAGCCTTACCCTTATTGACAACCAGCTTCATGTCTCCCGACACAGTAGGGGGTATATTGCGCACATCAGCAGACAGCTCGCCGCCCTCTTTCATCGTCAGCTGACCATATAAAATAGTGCCATGAGCCGAACCGCTCGCGCCTATATCAAGCAGACCTTCAACCCTCATCTCGCCTTGCAAAAAGCCGTTTAAGATAATATTGCGCGCCCGCACATTGCCAATCACTTTGCCGCCCTCATGGATGATCAACTCTCCCACATTAACAACACCATTGATCAGCCCAAAAACCTCGACACGAGCTGCTTGTGCCGTGACTTCTCCGTCAATGACCATTTCTTTTGAAATGACCGTTTCTATATGATCTATCATTGCGTATGCACCTGATTGAATGAAGGATAAAGGGTAAAGGATGAAATATTCGTCAGTCTATACTGATCATTCCACAATAGGCATACAAGGTGGCATCAATATGGGTGATTTACCCCTACATGTGCCCTACTTTTTGAAAAACCGGGAAAACAGTCCATCAACAGAAACAAAACCGGCCCCGCGAATAACCAGATAGACCAGCGGGAACAACCATAACAGGCGCTGATCGGCAATCACGGCGTCCTGAAATCTGTCGAAGGGAGCCCCAAGCGTCTTTTCGTCAATATTGTGAAAATATATATCAACATACGTCATCACGGCAATGAAGCCGATCATGCCCAAAGCCGACAGACGGGTAAACAGGCCAATGACAACCAGCACCGGCAGCACAAACTCGGCATAGGTGCCCATCGTCACAATGATCCCCCAGGGAATGAAACTTATTTTGTCCGTGTCATACCCCACACTTTTGGTCAGCGTCGGCAGGATTTGCACATAAGCTCCGGTGCCCGGTGTCAAAAAGCCGGGAAAACCACTGCCAACCTTGGTCAGCGCCGAATTCAGGAAATAGCCCAGCAAGACGCTGGCAAAGGTCAGGCGTGCCGCCAGCCCCAAAAACCAGTCCCCTGCCACTTTTTGAATGATCGCAAACAGTCCCGCAAACAAATGATATAGAAAACTCATAATAACTCCCGTTTTTTTAGAGTGCTTCCGGCAAAAGCCGATACCAGTTTTTCGATAAGAAGCACAACAATTCAAGAAACCCAAGTCGTTCATTCCTGCAATTTCATGCGGAATGAACCTGGTGTTTTTTTAGTGCAGCAACGCACCCTGACGTAAACAGCGTCTCTAGGGCTTGCGCTGGCTCAAACTCTTTAAAAGTATGGCCCTTGTCGATACTCTTGCCAAGAGAAAGCCCGGCCTTTAAGGAATGCAGGAAAGCATGGGTCCCGCGATTAATCACACGTAGTTCGACCTCAAACAAGGGTCTCGTCAGCAAAGCGCATTGCGCCTCTTGCCCAGACGCCTCAAAATCGATAACTTTCCCGCCCTCGCCCTCGCCCTCCCCCTTTTGATGAGATGACCAGATGGAAACAACGCGATGGTCTGATTGTAGCAACTGCACGTCAGGGCAAAAGGCAAAGCACAAATTGATAAAATCCTCTTCGCCAAAGGCAGACAGGGCATCAATCGCAAGCGGTGTTTGGTCAGCGCTGTGATAGGCCGCGAGCCAGGCCCATTCCAGACGGGCCACATCAGCCAGATAGGGCAGAGATTGCGCCGGTTCAAAAGCCGCGATAAAATCACCATAGCCCGCGCCATAGTTCAGCATGACTGGTGAAGTGGGTAGATGTTCCCCGGCAAAAACCCGCGCCATGGCCGTCGCGAATTCTTCGCCAACCAGCTGCGCCACGACGGGATAGCTATCAAGCAGCGCTTGCGTCAGGCTGACCATGACATTGTTGCGATAGACATTAAAGCGCTTGCCTGAAGGTTCACCAGCTGTCCTTGTGACAAAATCCGGCACACCTCTGGTGGGGTCGAGCAGGTTTTTGGCAAATAGCGCCTGTTGCTTATCCCAAACCATGCGCTGGCGCTCCTTGCCGGGACAAAGCAGCAGGCCTATGCTGGAGGGCCTCAATATTTTTTTGCGCTTTTTGGCTTTCTGCAAACAATGTCTGCCAGCTCGGAAGATCATTATCCCATTCGATCAAGGTCGCCACAGCGCCAATTTGTGCAAGTGCCTGCTCATACAGCTCCCAGACTTTCCCGCAGACCTTGCGGTCATGGGCATCAATCAGCAAAGGCGCACCGGCATCATCCTTATCGCTCGCATGTCCGGCCAAATGGATCTCCCCCACATGCTCATGGGGAAATTGTTCGATATATTTTTGGGGATCTTTATGGTGATTACGGCAGGACACAAAGACATTATTGACATCCAGCAACAGACCGCAGCCTGTCTTTTGCGCGATGGTTTGCAAAAACTCGATTTCATCAATCGTGCTATCTTCAAAGGCGATATAGGTGGCCGGGTTTTCCAGCAATAAAGTGCGCCCGAGATGGTCCTGTGTCTGTTCCACATGATCGCACACGGTTTGCAATGTTTCACTGGTAAAAGGCATTGCCAGCAGGTCGTTGAAATAGCGCCCCTGATGGGTCGACCAGGCCAGATGTTCGGAAAAGCTCTGTGGCTGATAGTGATCAACAAGAATTTTCAAGCGATCCAGATGATCTTTATCCAGCTCTCCCGCCCCGCCAATGGACAGGCCAACCCCATGGATGGACAAGGCATAATGTTCACGAATTTGCGAGAGGGTTCGGTGCGGCATTCCACCAGCACCCATATAGTTTTCGGGGTGGATTTCAAACCAGCCAATGGCCGGGCGCTCTTCCAGAATCTCACGAATATGCACGGGTTTCAGACTGACACCGGCAGCGCGAGGTAGCCCCTTGCAAGGGTGTGCTGCATCAAATGAGTGTGGCATAACCCACTTTGCCCCCTTGCCATTCCAGTCCAGATAAAGGACCGGAACAGCACACACCAAACGGTCAGCGCTGTTCCGATTTTTGTGCGCTCACAGTTTTTGCAAGCACGATACAAGTCTTGTTTAGGCCTTATTTAGGCAAACCTTATTTAGGATTGTCGCGATCAAGCGGCTTCAGGCTGCCTTTACGGCCACCCGGCAGTTCCATGCCAACGCAAGTGCCCTTGGGAACGAGTGTCCAGGCATTTCCCTGATAATCAAGCTTTGAGGTTCCGGCACAAGTGGTGCCAGCGCCTGCTGCGCAATCATTTTTGCCTGCTATTGAAACGCCATAGCATTCCACTTTTTCAGCAGCACTTACTTCAACAGAAGTCAGCGTGGTCATTGTAAAAGCTGTTGCAACGGCACCTGCGACCAGCGCGGCTGAAGCCAATTTCTTACTCATTTGGTAGTCTCCCTGAGATATATTTCATCAATTAGGCCCGCTCAAAAACAGCTGAACCAAAAGCCCTGTCATCAGATCAAACAAGATGATCTTCGATCCCGATAAGAAACAGGAAATGATATTTTTCATTGATTGTACAATAAAGAAACTTCACGGTTCCGTGTGGCATAGTTTTTTTTGTACAAGGCGGTTTCCCATCAGTTTACCAAGCTGAGCAGCAAACCATGACCATTCTGGGGCAACATCATCTCAGGAGAGTAACACCCCAGGGCAATTCAATTCTTGCGCAACTCGCTTCGCGAAAGGGCTATCGCCCATACCCATTCGGGGAAAGCCTTCCCCGAACCCCTTCCATTTTATTTTAAAGATCAAAAAGGGGTGGGTTTGGGAGGGCTCCTCTCAAGCGGGTGTGGGCGGCAGCCCGCTTGCGAAGCAAAGCTTTCGAGAATTAAATTGCCCTAAGTACCCCCCAACACAATGAATTGAAGTCGCCAAAGCCCCTAATGTTCACTTGATCACGCCCGATTTCGGCGCAACCGCACATAGAGCGCACCGGCCCCGCCATGGCGGCGTGGTGCCTGCGAAAACCCCGCGACAAGCCCCAGAAGATCGGGCTCACCAAGCCACAAAGGAACGACACGGCGCAACACACCGTGTTCCGCTTCACCATAAATCAGCTCGGTCGGCGCAGCGGTGCGTCCCTTGCCGGTAATCACCAATACATGACGCAAATCCTGTTGATGGCAGCGTTGCAGGAAATTGCGCAGCGCCATATGAGCGGCCTCTTGATAGAGACCATGCAGGTCAAGCCGAGCCTCTATGGGCTGGCGACCATTATTGATCTGGCGCATCTCGCGACGGGAAAAATCAGCCGCTGCGGGCAATTCCACTTTCCCCGTTGCCGCCTGACCCGGCGCTCTCGATGCAGCACCTGCTCCCCCTTGTGGCCTGTCATTTTGAGAAAGTCCGCGCTCAAAAGCGGCACGCAGGTCTTCGAGATCCTGAGGTTGAGCCAATTGGCGCGGCACGCCCGCACCTGCAGAGCGATCACCAACCGATAATACAGGTTTTTCGTCCCGCAAAGGACCAAAATGCAAGCGATCCTTTTCGCCCTTTAAAGGGGTCAGACTTTGCGTCACGCGCGCCCACAAGGCCGCATCATCATCGGGCAAAGGCCGTGCAAAAGGAGCCGCCGCCCCTTGATCAGTCTGATCCGGCGAACGGGCCTTTCCGTCTTTATCTGTTTTCTTTCGCCGCCCCATACACACAAGCTACCTTCAGTATACAAGCTACTTATTTCCGGTTCTAAACTGGCTGAAGGCATGGGTTGCGGGCGCGCTAAAGTCAAGGGCTTCGTCACGCTTTGGCTTTTGCGCCATCGTTTTTCCTGATGCGCTCGCCATATTTGGCAGATGCAGGCTGACTGTGCGTGGCGCTATTTTTTTAGCAGCCAGACGCTTGTCAGTGACATGGCGACCAATGGTCAGCGGTTTGTTGCGCGGTAGCAGGACATAAAACTGTCCCTTGTGATAAGTACGCCCGGCAATATCTCCCGCTTTTTGTCCTGACCCCCAGAAGATATCACCCCGTCGCGCCCCTTTGATAGCGGTGCCGGTATCTTGAGCAATCATCAGGCGGCGCAGATTATTGCGGCCATCCTTGCGAAAACGCGGCACCGACAAATAGATCGGCAGTCCCAGGCGATAATGACGACGATCGACCGCTAGCGAGCGCCCACCAACGAGCGCGATCCCCTGCGCCCCGATTGGCCCGCTGCCATCACTCTTATCGGACAGCTCACGGAAAAATATGAAACTCTTATTATACCACATGGCCTTGCGCCCCATTTTAGGGTTATTGCGCAGCCATCCCTTGACGCTATCCAGCGTGACCTTCCCCTTGACCAGCTTGCCATTGCGCACCAGAATACGCCCTACAGAAGTATAGCCATAGCCATTTTTACCATCAAAACCGACCCGCATACGTGAACCATCGGGCAGTATAATACGCCCTGAACCCTGAATATGCAGGAAGAAAACATCCACTGGATCAGCCAGCCAGAGCATTTCCAGACCGTGGCCGTCAAGCCCGCCACTTTCAATCTGCTCACGCGTCAGATAAGGGGCCAGGCCCTTGCGGGTGCGCATAGCATAGGTCAGTTTTCGCGATAGACCCGCCCGCCGGGCGGCGCGTCTTTTTCGTTTTGAGTTAAGCACGACAAGGTCAGCAGGGCGGCGATAAAGCGGCACATTGAATTTGCTCGTCCGCACTCGCGACCCATACATTTCGGGTTCATAATAGCCCGTCAGCAGACCGCGCGACGAATGGACCTTATGCGGAACAAAATAGCTTTCAAAAAAACTCTTGGCACGTTTGCTGGAGATGTTGCGCGGCTGTTTTCTGGCCACTCGACAGGCCCGAGCCAACTGGTCACCACCAGAACTCATTTTCGTACAAGAATGGAGGAAAGTTTTGAACGCGGCGGCATGATCATCGCGTTTCCAGCCCGGCAGAGAAGAAAATCCAACCGGCTTGACCCGCAAGCCCTTGATATTGGGTTTGGCCACAGCGCTCTCCAACCAGCTCAACAGCCCAAACATAACCACCAGCACTATGGCCAGCAACCGGGTAGCGGCACCATCACCCGAACGCAACTGTTCATTCAAGTTTGTCATTTCAGCCAATCTGCACTCCCACCCCTCGATTTGCGCTCGGCATATGGATGCCATTCACATGAAAATTTGCCGCAAACTCGTAGTGCGAAAAGTGCCAGACACCCTTCGCACAAGCACTATACGCGCAAAATGGGGCAATTTGCAGATCAACAGATTGTCATTTTTTGTGAAGAGCACAACAGCCCCTCCGCCAACAGAAATCTGTCTTTAAATTCAGGAGGCTGATTCAGTTGCGACAAGTTGCCAGTTTGGATCTCTGGCAGTGGTATCGCGTGCAAAAGTCCAGATATCGGTGACTTCACGCACCTTTTTAGGATCACCTTCAACAACTTCGCCATCACGCGTATGGGTCGCCGTTATCAACGAGCTGACAAATTTCACGGTGATCCTTGCCGTACGCCCGTTGCGCAATTCTGCATTGGCAATTTCAGCCTTGTCGATGCCAATAAAGCTGCTGTCGACAATGAGCTTCTTTTTCTCACGGACATCAAGCGCCCCTGTGAAGCCTTCGAAAACTTCCTTGGCGAGCAACTGCTTCAAGAGTTTGCGATTGCCCTCCGCAAAGGCCATGACAATCATTTCATAGGCGGTCTTGGCCCCATTCAAAAACTCTTCTGGCTCAAAACTCTTGTCGGCAGCCACCACATCTTGAAGTCCTTTTTCAAGAGCGCTGCCTTTTTTGGCAAATTTGCTGATTTGATCGGCCATATTCACCTTTTTCTTTACTTTTTGAGCGGGATAGGGATCAAGGCCGATCTGGCCATCACGCGTGGGAAGGGGCACAACATTATCATCGCGTCGCGCGCTCTGCTTGCTTTCCGGGTCTTTTGTTTTGCGAGGCCCGTATCCATCCATGGGGCGACCATCATCGTCATCGTCCTGTTGTCCAAGAACACCGCGAAGTTTCAGGCCGACAAGTATGGCCACAACAAGAAATATTAGTGTGACTGGATCCATATTAGCACTCATTAATGTCGTTTAATCCGTTAATTAAGCCACCCTGGTGCCCAAACGAGATTATACATGAATTTCCAATAAAACAGGGTCGTCAGGACTTAGATATAAACATTGTGTCCCCTAAAGGACAAGAGCGTCACACGCATATTTGTCTCGCGTCGAAACAGGTACTATATATTGATAACACTCAACTCAAGGGAAAGAAACATGCCTTTGCTGATTTTACTACTGTTTATCGGTTTGCCAATCGCCGAGATTGCTGTCCTGATCAAGGTCGCCGATGTGATTGAACTTGGACCAACCATAGGTCTTATTATATTGACCGCCGTCATTGGTGTCTACCTTTTGCGCCGCCAGGGGCTAAGCTCCATGATGCGGGCACAAAACAGCCTCGAAGAGGGGCGCCTGCCAGTGGACAGTATTTCTGATGCGGTGGGGCTGCTGCTGGCTGGCGCATTTTTGCTGACGCCCGGGCTCATCACCGACAGTCTGGGCTTTGCCCTGCTGATCCCCGCTGTGCGCCATGGCATTGCCAGCCATCTGTTCAAAAAGGCGGCCAACGCGCGCAATATTCATGTGGATATGTTTGGCAGCAGCACACAAACAGGGCCTGAACGAAACCCGTTTGACGACTTCCCGCCGCGCCAAAACCCGCCGCGCCCTCATTCCGGGCCAGTGATTGAAGGAGAGATCATAGAGCCAAAGAGCTCTTCAAAGGCCGATGAAAAACCCAAAAACGACAAATCACCCTGGAAGCCCTCATGAGAATTTGGAGAAATCGCACATAATACCAACCCCCTTGCCAGCGATCACGCCCCATGTTAGCCAGCTTTATTCAAAAAATTTACAGGGCTTCAACAGGGGAATAGTAAAATGAGCGACGATAAAGCAAAAAATGGCAATGGCAGCGCCAAGCAGGAAAAGGGAGAGGAACAAGCCCAATTCAATGTGCTGGCCCAGTTCATCAAGGATCTGTCGTTTGAAAGCCCCAACACGCCAGAGAGCCTGCGCGGCCCCGGTGAAGATCCCAACTTGCAAGTTGATGTCACCGTTGGTGCTGACAAAGTCGAGGATGATATTTATGAGGTGGTGATCAATTTTGAAGCCGATGCCACCAACAAGGCCGGAGCCATCTACAAGATGGAAATGGTTTATGGCGGCCTGTTTCGCCTCGCCAACATGCCCGAGCATATCCGCCACCCCGTGCTGTTCGTCAATTGCCCAACACTTTTGTTTCCGTTCTTGCGGCGCATTATTGCCGACCTCACCCGTGAAGGCGGCTTCCCGCCCTTGATGCTTGACCCCATCGACTTTGCCGGCCTCTACCAGCAAAACCTCGACAAGGCCAATGCTGACAAGAAAAGCAAAGCTGACAGCTAGGCCCTGATCCTGATAAAGGAAGCCCAGTCATGCTGCAGCATATCTGTTTCGCCGATACAGGGGTTTGTCTTTATATTGGTGGCTACACGTTTTTTTTTCGGCTATTATATGCCGGAATTGCCGTCCTGGCCTTGCTGTCCTTTGTGGGTCTGTTTTCCCCCAAAAACTGTTTGCCAGCCGGGTTTTGCCGGGATCAGCCTGTTCTCCAGCCTGCAGCTGTTTGTACTGGCCCTCGCCATGCAACATTATTAGGGCCACCACATCAGGAAGAGACGCGCATGATTGATCTGAACAATTTTAGTGGCTATCTGGTTGTCTACTGGATGATCCGCCTGCTCAGTTTCGCCATTGCCATCATGGCAATCTGGGGCCTTTACGACCCCCGCCGATTTTTTGGCGAGCGCATATTTGCGGGCATTGGTCTGTTTATGTCCGCCCAGATCTACCTGTTCTCCATGATCATGGCCATCCATTAGAGCAGATTGCGTTCACTCGATCTGAGATGACAAAGCCGTTTTGCTCGGAGTTCAAGTCAAAATGGTGTAGATCAAACCCGAAACGCTTTAATGGCGATGGATGCAAAACGGGCAAAGACGGCTTCTGCTATCTTTGCCCGCTTTTCGGTAACAGGATCATTGAGAAAAGAACATTAAACCTGTTCTTCCTGTGCCGTTAAGATAGCGGCCAGAGACTCAAAGGGAGCACTTCCCGACGGCCCCCGCATTGCCCCAGGTGGTGGCGACTGTGGTCGAGCAGATACCAGCTCTTCCAGAGTTACTTCTCCATTGCCATCTCGATCAAGATTGGCAAAAATCTCTTGTGCGGAGCGCGGACCACCAGCCTGTCCTGCTCTTCCCGGCTTCTCTGCTGGCTGCGCCTCTGTTTCCATAAACTCTTCCATAGACAAGCCGCCACTTTGATCCTCATCGGCCGCATCAAAAAGTTCGGAAACCACTTCCTGAAGAGCCAGCAACAGCTCAAGAGTATCAGAAGAAAACTGCCCTTGAGGAGCCGGTGGTTTCCCGGCAAGAAACTCTTCTTCGTTTATCTGACCATCTTCATTTTGGTCGATACGGGCAAATATTTCCTCCGCTCGCAGAGCCATACCGGAAGGTTTTTCCGGTCCGCCCGGGCCTCCAGGCCCATGTGGTCGATCCGCATGAAGCTTTGTAAACTCTTCGAGAGACAGGCTCCCATTTTGATCTGCATCGCCAGATTTAAATTTTTCGGCAATATTTTCCTGCATTCTGGCGCGCATATTAGAGTAATCGGGCATTCCCCCCGACAATCCACCAATTGGCATCGTTTTCTTCCTTTGCATCTGATAAGGCTCCATTCCGGTATTGAAATGAAGACAAAACGCGTAAACATTGGAAATTAACCATGCAAAATGCGGACCATTCTTCAGCCAAAGAACATTTACGAACCAGAAGACATTTTATGCCACAAGGGCGCATCGCCCAGCGTCTTGATGAAGGCTTCATGGGCCTCGCGCTCTTCATCGGTCAGCAGCGAGGGCAAAGGCGTTGCGCGCGGTTTGACACGGGCGACCTGCAAACCGCCCTCGCTTTCACTGCGCGACCCGGCCCCCAGATCAAGCCCGGCCTGATGGCCGCCAATCAGCTCCAGATAGACCTCGGCCAGCAACTCGCTATCGAGCAGCGCCCCATGTTTTTCACGCGATGAATTATCAATATTGAAGCGGCGACAAAGGGCATCCAGATTATTGGCCGCGCCGGGATATTTCTGGCGCGCCATGGTCAGCGTATCAATCACATGGGTCCAGGCAATGATTGGCCGCCCGGCCTTTTCCAGCTCAAAATTCAAAAAACCGATATCAAAGCTGGCATTGTGAATGATCAGCTTGGCCCCGTCGATAAACTCCAGAAAGCCATCCGCCAGATCCCCAAACAAAGGTTTGTCCGACAAAAATTCCTCTGACAAACCATGCACCTTGAATGCCGGCTCAGGCATATCGCGCTGCGGATTGACATATTCATGATAGACTTTGCCAGTGGCAAAGCGGTTGACCATTTCCACGCAACCAATTTCAACAATGCGGTCGCCTTCTTTATGCGACAGCCCCGTAGTTTCCGTATCCAGCATGATTTCGCGCATAAATTTCTCCTTAAGCCGAATTAGGTAGTTTTTCAAGAAACTGGTCGAGGGCCTGGTAAAATTCTTCCAGCGTGGTGCTATTGTCGATAATATAATCGGCTTTTTGACGTTTTTCGTCCTGATCCATCTGGCGCGCCCGCAGCATATCGAATTTTGCAACGCTCATGCGCGGACGGGCCAGGACACGCGCCCGTTGCACCTCTGGAGAGGCCGCAATCAACAAAGCCAGATCGACCCGCTCGTGCAGGTTTTTCTCAAATAATAAGGGGATATCCAGCAAAATGGTCCGGCTGCCCTTTGCCCGGTGATCGGCGATAAAACGGGCGCGATCCTGCTCCACCAAAGGGTGAATGATCGCCTCAAGCTTGCCAAGTTCCTGTGGAAAACTCATCAAATAGCGTGTCAGGCGTTCGCGATCAACTTCGCCCTGCTGCACCGTGCCGGGGAAGGCCTGTTCAATCAGCTGTGCCGTCGTGCCGCGATAAAGGTCATGCACCGCCCCATCAGCACTCCACACCAACAATCCCTTGTCGGCCAGATAATCGGCAGCCGTTGTTTTTCCCGTTCCAATGGAACCCGTCAGGCCAATAACCAGCATGGCTTATCCCGTTAAATCGGCGATCACCAGATCGCGTAATTCATCTGTCACTTCAGGGCGCACGCCAAACCAGTGCTCAAATCCCGGCACCGCCTGATGCAGCAACATGCCCAGACCATCCACTGTACGGCAGCCTTTTTGCCGGGCCGCTGCCAGCAGTTCTGTCTCCAGCGGCGCATAAACAATATCAGCCACAACGGCATCACGGGGCAGAGCTTCCAGCGACAGATCAAGCGATGGCGACCCCTCCATGCCAAGGCTGGTGGTGTTGACAACAAGGCTGCATCCGACCAGCGCCCGATGACGTCCATCCCAGTCAACCACCGTAATCTTGTGGTCTTTGAAAAAACTTTGCAGCTCGCGCGCCCGCTCAATGGTCCGATTACAAAGGCGCACTTCGCTAGCCGCCCCCGACTTTAACAAACCATAGACAATGGCTCTGGCCGCGCCGCCAGCGCCCAACACAGCGACCGTCCCGCCCTGGAGCCAGTCCGGCGCAGATTGTTGCAGATGAGCGAGAAAGCCGTATATGTCGGTATTGTCAGCGTGCAGCTTGCCGCCCTCAAGCCACAATGTGTTGGCGGCATTGACCGCATTGGCCTCGTCATGCACCACATCAGCTTGCGCAAAAACCGTTTCCTTGTGTGGCACGGTGACATTGCAACCAACAAAGCCGTTTTGCTCAAGCTGTTTGAGGAAATCAGCCAGTTCTGCCGGGCGAACAGCTACCTTCTCATAGCGGCTTTCAATGCCATATTTTTCCAGCCAATAACCATGGATAAGCGGCGAGCGCGAATGTTTGATGGGCCAGCCGATCACACAGGCTTTTTTCATGAGCTAACCAACCGCCGCCGCATCTTCACGTTCTTCCAGAAAATCAAGCAGGCTTTCAATAAACCGGTCAGGCTGTTGCAGAGGCAGCATATGAGAGGCGTTTTCGAAGGTTTGCAATTTTGCCCCCGGTACCTGAGCGGCAATCTCTTGCGACATGACGGGCGGTGTGCCAGCATCATCTGCCCCCACCATAACCAGTGTTGGTGCCGTAATGTTTGGCAGATGGGCCGAAAGGGCTAGATCCCGTATGGCCGCCGCCCAGCCGCAAAAACCATTGACTGACGTATTGGCAATCTGCTTCTTGATCTCCTCTATAATGCTATCGCCACTTTCCAGGAAATCCCTGGTAAACCAACGATCTATGGTTGGGTCCACCAAGGGGGCCATGCCTTGCGCGCGCACTTGCGCAATACGCTCGTCCCAGATCGGCCCGGCTTCAGCTGGCATTTGACTGGTGGTCGAAACCAGCACGAGGCCCTCTACACGGTCAGCGGCGGCAATACCCAGATATTGCGAAACCATACCGCCCATGGAAAGCCCCACATGTGTGGCTTTCTGGATGCCCAATACATTCATCAGGCCCACCGCATCTCCGGCCAACTGTTGAAAGCTATAATCTCCGGCAGGGCCATCCGTTTTGCCATGCCCGCGCGCATCAAAACGCAGCACACGATGCATCTGCACCAGGGCCAGCGAGAGGTCATCCCACATATCGAGGGACGTCGCCAGAGAATGATGCAACATCAGCACCGGCGCGCCCTCTTCTCCGTCAATTTCATATTCAATGGCAAGATCGCCCACTTGTATTTTCATGGTAGCTCCTTAGAGTGATCTTTAAATCTGTACATACGATAATCATTAAAAGCGCCGACAACAAGCCCTGTTTCTGAATTGGAAAAACCTTCATGTTCCCCGCCCTGCTCCCCGATCTTCCAATGGACCAAATCATCCTTTTTTCGCTACTCGTGGTGGTCTTTGCGATGCTGATCTGGGGGAAGTTTCGCTATGATCTAGTGGCCTTCGGGGCGCTGGTGGTCGCGCTTATTCTTAATGTGGTGCCCCACGAAAAGGCCTTTGACGGCTTTGGTCACGAAGCAACGATCATTATCGCGCTGGTGCTGGTCATATCGCGCGGCCTGTCAAATTCGGGGGCCATCGATCTGATTGGCCGATTGGTCATCGACAAAAGCCGCTCCCTGTTCGCCCATATCGGCATCACCTCGATTGTTGCCGCCGCCCTGTCTGCGCTCATGAACAATGTCGCCGCGCTGGCCCTGTTGATGCCGGTCGATCTCAAAGCTGCCATCAAGGCCAAACGCTCTCCAGCCCTGACCTTGATGCCCTTGTCCTTTGCCACCATTCTTGGCGGCCTCGTCACCCTCATCGGTACGCCGCCCAATATCATCATTGCCAGCTTTCGCGGCACCGTCCAAAAAGACCCGACCTGCAACCCAAAACTTGGGGTTTGCGAAACGCTTGAGCCATTTGGCATGTTTGATTTCACGGCTGTCGGGGTGGTTGCCGCCATCACCGGCGTGTTCTTTATCACCACCATTGGCTGGCGGCTTATTCCCTCTTCCGCCACCGAACACGACGCCAGTGAAAAGCTCATCAGCGAAGTCAAATCCTATATTGCCGAAATCCGGGTGCCGGTCGATAATGAAAATATCGGCAAACTGGTGCGCGAGCTCGACGCAATCGCCGAAGACAATGATATTGCCATAATCGGTCTGGTGCGCGATGCCCGACGTCTACCAGGGCAGGCCCGACTGGCCGATATTCGGGCCAGCGATATTCTGGTGATTGAAGCCGATGCCAAGGCTATTGACAGTTTTGTCGGAGCGCTCAAGCTGGAATATGTCGGGGCTGACAAAAACCAAAAGCTGACTGCCAAAGGCCACTCTTTGATGGAGGTCGTCATCCCACAGGGAGCGGAAATCGAGGGCCGCTCTTCTTTAAACATGCGCTTATTGTCCCGTCATGATGTTCTGGTGCTGGGCGTATCCCGCCAAGGCCGACGCTTTCATGAACGCGTGCGCAGCCTGCGCATAAAAGCGGGGGATGTTTTGCTACTGCTCGGCCCCAATGAAAGCCTCAACGAGATCGCCAGCTGGATTGGCGGCCTGCCTCTGCAAGAGCGTGAATTGCAGGTCGCACAACGCCAGAAAGCCAGTCTGGCCGTTGGCCTGTTCGCCAGCGCCATTGCATTGGCCAGTTTTGGCATTTTGCATCTGCCGACCGCGCTGGCTGCTGTTTGCGTGCTGTTTGTGCTGTTTAATATTGTGCCGGTGCGTGAAATCTACACAAGCATTGAATGGCCGGTGATTGTTTTGCTGGGCTCGATGATCCCTATTGGCGCAGCGCTGGAAAGTTCTGGCGGCACCGCCTTGATTGCCAATAATATTGTCAATATGGCTGCAGGCTATGGCCCGATGATCGTCCTTACCTTGTTGATGATCGTCACCATGACCCTGTCTGATGTGCTCAATAACACCGCCACCACGGTGATCGCCGCCCCCATCGCCATCGACATCGCCACCCGTTTGCATGTGTCCCCCGACCCCTTTTTGATGGCCGTCGCCATTGCTGCTTCGTGTGCCTTCCTGACGCCCATAGGACACAAAAACAACACCCTGATCATGGGCCCCGGTGGTTATCGCTTTGGTGATTATTGGCGCATGGGTCTGCCCTTGGAAATCATCGTCATAGCCGTCTCCATCCCAATGATCATGTGGGTCTGGCCGTTTTAGAGCAAGAGGCTGCACCAATCGGCAAGACCTCTTAGCTTAGGGTCTTTTACGCGTGCGTCTTCGTACCGGCTTTTTGCGGCCAATGGCTCTGGCACCGCGCATCAGGGCGCGGCGGCGTTTTGAGACGGGGCGTCTTGCCACGCGACGGCGGCGCGATTTGACCCTGACTTTTTTACGAACAGATCGCCTCAGGCGTTTGCGGTTTTTCAGCGCTAAAAATTTACGACAGCTTGCGCGATTATAGTTACAGCCTGCCCGGGAACCACGGGCGCGCCTTCGACTGGTACCGCGACGGCTTCTTCTGACCACCCTTCTGGCAGGCTGCCAGCCGGGAATAAAAGCTTGCAGACCATAGCAATCCTTGCCACCTGTCCCTGCTTCTTGCGCCCCGTCGCGCGCAAATACATAGCGTTTGTTGCATACACTAACTTCTGGCAATGTCCTGTTTTTTTCAAACAGATCATAACCCTCTTTCAGATTGTACCAAAAGCTCGTCCATGGGCTGTTTTCATGTCGTTCTATATTGGCTTTGGTCAGCTTGAACGGGAACACATGAATGGCAAATTTTTGCTGGCCATGATCGCGCGCCAACTGCGCCAGCTCATGTACCTCCTTGATCACCGGATTGGTCATGGCAAAGCAGCCCGATGAGGTACAACCGCCATGCACGAGGATCAACGACCCGGTACGGCCATGCAGTTTGTCATAGGCATTGGGATAGCCAATGGAAAAGCTGCCTTTCCATTTCCACGAGCGCCGGTTGAACAGTTGATCATCAACAAGATAAAAGCCTTCCGGGCTCTGGCGATCACCCTCATAAAGCTTGGGTCCAAATGAGCCAGACCAGCGGCAGATTTTATAGGTGTGAAACAGGGCATAACGCCCGTCTTTTTCAAGCCAGACCTCTAACAAAGAGCGGTCCTTGAATATACGCATATAAACAGGCGTTCCTGCCTCAAAGCCTTTTTCCTTGAGACGCGCCGCCAACAGGGCCGAAACATCTCCAGTAACAGAACGCGATTGCCTCAATAGCTCTTTGTGCTTTTCCAGCAGCTTGATACTCGACCAACCCGCGACCTGGTCCGCACTGCATTGATAGGTTTTGTCTATTTTTAGCAGAACTTTGCCTTTCAACAAAGCCCTGTCTTTCATCAAAACGTTGCCTTTCAGCGGGATCTTGTCTGCTTCAGGAGGGAGAATTTTGCTGACATCCAACAGTACATCAGGTTTGTTTTTATCCAGAAATTCTGCTCGCGCACTGCCATAGGCAATCACTGCCCGACGAACCAGGGGAAAGCTCTTCGTCAGGTCGAGCCCGACCAGCCTGACTTTTAAGCTCTCATCTGACTGTGAAGACTGTAGCCCCCCCATGGATTGTCCCAAAGAGTATTGATCAGGGGCAATGGTTTCAGCAAAAGCTCCTAAAGCCTCGGCCTGCCTGGCCAAGACAAAATTCTCAATCGGCTGGAGCGTTTGTAAAACAGCCTCAAACGCGGGCTCGACCACGCGACTTTCAGCAAGCAACACCATCTCTTGATAGCTCTCAGCTTCTGGCTGCTTTTTGGAGAGCATAATCGTATTTTTTTCGACCGATTTTGGTTTTTTAAACACGGTTTGAGCCAGAGCGACCGGGGGCTGAACCCACCATTTTCCCTGCACCACGGCCTGACGGTTATGCCTTTGCCACCATTGCGCTAGCTCAGCCCCCTTTTCACCTCGCCCCCCTTTTTTCAAAACTTTGTTTTGATGGGCGGCGTAAGAGCTGCTAAAAGAAGGCTCAATATGAATTGATTGGTCGTATTTTTTGCTCGAAACAAGAACCGGCTTTGCGTTATCGGCTGCAATGCGCTGTTCTTTTTCAATTGGCAAAGAAGAAATGACTGCGCCTATTAAATAGGCTGCAAAAAGAGCGAAAAAAACCGCTCGGGCCATCATGTTTTTTAATTCTGTTTCCTGGCTCGTATCCATGCTTATCCAGCACCTCTACTCTATTACTTACTTATAGAATAATAATAAGCTGGAGGACAAAGCACAAGAAAATAAAGACTAGCCAACTTGCACAGCAAGAAATCAACCATCTGTTCTATGGCCCTTTTTAGGATTTAACACTTTATCATATATGCAAAAGGCTATTTTACCAGCACATATGCAAACCCCAAAAGAGACTATTTTACGCGCACCATCAGGGTTTCACCAACCTGATCCGGCCTTTTCTTACCCGTATATTTTATGCGCCAACTGATCAGCATTTTGCCTCCCTGGCGCGTTAACTCTATATATCTTTGAGATAAAAACATGCGGAAACGGGCCTTCAATTTCCCCTTTTCTGCCAATCTGCCTAGCGAGCGCCCCCAAACACAATCGAAAGGCGAACAGGTGCTGGAAGGCCGCAAAGTATATTCGCGATAGGTCGACTTCGTTTGAATTCCAAGATCTCCGGCCCAAGGATTATTGATGGCAACAGGCTCGGAAATGACCTGCTTGCAACGGTCAGTTATGGACAGTTTTGATAAAAATGACACAGTTGGTTCGCTGGAAACCCAGGAACCGGTAAAGGGAGACAGCTCACATTTCACGCTGCGAGAGACCTGTTTGGCCGCCACCATATTATTATGGACCGGTAGCATGTAGACCAGAGCAAAAACGGACAGAAAAAATGCGGCGCGAAAGGGCATGATTCAAGGGCTCCAAATAATTCCTCCCCTTGAAATATAAAAAACCGCAGGGAAAGCCCGTTAATAATATTAAAATATTGATTAATATTACGTTACCCAAAGCAATGAAAAGTTAGATACTTGTAAAGAAGAATATATCAGCCCTATTTATAAAGATCAGCACGACTTGGTGGCAGTTTCGTCGGTCCCTTGGGGTTTTTGCTGGCCAGTGTTTGATAGAGCCGAGCCGAGCCCCGCAAAAAGGCCAGCGACACCCCGCCCAGATAGGCCACCCAGATACGATAGGCCTCAATACCGACAATCTCAATGGCCTTTTCTCTATTTTTGGTCAAGCGATCACACCAGAGCTGCGTGGTCAGTTGGTAATGTTCGCGCCACCCCTCCACATCCATGATCTCGAATTTGTGTTGCTCCAGCGCCTCTATGGTGTGGCCCAGGTCATCCAGCTCCCCTCCCGGAAAAATATATTTCTGCAAAGCGCGTTGTTCGGGACGGGAATTAAAGCGGCTTTTTTTCTTTTTGGCCTTGCGCGAAATAGCGTGATTGAGGAACAGCCCCTTATCCACCAGCAAGCGATTGACGGTGGAAAAATAAACATCCGTATTGGCCACGCCAATGGCTTCGGCCATACCGATGGAGGCGATTTTATCATAGGGCCCCTCAAGCTCTGTATAATCTTTGAGCTCAATGGTCACGCGGTCCTCAAGGCCAAGCTTGTCGATCTTGGCTTTGGCATATTCATATTGCTCGGTCGACAGGGTCACGCCGTGCGCCTTGACGCCAAAATATTTGGCAGCATGACAAATCAGCCCGCCCCAGCCGCAACCAATATCCAGAAAACGCTCTCCTTTTGAAAGACGCAGCTTGCGACAGATCATTTCCAGCTTATCATACTGCGCCTTATCAAGAGAACTGTCCCAATCCGTAAAATAGGCGCAGGTATAGACCATGTGTTCGCCCAAAAAGAGCTTATAAAATTCGTTAGACAGATCATAATGAAACTCGATAAAGGCCTTGTCATCGCCTTTGGTGCGCTTGCCCGGATCACCGCTTTCATCGCCGGCAAAGCCGCGCGTCTGCCCCGGCTTCAAGGTCGGCGCGAACAAGAAGGTGCGGCCAAATTCGAAGATGTCCCGCTTGGGAATGTTTTTGAGACGTCCTCGGGTATGCTTGAAGGCCAGTCGCGCCCCCACATCCAGCAAGGTGCCGCCCTCAAAATCAATCATCCCTTTGATATAATGTCGGATAATGACATCGAGCGATGGTTTGCGCAGCAAGGAGGTGATCACACCAGGATGTTTGATAATGAGCAGTAAATCGCTCTGCACATCAAGGCCGAGCGGGATCACCGAGCCATCCCAGAGTTTTACCGACAGATCCACATTGAGCTGCTCGCCAACCTCACAAAACAGTTTTCGCGCCGCTTGCAACTGACGCTCTTCGCGCGCACTCAACTGGCCAATTTTTTTATTGTTATTCATGTCTGTGCATCCAGGACCTGTATCGTTGAGCCGGTTATATTTTTGCGAGTAATCTATGCGCGGATCAGCCCCGCAGGTCAATGAGAGACAGGCCGTTTGCCAATCGCCTTGAACTTCATGTGGACGAATTGTCGATATAGCGTTCCCTAGGGCTCCAGTTCACTGTCCCAGTAGAGATAATCAATCCAGCTTTCGTGCAGAAAGTTGGGCGGGAAAGAGCGCCCGTTGCGATGCAATTCATAGACCGTTGGGCGATAAGGGGCCTGCATGGGCAACATGCCGATATCTTTGGCGTAGCGCGCCCCTTTTTTCAGATTGCACGGCGAACAGGCCGTCACCACATTATCCCAGCGCGTCAGCCCGCCCTTGGAGCGCGGGATCAGATGGTCAAAAGTCAGATCATCGAGATCCCCACAATATTGGCAGGTAAAACGATCCCGCAAAAATACGTTAAAGCGGGTAAAGGCTGGATAAAGCGCCGGGCGCACATAGGTTTTCAGGGCCACCACACTGGGCAGAGCGATTTCACATGTCGGGCTGTGAACTTTGCGATCATAGCGATCAACAATATTGACCCGATCCAGAAACACCGCCTTGATGGTGGCCTGCCAGTTCCACAACGACAAGGGATAGTAACTGAGGGGCCGGTAATCGGCGTTCAGCACCAGAGCAGGCCAGGTTTCCGGCGGCGTCCCTTTGGTGATCATCATTGTACATACCTCCTCGCTCCCAGCCCCTTCATGGCCAGCAATTGTCGGCAGTCTACAGGTGAAATTGTCATCTGTGAAGAGTGCAATATGGCAAGTCAGCTCCGTATACTTGCCATTACCCCCTCATTCAGGCTACTAATAAAGTATGAGAAGGCCGGGGGGCAAATATGTTATTGATTTTAGTTCGTATATTCATAGCTGAAAAGTGTTCAATTCAACAAATACGCGCAAGCGCGCGTAACGTTATATTACTCTTTCTGCTCGGCAGTGGTTTATCCGGCTGTTCCGGGTTTTCCATGAGCTCATTGCCGTCCTTTGGCTTTGGCGGAAATGACGATTCCCAATCTCCTGATTGTAGCGAAATTGAAAAACGCATGGCCCATGCACATCAAAAATATGCCCAAGCTCTTGGGCGCGAAAAACCTACTATCTACCTGACTTTTACAGGTAATTTATCCCGCACCATGAAAAGAAACCGTTTGCGTGGCGTTCATGAATTGACCGATATATACCTCGATAATATCGTTGATCGCACCCAGCAGGCCTGCGTGTCGGGCAATCTGTCGCGCTCGACCTGCCGAGGAGCTGGCCGCCTTGGCACCGCCTACAAACCTTTGGTGCTGACGGCACGAGAAGCATATGATAACTATTGCGGCAACCGGCAGATCCGCTAAGATACTAAAAGCTGAAATTTTTAGCTAGAAATTCTCCGGCCAACCAGGTGGCTTCGCCATCAATACCGTGAGCCATGCCCTGCTCCACATAAGGTGTCACATTAATTTGAACACTTTCCAGCGCTGCTTTGGTGAGCCCCATGGCGGCAAAAGGCACAATATCATCCAGCGAGCCGTGCGCCAGAAAAACCGGCGGCTTGGCCGAGAGGCTGTCGAGCTGATCGACGCCCAGCAACATGCCTGAAAAACTGACGATGGAGGCAGGTGTTTTGCTGCCGCGCAGTCCCGTATGCAAGGCCATCATGGCCCCTTGCGAAAACCCGACCAGCGCCAGGTCAGATGGCTGCAACCCGGTGCGCTGCAATTCCGCTTCAATAAACGCCTCAACGACAGGGGCCGTATCCACCGCTCCTTGCCAGCGCTCTTGCGGTGTCGATTCTACGCCCCTTTCCGTCACCTTCAACGGAAACCATTGATAGCCCATGGGCGGGTTCTGGCAAAATTGAGGCGCATTAGGCGCGACAAATTCCGCGTCTGGTAGCAATTGCTGCCATTGGCGTCCCAGCGATATGAGATCAGCACCATCGGCCCCATAGCCATGCAGGATGATCACCAGCTGGCGGGTTTTACCCGAGCGCGCAGTAAGGCGCGGGCCATCAAGACGTTGCAAATCCATTTTTTTGTTCCCCGTTTTCATATCAGCTTTAAGTACGCCCAGACCCTATCATACCAACCGCCCTTAATATTGACCCATTGCACCGGAGCGATTTTTCCCAGCAGGGCTGGAGCACGAGGCGACGTGGTACTGGTACCATTAGCCGAGTGATCCGGTGCTGCTGGGAAAAAGCACCCGGCCCTTATGCGCTCAAACAGCGCCAGAGATAGCGCGGCTTTGATGGGTGGGACATAGCGGCCCATCTGGCGGGCATTTTGCGTTTGCAAGATACCAGTATCAAGCTGCGCACAATCTACCAGCCATATGAGCCGCTATGATCCCATGCAATGGGTCAATATTAAGGGCGGTTGGTATAATACACCGTATGTGTACTATCGCATCTGTGCTTTTTGCCTATAGGTTAATGGTACAGGTGGGAAACCAAAGCTATTACACTTTGTCCGCTTTCGACAGGCCTTCAAGGATCGGGCAATCGGGGCGGTGGTCTCCATGGCAATCTTTGATCAGCTGTTGCAGGGTGCCGCGCAGACTCTCCAGATGGGTAATCTTGCGTTCGATCTCTTCCAGATGACGAGTGGCAACCTGCTTGACCTGTCTGCTGGTGCGGGTGTCATCTTCGTAGAGTGACAATAACAAACGACAATCCTCTATGGTAAAACCAAGGCTGCGGGCGCGTTGCAAAAAGCGCAGCTTGTAAACATCTTTTTGTGAATAATCGCGGTAGCCATTGTTCTGACGCAACGGTCGGACCAGGCCAATCTGTTCATAATAGCGCAGGGTTTTTACGGGCAGGCGGGTGGCCTGCCCGGCTTCTCCAATATTCATTATTCTCCTCCCAGTTTAACACTCCGCAGGCGTAACGCATTGGCGATCACCGAAACGGATGAAAAGCTCATGGCAGCGGCGGCAATGATCGGTGAGAGCAGCAGGCCAAACACCGGATAAAGCACACCGGCAGCGACGGGAACGCCAAGAGCATTGTAGATAAAGGCGAAAAACAGGTTTTGTTTGATATTGCGCATGGTGGCTTCAGAGAGTTTCCTCGCCCGCACAATGCCGCGCAAATCGCCTTTGACCAAAGTGAAGCCAGCACTTTCCATGGCGACATCAGCCCCTGTACCCATGGCAATACCCACATCAGCCTGCGCCAGCGCCGGGGCATCATTGACACCGTCTCCGGCCATGGCGACCACGGCGCCTTCGCTTTGCAAGCGTTTGACAATCTTTGCCTTGCCATCGGGCAACACATCGGCCACCACCTCATCAATGTCGAGGTCAGCAGCCACGGCATTGGCGGTACGGATATTGTCACCGGTGACCATGATGATTTTCAGCCCCTCGGCTTTCAATTGTTGCAGCGCCTTTGGCGTCGTTGCTTTAACAGGGTCGGCTACGCTGACAATGCCCGCCAGCTCATTGTCGATGATGACAAACATGGCCGTTTGTCCCTTGCTCCGCAGATCATCTGCTTTTGCAGTCATCTCGCCTGCCTCAAGGTCGAAGGCGGCCAGCAGCTTGTCATTGCCAAGCGCTACAATCTTGCCGTCGATCCTGCCGCGTACCCCCTTGCCGGTGAGGGCTTCAAAATCATCGGTTTTGAAAAGTGAGAGATCACGCGCCTTGGCCCCTTTGACGATGGCTTCAGCCAGCGGATGTTCACTGCCGCGCTCCAATGAGGCCACCAGTTGCAACAGCGCCTTCTCCTCGGTCTTGCCCGTAGCAAGCACCTCCATCAGACGTGGTTTGCCCTCGGTCAGCGTGCCGGTTTTATCGACAATCAGCGTATCAATAGAGGCAAAGCGTTCCAGACTTTCAGCATTTTTGATCAGCACACCAGCCTGTGCACCGCGTCCGCTCGACACCATGATCGACATGGGAGTGGCCAGACCCAGCGCACAGGGACAGGCGATAATCAAAACGCTGACAGCGGAAATCAAACCGTAAGCCATGGCCGGAGCTGGTCCCCAGATTGACCAGACAATAAAGGCGATGACCGCGATCAGCAGCACGACAGGTACAAAATAACCCGCCACCATATCAGCCAGCTTCTGGATCGGTGCGCGCGAGCGTTGCGCCTCGGCCACCATATTAACGATCTGCGACAGCATGGTGTCCGAACCGACGCGCTCAGCCCGCATGAGGATCGAGCCGGTGCCGTTGAGCGTCCCGCCCGTTACATCATCGCCTGTATTTTTTTCCACCGGTACGGCCTCGCCTGTCAACATGCTTTCATCAATACTGGAGCGCCCTTCAGTTACCGTCCCATCTACCGGCACTTTCTCGCCGGGACGCACGCGCAAAATATCGCCATGCTGCACGCTTTCAAGCGGCACTTCCTCCTGCGAACCGTCTTCACGCACAATCATTGCCGTTTTGGGAGCCAGATCAAGCAGTGCCCGGATGGCACCGCCGGTGCGCTCGCGGGCTTGCAATTCCAGCACCTGTCCAAGCAAAACCAGCACGACGATCACCGCCGCCGCTTCATAATAAACCCCGACCGATCCATCAGCGGCGCGAAACGCATCGGGGAAAATGTCGGGCATGACCGTGGCAATGACCGAATAGACAAAGGCCGTGCCCGTGCCAATGGCGATCAGTGTGAACATGTTGAGATTCATGGTCTGCAAACTTTTCCAGCCGCGCACGAAAAACGGCCAGCCAGACCACAGCACCGCAGGTGTGGCTAGGATCAGTTCGATCCAGTGAGAGGTTGATTTGCCGATCCAGCTTTCAATCGGCAACCCCACATAGCCGCCCATGGCCAACACCAGCAAGGGAACGGCAAATATGGCTCCAACGACAAAGCGCTTCTTGAAATCAACCAGCTCAGGGTTAGGGCCTTCATCTCCCGCAGGCACGCCTTTGGGCTCCAGTGCCATGCCGCATTTGGGGCACTCTCCAGGGCCTTCTTGAATAATTTCAGGATGCATGGGACAGGTGTAGAGCGTGCCCTCAGGCATGGGTTCGGCCTGGGTTTTTCCCTCCAGATAGCTTTGCGGGTCAGCGGTAAATTTGTCCTCACAGCTGCTTGAGCAGAAATAAAAGTTTTCGCCGCCCTGCTTGTGCATATGGCTGGCGCTGGCACGATCAACCTTCATGCCGCAAACGGGATCTTTGGCCTCGATATACTCATCCGGGTCAACAGCAAAGCGCGTCTCGCAGCCCATGGAACAGAAAAAATAATCATGGCCCTTGTGGTTGGTACTGTATTTCGCCTTGTCCGCATCAACAGCCATGCCACAGACCGGATCTTTCAGCTGCGCTTGCCTTTTGCCTTCATTATGACCTTCATTTCCGTGTGAATGCGAGTGCGAGTGAGCCATCATCTTTGTCCCTTGTGCAACGCTGCTCCTCCCCTTCGGGCAAGCAGGAATCAAATTTCCATAACCTTCCAATGAGTAGAGGGTGGGCGTTCCAGTAGATGGAAGGTCAAGAAAGAAAATAAAAAAACATTTTTTTGCCTCGCCCTTGACCCTCCCCTTACTGGAGGAACCATCTTTATAAAATCGAATAATATTTCGGCACGCAATGAAAGGACAGAAAAATGACTGATGTCACAATAAACCAGGCCACAGATTCAAAAGAATGCTGTGGGGGCAAAGGGCACAAGCACAAAGAACATACGCACGTTTCAGCTCATGGCAAACAAGGCCTGACCATCTACTCCCTTGGCATGGCGCTGGGCGTTTTTCTAGCCATCACATTTACATTATGTGTCGCCTTTGATCTGTTATTCCCGGCTTATGCCATGTATCCATTCTGGATCAAGCTGCTGCCGGGATTCAGCTGGATCAGCCCCTCAAGCTATCTGCTTGGACTAGCTGAAAGCTTTGCCTATGGCTGGTATGTTGCCTTATTATTCGTGCCGCTCTATCGATTTTTTCAGCCTGCAAGATAAGTTCACCATGGTTCTGTAAACGTTAAGGCGAAACTAAATAACGGGCGGTTCAGAAATATTGAAGCCGCCCGTTACCTCTTAAGGTAAAATAATTTCTTATATTTTTCTTTATTGGCTCTTCATTATACCGGATACATACTTTTTTTCTTATAAAAACGACATTTTTTTTAGTAAAAAGGGATTACTGACATGAAATTTTTTTCCGGATTAATTGCCTCACTCGTTTTGACAATCCTATTCTCATTGAACTTCTCTTCCATCAGCTATGCCGTTGATGAACAACAAGTTGCTGTCTTGATGCCGCAAATACAGTCTCCTGTTGCTCCTCTTGTCACCAAGATTGACTATCGCATTCGCAGCGACCACCATGGAAGAGTAAAATATTGCCGCCACAGACATTGCAGTCATTGGCATAATGGACGTGATCATCACGGCAATCCGGTTCGCTCTTGTTCAAAATGGCGTTATTCAGGGTGCTATTGGGTCAATGCACATTAAAAACACCAAAGCCTAATAAAAACGCCTGCCAATCAATGATCGGCAGGCGTTTTTCGTTCCCAACATTCTATCTTATTCAACAATCTTTGCCATTCCCGTATTCCGGTTAATTGAAAGCTTGGCGATCAATTCGCCTTTTGCTGTTACCAGGTCAGCGGTGGCCGCCTTCTCATCCTTTATCTTGACATTTGATGCCTTGAGGCGAGTAAAGCCCATCATGGAAAGACGACATCAAGGACACGCTTCAATCCCTCTGTGGATAGAGCCTTGGCACGCTTGAACCCCGTATGATGCCCCATCATTTTTTTGTGCATCATCCCCATCATACCGCCTTTGCCCATCATGCCGCCCATTCCCATCTTCATACCAGGCTTGCCGCCCGGCATGGTCTTTCCAGCTGCTGCCTTGTCTGGATGATGGTTGGCCTGTTGTGCATTTGCCGGGATGAGTGTTGATGAAGTCAAAAAAGCGATAACGGCTGCTGCAACCAGAGGTTTTGTCGTGTTCATGATCATTCTCCAAAGGATAAAATTTCAGTTTGAGCCCCTCTTTGCTGGGGTGGCTCAACAACCAAGCTAGCTATTCCAGTAGATGGAAGGTCAAGGCATTGCAGACAATCAACGATCACAAAACAGTGAGCATCTATTCTATTGACCTTACTGTAACTGGAACCACCAAATATGTAACACTAGCAAAAACACCATATTATTTTGCCCGGGTTTGAAATAATCATAATAGGATTTGGAGGAGGATTGGGTATGTTTTTTGGACCACTATTATTCATCGGTTTTATTGTACTGGTTGTCTATTTACTGTCTGGAAGGTCCAATACGAAATTTGGCCTTGGAACGTTGACGCGAGAAAAAACGCCGCTGGATATTCTTGATGAACGCCTTGCGCGTGGAGACATTGACCGCCACGAATATGATGAAAAACGCAGCGTTCTGAAACGCTAATGTAAATCTGCACTCAAATTATCTTGGAGTACCAGCCATGACCGATCATTCTGGACATAAGATGCCTGATTTCAAAAGCGCTTCTCCCGAAAAAGACAGAGCCTTGAAAATTTCTGGGTGGCTCACCGGAGTATATTTTCTGATCGAGTTGGGCATCGGAATTTACACCGGTTCTGTGGCGGTCATTTCTGACGCTTTTCATACCTTTTCCGCTGTTGGAGGGGTAGTGCTGGCTTACGTTGCTGCGCGCATGGCCCTTCGCCCTACCAGTACCCGTCATACTTTTGGATGGTACCGGGCGGAAATAATCGGCGCTCTGCTGAACGGTGTGTTTCTGGCCATTATGGCAGTGATCGTTCTGGTCATGGGTTATATGCGCCTGCAAAATCCTGTTGATTTGCCAACCACACCGATGCTGTTCGCCGCAGTTGGAGGCCTGATCACCGAAGTGATCTCGCTCAAGCTATTGTTTAGTGCCCAGAAGGATGATTTGAATATGCGCGGTGCTTACTGGCATATTATCCAGACCTTTGTGGGCAGTATTTTAATTATTGTCACAGCCCTTGTGATCAAATTCACCGGTTTTCTTGCCATAGACCCGCTGCTTGGGATGGCTTTTGGTCTGGTGCTGCTCTATGCCTCCTGGGGGATCATGCGTGAAGCCCTGGAAGTCCTGATGGAAACCACTCCGGCGGATATGGATTTAAAAGCTGTGATCACGCGTCTGGAAGAACTGCCGGAAATAGCAGATGTCCACCATGTTCATGCCTGGACATTGACCTCGGACAAAACTGTGTTCTCCGCCCATATTCGCATAAACAAGAAAGGGGACAGCGAGAAAATACTGACAAAAGCTCAAAACTTGTTGCGCAACGATTACAATTTCTCCTTCGCCACTCTGCAGATCGAAACGAAAGAGATGTCAGAAGAGCATGCAACAGACCTCGACTTTTTGCATATGGAAGCGATGAAATAGCTGTAACGAGACGAAAATGGCAGAGCGCGGTAAATGGTTATCCTGCTGTGCTTTGTCTTCAAGACAGAGGAGCGGCATCAATGAGCATGAGAATCCTGACTCTGGCTTTCAGCCTCCTCATGGCCTTTATCTTTTTCCCCAGACTGAGATTGAGGCAGGGACATGACGCCTAGACCGTAGCGGTAAACCACTTCCCCCCCTTTCCAGGCAGTCGTCAGCAGCATGATGGCTGCCAGAAAGATCAGGGTTGAAAAAAGCCGGTTTCCTTGCATTTCCTTGCGCAAATAAAATGACCACAGAGTCAATATTCCAAAGAAAGAAGCCGTAAAAAGCGCCCAGTTTCTATGACCTGTCATGGCGGCATGGGACGGGCTATCATGCGCGACACTATTATAGGCCTGCCACCCGGCCAGCAAGGTGATGATTGTAATAGCAGCCCCGATCCAAAGATTCCAGCGCGCAACCACAAGCAAGTTGGATTGCCAAGGCGCATTCCCCGGGACAACAGAGAGAAAGACGAATAGCCCCGCCGACACCAGCAACAGAGCTACAGTGAAATGGACAAATATGGGATGCCAGTTCGGTATGACTTCGATCATTTATTGAGTCTCATCTCTTTTGTCCTGCAAGTTTCCGCATCGAATTGGTTCTTTTGCCTGACGGTGTTTTCAATGTTGAAGGGGCGATCATAAAACAGGTCGATCGTGTCAAATCCGGTAGAACACCAGCAGGTGCCCCAGCAAAAGCTACTGTGCAATATGAATACGATGCATTGCTTAGCAATGACCCCATAAAAATTGATGATGCACAAACTGCCAAGAAATATCTTCATGCAATACGCATTCTCACTCCAGATGATGTTGGATTGGAACGTACCCTGTCCGTCTTGACTGACTTGCGCGCGCGGTTTGGTAATACACAAGCACTTCGAGCAGATTTTCGCTATGTTATAGCAGCGGTGGATGTGAATTGGTTTCAACCACTTGTTACAAGCTGAATTATAAGCTGGCCTCAGTTTGTTGGATCGTCGGTTAGAGTGCATTGTATCGGATAAATGAAAATTGCTTAATTTCCTGCTTATCTGCGGGTCTCTTATTTTTCAATTCTTTCAAGACTACGCAAGCGAGCGGCCAATGCTACCTGAACAGTGTTATGAATGACCCCTGGAAAATTGGCGGGTAGGGTGGTTTCCAATTGGATCATCGTCTTTTCAGCAATCTCTGCAACATCTTCTATCACGGTACGGACAAGCTGTTTGGGAAGACCGGCTTGCTCGGCAGTTTGGAGGAAATGGCGTCCAACAATCTGGTCGATCCGGTAATGGCGGTTTTTGCCAACTGACATGGCCAGTTTCATTTGTTTCCGTTCAATCTGGCGGGCATTGAGGCTTGGTTGCGCGGTCAATACGTCATAGAACGGGGTTAGCTGGAAGCCGCCGCCGGGGCGGAGGAATATGCTGAAATTCTTTGCGTGACCGTCGGTAGCGCCGATCAGCCAGAATAATATCTGTGCTTTTATGAACGCCTTTTGATCTTCTGCCGGTGTATCGCTACCTTTGAGCAGGTCAAGTATTGCAACCATTCCAGGGCCGCCATCACTCTGGTACTTTGCTGTTGGAGGAACAGAGAGCGCCTGACAGAAATCTTCTTGTGGCAAGCGCAGCAACCGTCCGTTTTTTGTCCATCGTCGATCAAAGCGCTCAATAACAAGAGTTTTCGTTTCACCAAACGTCATTATTTCAGCTTTGTTGACCGGGAGGCCGAACAGCTCCATGAGCTTCAGGCAATAAAACTCATTCTCGACGCTATTTGATAGATCAATGCCGTTCGGCAATTGGCCGATCTGTGGCTTGAAAAGATGTGTCGTCGGTGTCGTACCATATGGTTTTTTCCAGCATCCGTTATGCCAGAGCAGTGCCGTTTTTTCTTGCGCACCGGCAACAGAAATTCGAAATTCATCATCGCGGTTTAGACCGAGAGGTGCTTGGGCAAGATTGCGAAGTATCTGCTCAATGGCCTCGTCATCAACCTCTTCCCCTTCGATAGAGCCCGCCGCATCAATCGCTTCGGCATCATCGGGAATGAACTGGAGTGCGCCGACGCAATCGCGCCCGATGGCAGCCAGCAGGCTGTAGGCGTCAGTTCCGCGTGCGCCCACCTTTTCAGCGACACGACGGCGAAGAGCATCCGAATCCGGCAGTAGGTTTTCAAACACAGCCGCAACGGGTTCTCCACGATAGGCATCTTCTCGTAGCGGCAGGGATAAAGAGATCGGGAGCGCATGTTCCCAAGTAAGCCAGTTCTCATCATACTGGAAACCGATAGCGCCGCTCGGCTCTTTAATGAGATGACCAACCAAGCGATTATTGAGGTGAACGCGCAGCGGTGTATATTGGCGATGACGGGGCATCAGAAGATATCCTCGATATCAGAAGCCTGACCTTTCGAGCGCGGCATAATCTGAAATTCGAGATCGAGTGCACCAAGGACAGCCAGAATTGTTTCCAGCTTTGCTGCTGGATTACCGGTTTCGATGAGGGAAATGGTTTCTTGCCGTAGCCCTGATTTTTCACCGAGCTGCGTTTGGTTCCAGCCCAATTTTTTGCGGGCGCGTTGTACTATGTTTCCGATCTGCTTTGGATCGCGTGCTAAGTCTGCCATGGAATCATTATGATCTATATCCGATAAATATGCAATATCGGATATAACGCATAAGTTTACTTTATGTGTTATATCACTAGTGTCCGGTTAATAATTGAATAGATTCAACTGGTTATCTGAAGCGGAATTCGCGCTTTTGCACTCCGCGTTTGCAAGCAATTGATCCAATGGTGTTTTTTCTAAAATCGTCACGCTGAGCACTTGCAGAATTGTGTAGAGCTCAGCAGGCAGATCAAGTCGCCTTTTTATGATGGCGATGAGCACATAAACCGAGATGGCGATCCATAGCTGCGTTTTGACCGCATTTTCTGTTGTTCCGAAAAAG